>JBDSAJ010000409.1:0-10269 GCA_039922235.1 Umezawaea sp.
GGGCAAGGCCTACGCGAGGCTCACCCTGTACGACGAGGCGATCGCGTGCTTCCGGCGGGCGGTCGACCTGTACCACGCACAGGCCAGCCTGGTCGGAGAGGTGGAAAGCCTGGTGCTGCTGGGCGACGCGCTGGTCGACTCGAGCAACCAGCGGCAGGCCCGAGGCGTCTGGCTAGAAGCAGCAGGACTCATCGAGAACGGCCGAATGGCCCGTGTCGGACCGTCCTTGTTCTCCGTGGACGAGGTGCGGGAGAGGATCGCCCGGCTCGACCAGGCCTGATACTTTGGCCCAGCTGCGCCCCCGTGCCCCCGTTGGCACCAGAGGCGTCCGGGGGTGGTCTTCCTAGCCAGTTGAGCACACCGACGCCTTGAGGAAAACAGTGAAGGTGCAGGAAACAAGCGGCAAGCAGGTGCAGGTCGAGCTGCTCGGCCCGGTCCGCGCGGTGCTCAGCGGCGTCGAGATCCCGCTCGGTCCCAGCAGGCAGCGCGCCGTCTTCTCCGTGCTCGCCTCGCGAGCGGGCCAGGCCGTGTCCCGCGAGGAGCTCATCGCCGCGGTGTGGGGCGAGTCCGCTCCCGTCAGCGCGCCGGGCAGCGTGTACACCTACGTCTCCGCACTGCGCCGCGCCCTCGCCGACGCCGGGGTGGTCGACAGCAAGGACACGCTGTTCTCCACCAAGCACGGCTACGCGCTGCGGCTCGACCCGCACCGGGTCGACACCGTGGCCTTCGACAAGCTGACCGCCCGCGCGCGGACCATGGCCGGGGCGGGCGACCACAAGGGTGCGGCGGGCACGCTGGACCAGGCGCTCGGCCTGTTCCGCGGCGAGCCGTTCTCCGGGGTTCCGGGCCCGTTCGCCGACCACATGCGCACCCGCTGGGCCGAGCGCAGGGTCGCCGCCGTCGAAGAGCTGGCCACCTCACGCCTGGTGCTCGGCGCCCACGTCGAACTGGCGGCGGAACTGGGCGCACTCGTGCAGCACCACCCGCTGCGCGAATCGCTGCGGGCACTGCTGATGATCGCGCTGAGCCGCGGCGGGCGGCAGGCCGAGGCGCTGGCGGTGTTCCGCGACGCGCGCGAGACGCTGCTGCGCGAACTCGGCGCCAAGCCCGGTCCCGCGCTGCGCCACGCGCACGCCGTCGTGCTCAGCGGCGAGGACGCGCCGAGCACGGCGACGGCGGACGAGGGCGCACCCGAGGACGCGGCTTCTGGTGTGCTGCGGCACGCCACCAGCCAGGTCTTCGTCGGTCGCGAGGCCGAGGCCGACCGGCTGCGCACCAGGCTGGTCGACGTCGCGGCGGGCGTCGGCGGCACGGTGTGGATCGAGGGCGAGCCGGGCATCGGCAAGACCGAGCTGCTGGCCGTCGGCCTCGCGGACGCCGAGCGGCTGGGTTGCCACGTCGGCTGGGCCGTCGCCGACGAGCTGGCGGGCCGGTTCCCGTTGCAGGTGCTGCTCGAATGCCTCGGTGTCGACCAGTCCTCACCGGACCCGGACCGCGCGGACCTGGCTCGCAGGCTGCGCACGGGTGAGCCGAGCAGCCGCGGCACCGATGGCGACGACCCGATCCAGAGCGCGGTGGACCGGCTGCTCGCGCTGGTCGACCGGATGTGCCACCGGGCGCCGACCGTGCTGGTGCTCGACGACCTCCAGTGGGCCGACGAGTCGTCGGTGTCGCTGTGGCGGCGGCTCGTCGCGGCCACCCGCCAGCTGCCGCTGCTGCTGGTCACGTGCGCGCGGTCGCGGCACGGCCGCACCGAGCTGGACCAGCTGCGCTCCCGCGTCCGCGCCACCAACGGCGACGTGCTGATCCTGGAACCGCTGACCTACGCGGACGTGGACTCGATGACCGCGGACCTGGTCGGCGGCCGTCCCGGCCACCTGCTGCGCAGGCTGACCGCGCGCGCCGCGGGCAACCCGCTCTACCTGCGGGAGATGGTGGGCGCGCTGGTCCGCGAACGGGCCGTCGACCTGGTCGACGGGGTGGCGCACGTGGACGAGGCGCAGGCCGACGACGCGCCGCGCACCCTGTTCGCGGCCGTGCAGCGGACCTCGCAGGCGCTGCCCGACCGCACCCGCGAAGTGCTGCGCTGGGCCGCCGTCCTCGGCGCGGAGGCCACGATCGCGCAGATCGCCGAGCTGTCCGGCCGGGTGGTGCCCGAGGTGGCCCGCGCGGTCAAGGACGCGATGGCGGCGAACGTGCTCGGGCGCGGCGAAACGCGGCTGCTGTTCCGGCACCCGTTGCTGCGCGAGGCCGTGTACGGCAGCATCGCGGCACCGATGCGCGGTGTGCTGCACAAGCAGGCTGCCATGGCGCTGGCCGACGCGGACGCACCCGCGAGCCGCGTGGCCGAGCAGCTCGTGGCGGCGGCGTCGGACCTGGACCCGTGGGTCGGCGACTGGCTCGTGGAGAACGCGGCGGAGCTGTCGAACCGCGCGCCGCTGATCGCCGCCGACCTGCTGGAGCAGTCGCTCGACCTGGTCGGCCCCGGCGACCCGAACCGCGAACTGCTGCTCACCGCACTGGTGCGGGTGCTGTTCCGGCTGGCCCGCAACCCGGACACGGAGGCGCGGCAGGTGCTGGCGATCTCCACCGACCCGACGCGCTCGGCCGAGATGCGCCAGCTGCTCGCGGCCACGCTACTGCGGCAGGACAAGCGGGAGATGGCGATCAGGGCGCTGACCGAGGTCGAGGTCGACCCGTCGGTACCGGAGATCTGGCAGCTGCGGCACAAGTCGCTGCTCGCGCACCTGCTCCGCGACGTGACCTACATGGACGAGGCCGAGGTGTCCGGGAAGGCCGCGCACGCCGAGGCCGTCTCGAACGGCGACGCCTACCTGATCGCGCACGCGTTGCAGACGCTGTGGCTGGTGGAGTCGGTGCGCCGCGACCACCAGGCCGCCCTGCGGTACGTGGACGACGCCATCACCGCCGTCGTGAACTCGCCCGAGCTGGCCGGGATGTACTTCAACCTGCTCGACAACAAGATGTTCACGCTGCAGAACCTCGACCAGCTCGACGAGGTCGACACCGCGCTGGCGACCGTGGACGAGCTGACCGTGAAGCACGGCCTGCCGGCGGGACCGCAGATCTCCGCCGCGGTGCACCACTACTGGACCGGCCGGTGGGACGAGGCGCTGCTCGAGCTCAACACCGTCACCGAGGACGGCCCGGCGATCAGCTACAGCGGCCTGATCGACCCCGGTCCCAACGGCCTGCTGCTGCACGGCGTGTCCGCGCTGATCGCGCTGCACCGCCACGACAGCCCCACCGCCGCGGCACACCTGGACGCCGCCGACGAGCTGCTGGTCGTCACGGCCGCCGAGCGCGAGGCGTGCGACTTCCTGTTGCTGGCCCGGTCGCTCGCGGCCGTGCAGAGCGGCGACGTGCGCCGCGGCCTGGACGCCGTGAAGCGCATCCTCAACCCGGCGTACGCGGACATGATGCTGCGGCACCAGTGGCTGCCGGACATCCTGCGGCTCGCGCTGGACCTCGGCGACCAGGACCGGGTCGCCGAGGTCATGGAGGTCGCGGAGCTGGAGGCGGCCCGCGAGTCCGTGCCGACTCGGGCCCACACCGCGCTGCACCGGTGCAAGGCACTGGTCACCGGCGATCCCGAGCCCGCGCTCGTCGCCGTGGACCACTACCGCCAGGTCGGCCGCCGGGTGGAGTTGGCGGCGGCGCTGGACGAGGTGTCCGTGCTGCTGGCGAAGGCGGGCAGGCGGGCCGCCGCACAGGCGGCCTACGCCGAGGCGGCGGAGATCTTCACCGAGCTCGACGCCAAGTGGGACCTCGCCAGGGCGCGAGCCAGGATGGACGAGTTCGGCATCCACCACGACGTCGCCGCGGCCGCCCGCGCCACCGGCTGGGACACCCTCACCCCGGTGGAGCGCCGCATCGCGGAACTGGTCGCCGGTGGTCAGTCCAACCCGGACATCGCGATCCGGATGTCCTTGCCGCGCCGCATGGTCCAGGCCCACGTCACCCGGATACTGGGCAAGCTCGGTGTCCGGTCGAGGTCCCAGATCGCCGAGCGCCACCACGAGATGGGTCGTTCGGCCAGCGGGCGTTGATCATTTCCGTCGCACCGGGCGGTTTCTCCGCCTGCACTTTCCACTGCTTGCGCAGATGCACGTGCAAAAAGGTACTGGAACGACGAATGGCCGAGGCGTGCGGACGCCCCGGCCATCTGTCGAGCGCACACCCGATGTGGTGCGCGCGTCCTCTTTTCGGCCATCGTGCGGTCGATCGCCGTGTGCAAGAAACGGAGTTCGCCGGACCGCTGCGCTCGCGCGCGGTTCCTCGGCGGTTATTGGGCCAAGCGGTGAACGAACAAAAGGCCGTGCGGTGAACCAAACGAACTTCAGTGAACTATACGAACATTACCCGGTCAGATCACTCCGGCCCGCAGCGCGTAGGCGACGGCGTGCGCGCGGTTGCGCAGCTTCAACCGGTTCGTCACGTTGTAGATGACGTTCTTGACGGTCCGCTCCGAGTACTGGAGCTCCTTCGCGATCTCGTCGGTGCCCCACCCCTCGGCGATCAGCCGCAGGACGTCGACCTCGCGCGGCTCCAGGCCCGCGACGTTGAGCCCGTTGGGCGCGAGCACCTCGCGCTGCAGCATCTCCACCCTCTTGAGCAGCTTGCCGAGGATGTCGCGCGGCATGACGCCGTTGCCCGCGGCGGCGGCCATGATGCTGTCCACCAGCTGTTCCCCGGTCACCGCGCTCCTGGGCAGGATGGCGACGACGCCGCACTCCACCACCGCGAGCAGTGGCGCTTCGGTGAGTTCGCTCGCCATCAGGACCGTGGGCACCGTGCGTTCCGCCGAGAGCGCCCGGAGCCGGTTCATGGCCTCCGACGTGAGCCGCTCGGTCGAGAACACGGCGACGTCGGCGTGGCTTGCTTCGTCCTGATCGACGACGACCATTTCGGGGCGCGACTTGAGGTAGCTCGTCAACCCGACGTAGGTCATGGGGTCCGTGCTGTGTACGACGACCCGTACCCGTGCCATATGCGTGCCTCCACACTTCGATCTCTGAATCGAAGTGTGGACAAGCGACCTCTACGAACTCTTGACGCCTTGCCCGCGATCGAGCCCGCAGTCTTGACGCCGCGTGAACTTACTATGAGAGGGTGCCCCAACCGCCCGGTCCAGTCACGCGATTTCGCCACATCATGGCCTTTTGACCTGCGATGGCTGCCCGGAAGCACTTCTGGACCCCTCCACCCACCGGACTGCTCGACGACGTCTCATTTCGCCCACAACCGTTCTGGTACTGACCGGTAAGGCGTTCTCGATGCCGCAAACCCTTCGTTCATCAACGTTGTTTCCTTTTGCGTGCAAGGATTTCGGCGCAACGACCGGTAAAGTGGACATCTGGCACCGGCGATGCCCGCGGGGGACGCCCAGGCGTGTGAACCAGGAGCGGCGGAGATGTCCACGGAGTCAGCCGAACCGCTGCGGGTCCAGCTGCTGGGCGCGGTGCGCGCCTGGCGGGGGGACACCGAACTGGCGCTGGGTTCCGCGCGCCAGCGGGCGCTGTTCACCGTGCTGGCGATGCGCGCGAACCAGGTCGTCTCGCGCGAGGAACTGGTCGACGCCATCTGGGGCGAGTCGCCACCCGGCGCCGTCGACAGCAGCCTCTACACCTACGTCTCCCGGCTGAGGCGCACGCTCGAACCCGTCCGTTCCAAGTGGACCGGCGGCCAGATGCTGGTGTCCGCGGGCTCCGGCTACAGCCTGCGCCTCGAACCGGGTCTGCTGGACGTGCGCGAGTTCGACCGGCTGCGCGAGGCCGCGCAGCAGTGCTGGGACCGCAGGGACGCGGCGGCGGCGAGAGCGGCGCTGGACGCGGCACTCGTGCTGTGGCGCGGTGACGCCCTCACCGGCATCGACGGCCCGTTCGCCGCGCTGCACCGGGGCAGGCTGGCCGAGCTGCACCTCGACGTCCTCGAACGCCGGGCCGAGATCATGCTGGAGTCCGGCGACCTCGCGGCCGCCGTGGCCGAACTGGTCGACCTGAGCACCGCCTACCCGCTGCGCGAGACGCCGAGGGCGCTGCTGATGCTCGCGCTGCACCGCTCCGGGCGCGGGCAGGAGGCGCTCGACGTGTTCCGGGAGACCAGGGAGGTGCTGGTCGAGCAGCTCGGCATCGAGCCGGGCCCGAAGTTGCGCCGGGTGCACGACGAGATCACCGCCGCCCACGACCGGACGGGTGGGCCGCCCGACTCCGCGCCGAGGGCGCCGGTCCCGCCCTACCCCGAGGTGTTCGTCGGCCGCGAGTCCGAGCTGTCCGCGCTGCGCACCGCGCTGAACGACGTGCTGAACGGCAGGGGCACCGCGGTGTGGGTCGAGGGCGAGCCGGGCATCGGCAAGTCCGCCCTGCTGGCGACCGGTCTGGCCGACGCGGTGGAGCGCTGCCGCGAGGTGCTGTGGCACGCGGGCGACGAGGCGGGCAGGCGCTTCCCGCTCGGCCTGGTACTGGCCTGCCTGGGCATCGACTCGCTGTCGCCGGACCCCCGCCGGGCCGAGTTCGCGACCGGGTTGCCCGGCCGGACCGCCGAGTCCGCGTACCCGTGGTCGCCGGAGGACCCCGTCCTGGTGGCGGTCGACCGGCTGATCGGCCTGGTGGACCGCGTCGTCGGCTTCGTCGACGAACTGTGCGCGGACGGCCCCGTCGTGCTGGTGCTCGAAGACCTCCAGTGGGCCGACGACGCCAGCCTGCTGGTGTGGCACCGGCTCGCGAAGGCGACCCGGCACCTGCCGCTGCTGCTGGTCGGCTCGTGCAGGCCGCACCCGCGCCGCCCCGAACTGGACCCGCTGCGGACGATGGTGTCGATGGGCGGCGGCGAGCTGCTGCGGCTCGAACCGATGGGCGAGGACGCCTCCACCGAGCTGATCCGCAGGCTGCTCGGCACCGAGCCCGGCGCGGAACTGCTCGCCACGACCGACTGCGCGGGCGGCAACCCCCGCTACCTGGAGGAGATCGTCGACGCGCTGGTGCGCGACGACGTCGTGGTCGTGTTCGACGGCGTCGCGGACGTCGTGCACGACCACACCCGGTACCCGGCGCAGCCGACCGTGAACACCGTCGTGACCCGCAAGCTGGACCACCTGGACGACACGACGAGGGACGCGCTGCGGTGGGCCGCGCTGCTCGGCGTCGAGTTCGACCTGAGCGACCTGGCGACCGTGATGGGCAGGCAGGCCTCCGAGCTGCTGCCCGCGGTGGAGGAGGCGGCCGCGGCGGGCGTGATCGGTGAGGCGGGCCAGCGGTTCGCGTTCCGGCACACGCTCGTGCGGCGCGCGCTGTACGAGGCCATCCCGGCGACCGTGCGGGTGGCGCTGCACCGGCAGTCCGCCGAGACGCTGGACGCCGCGGGCGCGCACGTGGAGCGGGTGGCCGAGCAGCTGCTCGGTGGTCCGGTGCCCGTGGACGCGTGGGTCGCGCGGTGGCTGCTGGCGCACACGAACGCCATCGCGGGCCGATCGCCCGCACTCGCGGCCGAACTGCTGGCGGCCGCCGTGACGGGCCCGAGCCTGCGCGACGGCGACCGCGAGGCGCTGACGACCCGCTTGGTGCGGCTGCGCTTCTGGCTGGACGAGGAGCCCGCGGCCGACGCGCGGACGGTGCTGGCGACGACCGACGATCCGAACCGGACGGCCGAGATGCGGCTCGTCCTCGCGTACCTCGACCACCGCGCGGGCGAGGGCGACCGCGCCGCCGCAGCCCTGCGGCAGGTGTCGGCCGACCCGACCGTGCCGGATCGCTGGCGGGCCAGGCACCGGGCGCTGCTGGCCGAGGTCGCACCGTCCACAGTGGTCCGCGACGACCCGTTCTCCCGTGCGTACGCCGCGCAACGCCAGTGGGAGGACGCTGCGAGGCAGGGGCGGCACCGCGATGCGCTGGCGCACGTGGAGGCGGCGCTGACCGCCATCGCAGGCGACTCGGCCCACGTCGACCTGGAGCTGTGCCTGGCCGAGGACAAGGTCCACACCCTGCACGACCTCGACGAGGTGGACGAGGCGAGCCGGACGCTGGACGCGGCCCGCGACACGGCCACCCAGCGCGGCCTGACCGGACCGCACCTGCCCGCCGCGGTGCACCAGTACTGGCTCGGCCGGTGGGACGAGGCGCTGGCGGAACTGGACGCGGTGGTGCGCGACCGGCCCGAGATCACCTTCCACGGCGTGCGGCAGCACGGCTCGCTCCGGCTGCTGCACGGCGTGCGCGCGCTGATCGCCGCGCACCGCGACGACTCGACGGCGCTGGAGACGCACCTCAAGTCCGCGGCCGCCCTCCGGCAGGCACCGACCGAGATCCGCGACGACTTCCTGCCGATGGCCGCCTCGCTCGCCGCCGAGCAGCTCGGCAGCCCGGACCAGGCGCTGCGGGAACTGCTGCCGTTGCTGGACGACGACTACCCGCGGCTGGTGCCGCGCCACCAGTGGCTGCCGCGCCTGACCCGGCTCGCGCTGGACCTCGGCGAGGCGGACGTGGCGGAGGCCGCACTGGCGACCTGCCAGATCGGCGCGGACCGCGAGCAGTCCCCCGCACGGGCGGCGCTCGCGGCGCAGTGGTGCCGGGCGCTGGTCGAGCGCGACCCGGTCGCGCTCGCCGCAGTGGCCAAGCACTTCGGCACGGTCGGCCGCAAGGTCGAGCAGGCCGCGGTGTCGGAAGATCGGGCCGTGCTCCTCGCGGCGGAGGGCCGGACCGAGGACGCGCACACCGCGTTCTACGACGCGCTGACCGTCTACACCGGACTCGACGCGGCGTGGGACGTGCGCCGGGCGGAGTCGCGGCTCAAGCCGTTCGGCATCCGCTGGCGGGTCGGCGGCCGCGGTGGCTCCAGCGGCGGTCCGCTTGACCAGGTCGAGCGCCGCGTGGCGGACCTGGTCGCGGCGGGCTGGCCGAACTCGGACATCGCGACGAGGCTGAGCATGTCGCGCAACACCGTGCAGCTGCACGTGACCAGGCTGCTGCGGAAGCTGGAGGTCGACTCCCGGCTCGGCGTGACCCGCCGCGTGGTCGAGAGGTACGCGGACCACCGCACGACGACCTGACGGCGGGCCGACGTCGAGAGCGAACCCGCCGCGCGTTCGGCGCAACCGCCCGGATTCGCGTTTCCCGTGACCCGTGCGGGGGTAGAAGACAGCCACGGGACTGACCGTGGAACGGGTGGACATGCTGAGTTCGTACCTGGAGAACGTCCGCACCGGCTTCGCGGCCTTCGTGGGGATCGGCGCGCTGGTCCTGTTGCCGCTGGTGGCGCTGCACTACTACCGGTACGGCCGGATCGAGCCGCGGCGCGCGTTCGTGCTGTACGGGTTGTTGGCCTACGGGCTGGTCGCGCTCGCGCTGATCTTCCTGCCGTTCCCGGACCGGGCGAACCTGTGCCACGGCGACCAGATGCTGTCGACCGTGCCGTTCCAGTGGGTGACCGACATGCGCAACAACATGGCGGCGTACGGCCGGTCCGGTGTGGTCAGCATGGTCACGTCGACCGCGTTCGTGCAGCAGGCGTTCAACGCCGCCCTGTTCGTGCCGCTGGGGATCGTGCTGCGCAAGGCGTACGGCAAGGGCGTGCTCGCCACGGTCTTCATCGGCCTCGGCATCTCGCTGATCGTGGAAGTCGTGCAGTACACCGGGAACTTCGGCATCTACCCGTGCCCGTACCGGATCTCCGACGTGGACGACCTGATCTCCAACACGTCCGGCTCGCTGCTGGGCTGGATGATCGCGCCGGTCGCGATCGTCGTGCCCGCGCTGCCCGATGCCGACGATGCGGTGGCCCGGCCGGGCACGGTGAGCGTGCCGCGCAAGGCGCTCGCACTGGCGGCCGAGGCGCTGGTGTTCCTGGTGCTGGCCCGGCTCCTGTTCCCCGCCAACCCCTGGCTCCAGGTCGCGCTGGCCGTGGCGATGCGGATCGTGCTCCCGGCCGCCACCGGCGGCTGGACGATCGGCGGCTGGCTGATGCGCTACCGGATCCGCGGGCTCGACGGCGGGCGCGCCGACCCACTGCGGATCGCGGTGCGCGAACTGCTGGGCGTGACCGGGCTCGTCGCGTACTCGGTGCTGCTGTCGCCGCAGCTGACCAGTTGGACCGGCCTCGGGCTCGACCTGGCCGTCGTGGCGTTGGTGCTGCTCGGGACCTTCGCCGCACCGGCGTTCCGCCGCGACCAGCTCGGCTGGCACGAGCGGGTGGCGGGCACTCGGGGAGTGCTCGTATCACGCACTCCGGCCGCGGTGGTACCCCGCTGAACCAGGA
>JBDSAJ010000410.1:0-5964 GCA_039922235.1 Umezawaea sp.
CACCGGCAGCAGGTGCTCCAGGTAGTTCCCGTCGACGGGTGCCCGCACGAACACCAGCAGACCGACGAACATCAGCGTCAGACCGACCAGGAGCACGTTCCGCTCGCCGAAGCGGGCGTTGAGGCGAGCCGAGAAGCCGACCGACAGCGTGCCGATGGAGACCGCGATCGGCAGGAACGCCAGGCCGATCTGGAGCGCGTCGTAGTGCAGCACGAACTGCATGTAGAGCGTGCCGAGGAAGAACATCCCGAACATGCCCGCCACCATCAGGATCTGCGCGGCGTTCGCGCCCGCCACGTTGCGCGAGCGGAACACCCGCAGCGGCAGCAGCGGATTGGCCGCTTTGGCTTGGCGCACCACGAATCCGACGAGCAGCGCGACCGCGACCGCGCCGAGCACGAGGGTGTGCGCGCTGACCCAGCCGTGCGTCTCGGCCTTGACGATCGTGTACACGCCGAGCATCACCGCGCCCGTCACGAGCACCGCGCCGAGGATGTCCGCGCCCTCGCCGATCCCGATGCCGGGTTCCGTGCGGATGAGCCGGGACGCGAGCAGCACCGCGGCGACGCCGATCGGCACGTTCACGAAGAAGATCCAGTGCCAGTTGAACCCCTGGGTGAGCACGCCGCCCATGAGCAGGCCGATCGAGGCGCCCGCCGCGGCGACGAAGCTGAACACGCCGATCGCCTTGGCCTGCTCCTTCGGTTCCGGGAACATCTTCACGATCATGCCGAGCGTCACGGCGGTCGACAGCGCGCCGCCGACGCCCTGGATGAACCGCGCGCCGATCAGCAGTTCCGGCGACGTCGAGATGCCGCAGAGCAGCGACGCGACGGTGAACACGACCAGGCCCAGCACGAACACGCGCTTGTGGCCGATCAGGTCGCCGAGGCGGCCCGCGAGCAGCAGCAGACCGCCGAAGGCGATCAGGTAGGCGTTCACGATCCAGGCGAGCCCGGCCTGGCTGAAGCCGAGGTCGGCCTGGATCGCGGGCAGCGCCACGTTCACGATCGTCTGGTCCAGGACGATCATCAGCATCCCGGCGCACAGGACCACGAGGGCGAGCCATCTCGAGTCGGCGGGCCGTCGGGCGGTGTCAGTCATCAGTCCCCCTGGTTGGTCAGTACCAGAAGCGACCGTAGCAGATTGTCCCGAACGGGACTATCTATTAACTAACGACAGCTTTCACCGCGCGCCGCCGAGGCGGGTGCTCGCACTGCACCTTCTCGGCCAGCCGACCTTCGAGGAGCCCGGACAACCCGTCCACCATCGCCTCCGCCTGCGCGGCGGGCAACGACCCCAGCACCTCGCCGAACAGCCCGTCGACCACCTGACGGGCCTTGGCCACCACCTCGCGACCCTCGTCCGTCACCACGATGATCCGCGCGCGCCGGTCCGTGCTCGACAGCCGCCGCTCGGCCAGCCCGGACTTCTCCAAGGCGTCCATGGTCACGACCATCGTGGTCTTGTCGAGGTTCGACAGCTCCGCCAGCTCGCTCTGCGTCCGCTCCCCCGCCAGGGCGTTCGTCAGCACGCACTGGGCGCGCGGCGTGACACCGATCGCCGCCAGCCGCACCGACAGCTCGGTCTCCAGCGCGTGGCTGGTCAGCTTCAGCAGCATGAGGAGGTCGACGCTCTTCGGGGTCATGCCGACCAGCATAGCCCGATCGTCCAGAGCAGAACTATTCGTTGGCAGAACGTTCCGATGGCCATCGTTTTCAGCGGACCAGGACCACCACCGAGCGACCGGGCGCGGTGGCCATGCCGCCCGCCAGCCGATGTGGGTAGCAGTGCGCCAACGCCATCGGCCACACGTCCTGCTCCGGAAGTCGTTCACCTCACATCGGGCAAGTGGCCCGCAGGTCGAGTCGCGCGACCAGAGCCCGAGTCCGACTTCGTGATCACCGCACACCCCGAATCGACATCCGCCACGACGTCCACCTCGTCCCCTGCCTCCAAGCCGAGCCACTCCCGCACCTCAATCGGAATGGTCACCCGGCCTCTGCTGGTCATCTTCATGACCATCGATCCCATCGGAGGACCACGGGTCAAGCAAGTGCCGACACTCCCCTCATCGGGTCAACACCACCACCGACCGGCCGGGCACGGTGGCCGTGCCGCCCGCCAGCACGGTGGCCTTGGCGTCCGTGCTCAACGGGTGCGGGGACCAGTCGGCGGCGGGCAGGGTGATCGGCTTGGACTCCGGGTACGGGTTGATGATGACCAGGACGCCTCGGCGGGCGGGGTCCACATCAAGGCCGACCGTGTCGTCCAGGTGGGCGACGACGATGCCCGGCTCGGCGGCGGGGAACGTCAGCTTCGACTGGACCAGTGCGCTGTCGTTCAAGGTGAACAGCGGTGAGGACTGGCGGATGCGCAGGAGTTCCAGGGTGTTGTCGAGGGTGGTGCGCTGGTCGGCCGGAGTGGGCCGCAGGGACGGCGAGGCGAGCAGGGGCTGGGAGTACGGCCACTTGGCCTCGTTGTCCGGTGCGGGTGGGAGGCCCGCGCCGAAGCCGTTGCCGTGCAGGGACGGGTCGTAGCGGTTGAACCAGTCGCCGGAGTCGTAGCTGTTGCGGTCCAGCGACTTGGAGCGCAGGAACTCGGTGCCCGCGAGCAGGAACGGCTGGCCCTGGCCGAGGAGGACGGGTGCCAGTGCGACGTTCTGCATCCGGACGCGGTCGGCCATCGGGGTGTCCGCCGGGAGCTTGAACGCGAGCGCGTCGTACAGGGTCTCGTTGTCGTGGGCGTCGACGTAGGTGATCGCCTCGGCCGGGGCGCCCGTGTAACCGGCGGGTGAGCCGTTGTAGGTCACCTGGCGGCCGGTGGTGTCCGGGCCCGCGGTGGAGCGGAAGCGGAAGTCGGCCATGGCGCCCGCCATGCCGAGCTTCACCAGGTCGCTGTAGTCGAGCAGCCTGGCCTGGACGTCGCCGTTGTTCGGCGAGGCGTTGAGGTCGCCCGCGAGCCCGGAGCCGAGGCCCTGCACGCGCGGGTCGTCGTCGAACGGGCCGCCGCCGCGGACCGCGTCGCGCAGGCGGTCGTTGAACGTGCCGACGCCGGTCCCCGCCATGTTCGCCTGGGTGGCCTGCACGAACCGGGCGTTGCCCGCGACTTCGCCGAAGTCCCAGCCCTCGCCGTAGATCCGGATCTTCTTGCCGTCCACGCCGTCGCGGGCGACGGTCAGGGCGTCCAGCGCGGCGCGCACGGCGAGGATGTTCGCCTTCGGGTGGTGGCCCATCAGGTCGAACCGGAAGCCGTCGACCTTGTACGTCCGGGCCCAGCGGACCACGGAGTCGACGACGAGCTTGCCCATCATCGCGTTCTCCGGCGCGGTGTTCGAGCAGCACGTGGAGTTCGCGATCGAGCCGTCGGGGTTGAGCCGCTGGTAGTAGCCGGGGACGACCTTGTCGAGCACGGACGTGGCCGCGTCACCGGCAGCGGCCGTGTGGTTGTACACGACGTCGACCACGACGCGATTGCCGTTGTCGTGCAACGACTTCACCATCTCGCGGTACTGCTTCGACCGGGCCCAGCCGTTCTGGGCGTCGGCGGTCGCGTACGAGCCCTCCGGGACGTCGTAGTGGAACGGGTCGTAGCCCCAGTTGAAGCCGTCACGGGCGGCGGTCGCGGCCACGCACTCCTGCTGCGCCGGGGAGTCCGGCGGCAGCGAAGCCAGGTCGCACGCCGGGGCCTGCTGGTCCGCGCGGCGCTCGGGGATGGTGGCGATGTCGAACGTCGGCAGCAGGTGCACGGTGTCCAGGCCCGCCCTGGCCAGTTCCCGCAGGTGGGTCATGCCGGTCGACCGCGGGTAGGTGAACGCCTGGTAGGTCCCGCGCGCGGCTTCCGGCACCGACTGGTCGCCGATGGAGAAGTCCCGCACGTGCAACTCGGTGATGCCGTGCTCGGTCGGGTCGCCGTCCAAGCCCCGTGCGACGTCGCGCGACCAGTTCACGGGCATCGTGCGGGGATCGGCGAGGTCGGCGAACTGCGAGTGCGTCGAGTCCACCGACAGCGCCACGGAGTACGGGTCGGTCACGACGACCGTGCGGCGGGCGTCGGTGACCTCGAACTGGTAGTAGCGGTCCTTCCAGTCGCCCGACAGCGACCACGAGCCGGAGGCGTCGTCGCGCCGCAGGTCCAGCACGCGGATCGGCTCGCCGGACGGTGTCGTGAACAGGCGCAGCTTCACCGACTTCGCGGTCGGCGCCCACAGCCGGACGGTCGCCCGGCCGCGGTCGAACGTCGGACCGTAGGCCAGCTTCGACGCCTCGGCGGCATAGCGGTCGTCCAGCACGCCCGCGATCTGCACGCCCGTCCGGTGCCGGATCGCCCCGGACGAGTCCACGTGCACGGCCGACAACTGCTCACGAACGGCACTGTCCACATCGGACGACAGGACCCGGTACACGGGCTTTCCCGCCAGGTGCGGGAACTTCGCGGGAACCGGCGTCGCGTCGGGCACCATCCGGAACACGCGGTCGCCGTGGCGCAGCTGGTAGCCGTCGGTCGCCACCGCGGGCACGTCCCAGACCACCAGGTCCTTGCTGATCCAGATCGCCTTGGTCTTGGTGAGGTCGTCGTCAGCGGCGGGAGCGGTCGACGGCGGCAGGACGTAGGAGGCGGAGCCGTCCGCCTTCATCGAGCCGGACACGAACCACACCTCGTTGCCGGTGCCCACGACGTCCAGGAACTGGTCCGCGCCGGGGTCCTTGGTGTCACCGCGGTGGATGATGTTGCTCAGTCCGGGCGCACCGGGTGCGAGCGGGACCGACCAGTACACGCCGAACCCGTCGGAGCCGTCCGGCACCCGCGACTGGTTCCAGCCGGGACTCGGCTCCAGCGAACCGGTCCAGTGGTACAGCGTCCAGTCGGTGTAGTCGCCGTCCGGCCGGTGGTAGTGGATGACAGCCCGGTTCTCCGATGCCGCCGGCGAGGTGAACACCTTGCCGCCGTTGACCCACACCGAACCCGCGTTGCGGCCGGTGATCTCGGTCGTCCCGCCTCGCACCAGGGAGAACTCGACCGGCGCGGTGGCGGGAATCCGTGCCACACCGGCGGAGAACGGCGTGTCGACACCGCCGACACGGGCGACGAGCCCGGTCGTGTCGCCCGCGTAGTGCACGACGGCCTGCCCCGTCGCCGCGACCTCGGACGAGAACACGGTCGTCTTCCCCTGCCCGAGCCACACCTGCGGCGTCACGCCGGGATCGACGAACCGGTCGCCTGCATCCGATGTCGCCTCAGCTGAGGTACGCACTTCGGCGAGCGTGTCCTTCTCGTCCCCGCGATGCGCGATGAACCCGACCGACCGCGCGCCGGGCTTGAGCTTCACCCAGGCGAACCGGCCGTACCCGGTCTCGCCCGCGAACGGCAGGGGCGCGTCCCACGTCGGCGCGTCCACGACGTCGCCCCACACGTGCAGGCCCCAGCCGTCGTAGTCGCCCGCGGGCCGGTTGTAGTGCACCACCAGCCAGTCCGGGCTCTGCGGGCCACTGGGCTCCTCCACGGGTGGCCCGGCGGCCAGGGTGACCGTCGCGCCGTCGGCGCCCAACCCTCCGGCCGAATCCTTGGCCACGACCCGCAACTCGACCTCCTTGCCAACGGCCGCGCCAGGCAGCTTCGCGAAGTCCGCGAACACCCGGTACGGCGCGGCGTCGTCGGTGCCCAGCGCCGTCCACTCCCGCGCGCCTTCGACCTTGGCCACGAAGCTGGCCTGCGCGAACGGCGACGCGATCCCGTCGGCCCGCAACTCGACCCGCTGGTCCAGCACGGTCCCGACCGGCGGCACCACCAGCGTCGGGGTCGGCGCCGCCGCCGGGAGCCTGCCGGTCGCCTTCAACACCACGGCGGACAGCGGCGGCACGGTCACCCGCACCTTGCCGTCGACGCGCGCCGGACCGGCACCGGGAGCGGGCCACACCATGCGGAACGCCGACGCGGCCACGGGCACGTCCACGGTCGTCGCGG
>JBDSAJ010000411.1:0-12306 GCA_039922235.1 Umezawaea sp.
GCGGAAGCGCACGCCAAACCGGTCGCGCGCTGGGGTGTCGGCCACGCGCTGCCGCGCGTGGCGCTGCGCGTCGCCGCACGCCGGGGTGACCTGCAGGGCAGGCTCTCCATGGACGCGACCACCGGTGCCGACCTGACCGGGTTGTTCGACGAGATCCGGTCCCACGGGCCGGTGGCGGCCACCCGGTTCGGCCACGTCACCACGCGGCACGTCGCGGTGAAGGAGATCCTGTCCAGCGACGCCTTCCGGTCCATCCGGATCGCGCCGGAGAACCGGCTGCTCGCCAAGCTCATGGCCTGGTCGGCCAGGGACGCGCTGCACCCGGTGGAGCCGCCGTCGCTGCTCGTCAGCGAACCGCCCGCGCACACGCGGTACCGCAAGCTGGTCACCAGGGTGTTCACCGTCCGCGCGGTCGAGCGACTGCGCGTGCGGACCCAGGAAATCGCCGACGAGCTGCTCGACGGCCTCGACCCGAGCCGACCCGTCGACCTCATCGAGGCCTACTGCGGGCTGCTGCCGGTCACCGTCATCAGCGAGATCCTCGGTGTTCCGCCGGAGGAACGCGAGACGGTGCTCGCCCTTGGCGGTGCCGCGGCCCCGAGCCTCGACCTCGGGCTGTCGTGGCGGGTCTTCCGCAGCGTCGAATCGACCCTCGCGGAGTTCGACGCCTGGCTCACCCGGCACCTCGACACCCTGCGGGCCAACCCCACCGACAACCTGCTCAGCCAGTTGATCACCGCCCGCGAGGACGGGGTCGGGCTGACCGAGCGGGAGCTCAAGGCCACCGCGGGCCTGGTGCTGGCCGCCGGGTTCGAGACCACCGTCAACCTGCTCGGCAACGGCGTCGCGCTGCTCGCCCGGAACCCCGGCCAACTCGAGGAACTCCGGAACCGGCCTGACTCGTGGAGCAACACGGTCGACGAGGTCCTCCGCTACGACCCGCCCGTCCTGCTCACCGGCCGCCTGTGCGTCCGGGACACCGAGATCTGCGGCGTTCCCGTCCGGCGCGGCGCGGTCGTCGGCACCGTGCTCGCCGGTGCCAACCGCGACCCGGAGGTCTTCGACGACCCGGCGACCTTCGACGTCACTCGCGCGAACGCCCGCGAGCACGTCTCGTTCGGCGCCGGGCGGCACTACTGCCTCGGCGCCTCCCTGGCGAGGATGGAAGGGGAGATCGGCCTCCGCGCGATCTTCGATCGGTTCCCCGATCTGCGGCTGCTGCCCGGTGCACGCCGCCGGGGGACCCGGATCCTGCGGGGCTTCGAGAACCTCCCGATCACCCTCACCTGAACGGGGCTGTCATCGCGGCCGAACGTGGAAGTGCCCGGTGATGCGCGCGAGCTTCGCCGGGTCGCTGTACCGCCAGATCGCCAGCTTGTCGCCGCAACTGAGGACCTCGTCGGGCTCACCGAAGGAGCGGCTGATGAGTTCCTTGTCGATCACGGGCTCATCCGAGGCCTCGTTGAGGTAGAAGAAGGTGCCCGTCTCGGCGTGCGGGTAGTCGAGGTTGGTGAGCCAGGTCGCCTGGACACCGCTCGACTTGAGCGGGATGAACCGGATGCCGCGCTCGCTCGTGAGCGACAGCCGACGCGCGTCGCTGAAGGTCGCGTAGCCGACCTCGTCGCCGACGGGCAGCACGTCGTCGAGGCACCTGGTTTCCGCCGAGCGGTGCCCGAAGTAGCGCTCCTCGTCGCCGAACGACGAGGTCGTCACGACGAGCGCGGCGATCGTGACGAGTCCGACTGCTAGCGTCCACGGCACGGCGCGGAACGGAACGGCCAGCAGCAGGAAGACCATCGGCGCCACGAGCACCGGCCACAGGTAGTACTGGTGCGTGATGAGCAGCACGACCGTGCCCGTGAGGCCCACGAGCGGGACGAGGCCGTACCAGACGGCGACGAGGTGGCGCGGCTCGCGGCGACGCCAGTAGAGCCGCGCGACGAGCACCGCGCCCGCGAGGCACACGACGGCGGCGACGAGACCCGTGAGGAGGAGCGAGTCCCCCGTTTGATCCGAGGCTTGCGGCCACACCCAGTCGAGCCGCGCACGGAACAGTTCGAGGTCGACGTACGTGAACGGTGACGTGCCCTGCAGCCCGGAGAAGGCGACGAACCGAACGACGAAGGCCACGGCGAGCACCGCACCGAGCCACAACGCCGGGCGCCCGATCGCAAGCTTGCCCAACCGCAGCCCCACGAGCAACCCGACGAGCACGAGCGCGGGCACCGCGAACACCAGGACGAGCGGGTTCGACGCGGCGGTCAGCGCGATCGCGCAGGCGATCGCGCACCGCGCACCCGTGGAGCGCGCGAGGTAGAGCGCGGGCGCTCCCAACAAGACGAGGTACATGCCGAAGTAGTAGGTGGGCGCGAGGTGGAACGAGAACATCCACGTCGTTCCGACGAGCGGCAGGATCACGAGCGGCAGCCAGGCGACCGCCGCGCGGGCGAGGTGGGCCGCGACGTCCACGCCGGGGAAGAGCAGGCGCACGACGAGGTAGAGCGCGCCGAACAGCAGCGCGTTGTTGATGGCCGCGACGAGCAGGTAGTACGCGTAGACGTCGCCGCTCGCGAGCACGAAGGCGAGCGCGCTCACGGGCAACTCGGGGAAGACGTAGACCTGCGGTGAGAAGCTCCAGTCGAGAGCGCGGCCTGCCGCGACGTCTTGGAGCAACTGGAAGAGCACCCCGTTGTCGCTGGACCGCAGTTCCCAGTTCACCGGCCAGTTGGAGGCGCCGGCGTCACCCGCGCGCACCACGAACACGAGCGCCGTGAGAAGCGCCGCGGCGAACATCGCCACCAGCGCCCACATCGTTCTGCGCCAACGGTCCCGGTCGCGTCCGTCGTCCGCGGTGAGGAACTCCCGTTGCGGTGCAACACCTTCGTCCACGGGTGGTTCGAAGGCGCACGAGGTGGTTCCGACGTCCTCAGTGGATAATTTTTGCAGCAACGATCGCCCTATCCGTTGGCATCCCTTGCGATTGCGGAAAAGCGCCGATGGCGGCGATCCTGCTCATGCCCCTGCGCTTCCGGTCGCGTTCGCCGAAAGACCGCGTGTGACCCAGGTTGGAGTAGTCGGTCGTCTCCTGGAGGACGTCGTGTGCCGTGCGATCTTGGAGACGGCTACTGCCACCCAAGGGATGCCTGCGTGTGACCGACGACACAGTCAGGTCATGGGTGCCCGCTGGTGATCGAGAGCGGTTTCGGGGGGTGACGACCCTGGCGGCGGCGCGGTGACCGCACCGCCGCGACTTGCCCTCAGTCGTTGGTGATGCCCTGGGTGAATCGGACGAGGTCTTCCTGGGTGAAGCCCACGGCGTCGGGTACCGAGACGCTGAGATAACCGTGGCCGGGCAGCGGTACCCACAGGATCGTGACGCTGTTCATCGTGCTGAGCAGACCTGTGCGGTCGCCTACCTGGATCGGTGTGCCGACCTTGCCGACCTCGTTGCCCGTGCGGTGGACGGAGATGGTCTTGCCCGTGCTGTCGGCGAACACCACGAACTCGTCCGTGGCCCCGTCCGAGGTGGCGGCGACCGACGTGCCCGCAGGCAGCCAGGTGAAGGTCAACGGCATGGGGATCGGCTGTGGTTCCGGCCGCAGGTCCTTGGCATAGCGGATCACCTCGGCCTCCTCCAGGGTGGGGGACTCCACCACGACCCACTGACCGGGCCGCTCCTGCCAGGTGACCTTCACCTTCGACGCCATCCGGACGACCTCGGCGGGCATACCCCGCACGGTCGTGGTGGTCCTTTCGATCACCGTGCTGTCGTTGTACCTGTCCGGGGTGCCGGAGACGTGGACGTCCGGGCCGGAAGGGACGTGGTCGGTGTTGCTGTTCGAGTGCAGTTCGCCGTCCTTTCCGCCTTGGCGGCTCAGGGAAGCATCGCCTCCATCCGCGGGCGGACCAGGGGCGGCGGAGACGAGATCACCCTCGCCTTCGACCTGCGCTACGCCAGCCGCGAGGAAGCGTTCTTCTGCCAGCCAGAGGTCTCGGTCGGCATCGTCCCCGGCGGTGGCGGCAGCGACCGCCTGGCCCGGCTGCTGGGCCGAGACCGTGCGCTCGAAGCGATCCTCACCGGCCACGACTACGACGCCGACACGGCCGAGCGGTACGGCTGGGTGACCAGGGCCGTCCCCGACGCCGAACTCGACGACTTCGTCCACGACGTGGCGGCGCGCATCGGGTCCTTCGACAAGACGGCCGTCCTGGCCGCCAAGGCGCAGATCGACCGGTCGACGCTGCCGCCGGTGGCCGACCTGCGGGCGTCTTGGGCCGAGTTCGCGGAATCGGTCACCTGGCCGGGATTCCAGGCACGCGTGCCGCTGCTCGGGAAGGCCATCGCCGAGATCGGCCTCGACGAGGTCGAGCGAAACCTGGGCCACTACGCCGGCCTCGTCAACCAGCAGGTGTAGGCGGTCGGCACGTCCTGCACACGCCTGCCTCGACGTGGTGGTCGACCGTTGCACCGCCACGGTCAGCGGATCGGGAGGACACCGTCCAGCCAGTCGGACAGGTCGTCGACGACCTCCTGGGTGTTGGTCTCGTGGAACAGTTCGTGGCGCGCCTCGGGATAGGTGCGGTAGGTGATGTCGTCGAGGCCTGCCTCGCGGTAGCGCTCGACCAGCAGATCGCTCAGGGAGAGCCCTTCGTTGAGCGGGTCCTGGTCGCCGACCAGTACGTAGACGGGCAGTTTCACGGGGATGCCACGGGGCTGGGCGAGCAGTGCCGAGGCGGCGCCGATGTCGGCCATGCCCTGGGCGTCGAGGCCGAAGCCGCACAGGGGATCGGCGAGGTAGGCGTCGACGGCCCGCTGGTTCCGGCTGAGCCAGTCGAACGGCGTGCGGATGGGCTGGAACGCCTGGTTCAGGGAGAGCAGCGGGTCGGCGGCTCGTGCCTGCGCCGCGAGCATCAGGTCGACCGCGGTGGTGCCTGCGAGGACGAGTGCGTCGATCAGGTGGGCGTGGTCCAGGACGTAGTGCTGCGCGGCGAACGAGCCGAGGCTGTGTCCCAGCAGCACCAGGGGCAGGCGGCGCGCACGTCGGTGCTGCCGACGATGAGCAGGCAGCCCGCCTCGGTGAGCCGGTCCTCGATGCCGCGGGAGACCTCGGCGAAGAACGGGTTGGCGGTGTCCAGCAGCAGGCAGCCGGCGATCGTGCTCGGCGCACCGCGCAGTTGGCGCGCAGCGCCGTTGCGGACGTAGCCCACCTCGGACATGGCGTCCTCGACCCGACGTCGGGTGTCGGTGGCCACGACATCCGGGTTGTTCAGCACGTTGCTGACGGTGGAGGTGGACACGCTCGCGGCGGCGGCGACCTGTCGGATGCTCGCCCGGCGTGAGCGCTGCGAGCTCTCACCCTCGTCCTGCCGCATTCACCCACCCTACCGGGCGGGCACGTAATCGATCTTCTGGTCGGAGGCGCCTTGCGCTGCGACCACCTGTCGTCAGACCGCGTCGGTGATCTTCTTCCTGATGGCGAGGGCTGCGGCGGACCTGGCCCACTCGCTGAAGTCGAACGACTGCACGTCCAGGTCGATCAGCGCGGGATCGTCCTCGTAGGTGTCCTCGATGCCCTTGTGCACCATCGGCGCGGCCAGCTCGTAGAGCGGCAGTCCCTCGCCGCTGAGCAGGATCTTCTGCGGGTCCAGGAAGTTGGCCGCGGTGCCGATGAGCACGCCGAGCGCGTAGCCGGAGCGCTCGAACACGTCCCTGGCCTGCTCGTTCCCGGAACGGACCCGGTCGACTGCCTCGTCGTAGGTCGGGGAGCCGTCGAGCTGCCGGAGGATCATCTGCGTCATGAGGTAGCTGGAAGCGCAGCCCCGGTGGTTGTAGCCGCACTGCGGACCGGTGGGATCGACGAGGATGTGGGCGAACCGGGGCGGCAGGCCGTGGGAGCCCTCGACCAGCTTGCCGTCGACGATCAGGCCCGTGCCCACCCCCGCTCCTATGGTGATGACCACCATGGACGTCGTCCCGACGCCCGCGCCGAACCAGTGCTCGGCCGCGGTGAGGGCCTGCACGTCGTTGTCCACAGCGGTGGGCACGCCCGTCGCCTCGGTCAGCCGCTCGCCCAGCGGAACGTCGGTCCAGTCCAGGTGACCGGCCTGGGCGATCCGGCCCGCGTGCACGACACCGCCGACGACCACGCCCAGGCCGGTCAGCCCGTGGAACCTCGCCGCGACTTCGGCGATCGCGGCGATCACCTCGTCGGGGTCGCGGCTGGGCAGCGGCTGCTCGACCGAGTGGAGCACCGTCGCGGTCAGGTCGGTCACCACGGCGAACATCCGGTCGGCGGTGAGCTTGACCCCGAGGAACCGGTGGGACGCGCCGTGCACGTGCAGCATCTCCGAGGGCCTGCCGGTGGAGGAGCGCAGCTCCGTGGCACCTTCCACCAGCAGCCCGTGGGTGACCAGGGTCTTGGTCACGCGGGACAGCGTGGGCCGGGACAGGTGCAGCCGGGCAGCGAGTTCGCTGCGCGGCCGGGCGCCGTGGACGAGCAGCTCCAGCAGCACGTCACGGCCTGCCTCGGACAGGCGCGGCCAGTACGGTGCGGTGCGGACGCGGCTCCCTGGGGACACCACCCGAACATACCTTGCCGTGCCGGTGCCACCGTTCGGCTCAGCCCGAGAGGCGTCGACGCCCTCCAGCCCGACCTCGGTCGCTGGTCCTCCACCTCCGAGGACTCCGCGGAGCGGACGTGCCCGTCGCACCCCGCGACGCCGGTCTCGGCCCCCAGCACTCAGGGCGTCCGTCTCATCAGGTCGGTGGGTGAGCACCATCCCCCGACGCCTGGGACCCGGTCGGCGCAATCGCCGGCCCGATTCTTGAGAATCGTTGTGCGCCATGGTGGAATGCGCTTTCCAGCACAGCCCCATGATGGCGCATGTGGAGGACAAGTGTTACCTGCACCCAGTCGATCGGTTCACGTTTCGCGGGCGAGCGTCCCCTGGCTGCTGGCGGCGGTGCTGCTCGCCGCCGCTCCCCAGACCGGTCTCGCCTCTCCTGATCACCGCCTCCTGGCCGGGACCACGTACTACGTGGACGCCTCACGCGGTGACGACACCACGTCCGGGCTCGACGAGGCGCACCCGTGGCGCAGCCTCGGCAAGATCAACCAGAAGACCTTCGGCGCGGGGGACAGGATCCTGCTCCGCGCGGGCAGCCGGTGGAGCGGGCAGCTTTGGCCGAAGGGTGCCGGCGCGTCCGGCACTCCCGCCACCGTCGACCGGTACGGCGACGGGGCCGACCCGCGGATCGACGGCGGCGGACTGGTCGCCGACGCGGTCCGGCTGGCCAACCAGGAGTTCTGGACGCTCCGGCACCTGGAGGTGACCAACCAGGCGCCGTCGACCGGCACACCGGGGGCGAACCTGAAGGACCTGCGGGGCATCCACGTCACCGGCGACAACAGCAGGCAGCTCAACGGTTTCGTCCTCGACTCCGTCAACGTCCACGACGTGACCGGCGAGGTGAACTGGATCGGCGGCGACACGGCGGGCAACGCGCCGGGGATCCGGTTCAAGACCGGTTGGGACGGCTCGAAGAAGACCGGTGGCATAGTCTTCGACACCACCGTGCCGAACGTGGGCACGCCACCGTCGACGCCGACCGTGCTCAACGGCATCACCATCCAGAACTCCCGCATCGCCAACACGTCGTTCGCGGGTATCTCGATCAAGCAGTACACCGGTGACGGCCCCAACGCGGTGTCCACCGGCTGGGGAACCCGTACGAGCCCGACCGACGGCAAGTTCGCGCCGCACACGAACGTGGTGATCAGGGGCAACCACATCACCCAGGCGGGCACGTCCTACGGCTGCAACGGCATCTACGTCGCCGACGTCCGGCACGTGCTGATCGACCGCAACGTTGTTCACCAGGCCGGGACGTCGGGCATCGAGGCCTACTTCGCCGACGACGTGACCATCCAGTCCAACGAGGTCGCCGAGACGCGGCAGAAGGCTGGCGGCGCTGACTCGAACGGCATCGACGCGGACAAGGCCACGACCAAGGTGCTGGTCCAGTACAACTACTCGCACAACAACGGTGACGGCGTCCTGCTGTGCCAGTTCTCGTTCGGTGACGTCGTGCTGCGCTACAACGTGATCGCCGGCAACAGCAGGTACCAGATCTACCTGCACTCCGACCGGGCGGCGAAGGCGAAGATCTACAACAACACCCTGTACAACGACCGCAGCAAGTACGTGGTCTACGGCTACGGCACCTATCTCAGCGCGGCGTACGACCTCGGCGACAACATCATCTACTCCAAGGTGGCGGGTGCGTCGATCACCACCAGCCCGACCATCCGCTACGACTACAACCTGTACGGCGGTTCCACCCTGCCCGTTCCCGCGGGTGACGTGCACGCAGTCAAGGCGGACCCGCTGTTCGTCGGGACACCGGCGTGGGGGACGGGCACACCGGAGACCGGGCCGCGGCTCGACGGGGCGTACGGGTTGCGAGTCAGGGCCGGCTCTTCGGCCCTGGACAGGGGAATCGCCGTCGCGGACAACGGGGGCCGGGACTTCTCCGGAAGGGCCCTCTACAACGGGAAGCCGGACATCGGCGCGTTCGAAGGGGTGTTGAACTGTTGCGCTTGAATGTCGATTGAGTTGAGTGTGGGGTCGATGTGGTGAGCGTTCGACCCGACTGGCAGGTTCGCTCAGGTGTTCGATAGGGTCGCCCGCATGACGGGTGGGCGGGTGTTGCGTACGATCGCGCCGTCGTTCGTCGTGCCGGGCCCGTCCGGTGTCGCGATCCGAACCCGTCTGAAGGGCTTGTCTGCCGAGGATGAGCAGGTGTTGTGTTTGGTGGGCGCGCATCTGGGTTCGTTGGCGGCAGGTGATCTGAAGTCTCGGTGTGTGGATGGTCTGGCTCATTCGTCGCAGCGCTGGGCGGACCGGAAGCGCGACCTGACGGCGGTGTCGTCGTCGCGGTGGGCGGGCAGTATCACGAAGGCCAGTCATGATCAGTGGGCGTTGGCCCGCCGGTGTCAGGCCGCGCATGTGGAGAGCTTGCGTGCGGGTGTCGCGATGATCGAACGCCGCTTGGCGTTGCCGATCGGGTCGAAGGGCGGTAAACGCGAGCCGGGCGGGTATCGCGGTCGGCGGGAGTGGTTCGTCAAGTCACGTCGTCTGCGGGCGTTGCGGGACCGGCTGGCCGCCGCCGAGGCGGATCGGGCCGCGGGTCGGGTGCGGGTGGTGCGTGGCGGCCGGAAACTGCTGAACACCCGGCACAATCTGGCTGCCGCCGAGCTCACGCCCGAGCAGTGGAGGGAACGCTGGGAGTCCGAGCGCTGGTTCCTGCGGGCTGATGGTGAGGCAGGGAAACGCTGGGGTAACGAGACGATCCGGATCACTCCGGACGGTGAGGTCAGCGTCAAGCTGCCGGCTCCGTTGGCCGCTCTGGCGAACGCGCGGCACGGCCGGTATGTCCTGTCGTGCCGCGTGGTGTTCCCGCACCGCGGCGCCGAGTGGGCCGAGCGGGTCGAGGCGAACCAGGCCGTCGCCTACCGCCTCCATCTGGACGTCACCCGTGGCCGCTGGTATGTGACCGGCTCCTGGCAGCACCAGCCCGCACCGGTCCTGCCGCTCACCGCGGCGACCGCCGGTGGTGTGGTCGGGGTGGACATGAACGACGACCACCTCGCCGCCTGGCGGCTGGACACGCACGGGAACCCGGTCGGTGACCCACACCGGTTCTTCTACGACCTGTCGGGCCGCGCGGAGCATCGCGACGCGCAACTCCGACACGCCCTCACTCGCCTTCTGCACTTCACCCGCCATTCTGGTGCGGGCGCGATCGCCGTCGAGGACCTGGACTTCGCTCAGGAGAAGACCCGCGAGAAACACGGCCGCCGCACGTGGTTCCGGCGCTTGATCTCCCGATTCCCGACCGCGAGGCTCCGTGCCCGGCTGGTGTCCATGGCCGCCGAACACGACGTCATGGTCATCGCCGTGGACCCGGCCTACACGTCCCGCTGGGGAGCTGCGCACTGGCGGAAACCACTCGCTACTCCAGCACGCAAGGTTTCCCGGCATGACGCGGCGAGCGTCGCTGTCGGGCGACGTGCCCTCGGGTATCCGATCCGGCGACGGACGGCACCGCCCCTGCGTGACCGGAGTGATCACGTAGGGAGGCCTCATCGGACACCCGGCGGCGCGAGGAAACCCGCCCCCACCCAACCGGACCACGGACACGATCCGTGCGCGCCGGCCGTGGCGTGAACGCGGGCGACCAGGACGCTCACCACCGTTCGGGGCGTCCGGCCGAGCAAGGCGAGTCTGATCGTCAAGACTCACTCACGCTCAGTCCATAGGAACGGTGTGAGCGGTACCCATCAGCGCGGCGCACCCTGACGCCGGACGACGTGGTCGCGAGGGTCACCGTGCCGCTCGCGACCAAGTCACAGGTGCTGGACCGCAGGCCGTTGCGGCGAGAGCTGCCGCGAACGGCCTGAGTGGACGGCGGTCGGCAGCCGCCGCCCACCCGCGCGGTCAGTTCGGTGCTACGGCACGGCCGGTTTGCGGGGAGATCATGCCCGCGCACAGGCCACGGCCTGCCAGCACCTGCGCGATGCGCGGGATGGCGGTGATCGTGTTGGCCGGTCCGTCGTGCATGAGGATGATCTGGCCGTTGGTGAGCTTGGCGTTCGCCTGGACGATCCGGTCGACGCTCACGCCGCTCCAGTCACCCGTGGTGATGTCCCAGATGATCTCCCGCAGACCGTACTTGGCCTCGACGGACCGCACTGCCGAGCTGCTCGTGCCGAACGGTGGGCGGAACAGCTTCGGCGTGCCACCGCCCGCGTTGGCGATGGCCTGCTGGGTGCGGGAGATCTCCGAGTCGATCTGCGTCGTGTTCAGCTGGTTCATGTGCGGGTGGGTGTAGCTGTGGTTGCCGACCCACATGCCCGCGCTCACCTCGGCCTTGACCAGTGCCGGGGAGGCGATGGCGAACCGGCCCTCGTTGAACATCGTGGCCCGCAACCCGCTCTTCTTGAGGGCGTTGAGCAGGGCGGTGGTGGTCGTGCTGGATGGTCCGTCGTCGAACGTCAGCCCGACGTACCCGGTGCAGGCGGCGGCCTGTGCCGGGCTCGCGGTGACGATGCCAGCGGTGGCCACCGCGGCAGCGGTCAGTCCGATGGTGAGCAAGCGTCGCATGGTCCGGTCCTTTCGACCTTTGTGGACGTTCAGGGTGTCGTCCCCGGAGTTGGTCATGCGTGCGGGCGCTGACGGGGCGAGGAACGGCTAAGCGCGCCCGGTACCGATGCTTCCCGGCACCGAGAGCAGGGCGTTGTACCAGGTGGTGGCCATCTTGTAGTAGCCGCGGGCGTTGGGGTGCACGCCGTCGGCGAGGTCGGCGGTGGTCAACGCGTGGTACTGGTCGACCAGGTACACCTTCTTGCCGGCACCGGCTTTGCTCCGCACCATCGGCGGGATCGTCGCGTTGAAGGCGCGCACGGCCGGGTCCATGCCGGAGATCGGGGTGATCGTGGCCACGAACACGCGCGTGTTGGGCGCCAGGGTGGTGATGCGGTCGACCAGGGTGTTCAACCGGCCGGGCGCGCCGCGCTGGTCGCGCCACATGTCGTTGGTGCCGATCTGCAACAGGATCGTCTGGGGGTTGTAGGTGCGCAGCCAGGTGGTGATGTTGCTGTCGATCTGGGAGATGACCCAGCCGGGGTGGCCCTCGTGGTTCCGATCGGGCAGGCTGCTCGGCCCATCGGTCCTCGATCCGACGAAGTCGACGCCGTAGCCACCGGCCACGAACTTCTGCCACAGCCCGACGCGGTAGCCGCCGGGCGACTTGTCCCCGTAAGTGATCGACTCGCCCAACGGCATCACCCGGACCGGTGCCGCGACGACCACGTCGGGAGCGGCGGCCGCGGGCACGGACGGGGCGAGCAACGCCGCCAGCGCGACGACGCCGACGAGCACACGACTCATTGTTGCCACGGAACTTCCTCCACTGCTGGTGGGGGCATCGACGCCCCGGCTGGTCCCGCGATCAATCCTCGGTGGACGGTCACCTGCGGGGAGGTGGCCTGTCACCCCACCTGTGGGAGATCTCCGACCGACCGAAGGGGGGTGCCGGTTGGAATCACAGACATGTGACTCGCCCGTGACACCGGGCGCGAGGTGGGGCAGCACCCCGCGCCCGGTGTCATCCGGCGAGAGGGCCCTGTGTCAGCGGCGGTTCCACTTCTGGTTGGCCTGCCCGTTGCAGTTCCACGAGTTGACCAACGTGCCGTTGGCCGTGCCCTGACCGTTCGCGTCCAGGCACAGGCCGGTCTGGCTGTG
>JBDSAJ010000412.1:0-2543 GCA_039922235.1 Umezawaea sp.
CCGGCTGCCCTTCCGGGAGGTCGTCACGGAGGGAGCATAAACCCTGCCTGTGTCATGAACCGTGTCACAGCCAAGGCGCAGGGTC
Source organism: Umezawaea sp. (assembly GCA_039922235.1). GTDB lineage: Bacteria > Actinomycetota > Actinomycetes > Mycobacteriales > Pseudonocardiaceae > Umezawaea. The sequence goes on from JBDSAJ010000412.1 coordinate 86, forward strand.
GAGAATCGAGCTGTTCTACCTGGTCAAACTGGTGGGCGCGACAGGGTTCGAACCTGCGACCGCTCGGGTGTAAACCGAGTGCTCTTCCGCTGAGCTACACGCCCTGGTCGGCCGCCAAGGCGGCCACTGCATGTTCCCACGCCCGCTGATCGCGGGGCTCGCCGGGTTCGTTCACCTCGGCGAAGCGAACCACCCCCGCGACGTCCACGAGGAACGTGCCGCGGTTCGCCATGCCCTTCGCCTGGTTGAACGTGCCGTACGCCTGGGCGACCTCGCCGTGCGGCCAGAAGTCCGAGAGCAGCGGGAACCGGTAGTCGCGCTGCTCAGCCCACACCTTGAGGCTGTACGGCGTGTCCACCGAGATCCCGAGCACCTGGACGGCGTCGTACGCGCCGAACCCGTCCCGCAAGGCGTCCAACTCGCCCTGGCACGTGCGGCTGAAGGCGAACGGGTAGAAAACCAGCAGCACTGGGCGCACGCCGAAGTAGGACGACAACGTCACCGGCTGGTTGTTGTGGTCCTTGAGGGTGAAGTCCGGAGCGAACAACGATTTCCCTCGAAGGGCTGAGCACGGGCCCCCGTTCGTCTCGGGGTGCCCGTGTTCAGCCTCCGATCAGCGCTTGACCTTCGCCGAACTGGGGCGCACGAGCCTCGTGCCGGACCAGTCCTCGGCGACGGTGATGTTGGACGTTTGGGACAGCCCTGCGGTCGGCACCGCCTCGGCGATCTCACTCGGCTCGACGTGTCCAGGGCGTCCGGTCTTGGGCGTCAACACCCACACCACGCCGTTCTCGGCCAGCGGACCGGTCGCGTTGATCAGGTCGTCGACCAGATCTCCGTCACCGTCCCGCCACCACAACAGGACCACGTCGACAACATCGTCCGCGTCCTCGTCGAGGAGATCGCCACCGATCCTCTCCTCGATGGCGGCACGAACGTCGTCGTCAACGTCCTCGTCCCAGCCGATCTCCTGAACTGCCTGGCCCGGTGCAATCCCGAGCTTGTCGGCGACACCGCCCTTGTCGGCGTCTCCCGCGGCGACCACGGCTTCCACTCCTCCAACTACGCAAGAGCGGCAGTCGACTCGACTGCCGCGCGATGTATCAACACCTGTCGCGGCTAGCGAACACTGACAGCAGGCCTCCGCGCAACCGTTGACCTCATGACACGCCGCAATCCGACCCCCGTGAACGGTCACCCGACCGGATGACGCACACTGAACACACCTCATACCGCGCGCGCGAGGGACACGATCCAGAACTACTGGCCGGTAAGGGGTCCTCTGGGGTGTCGCACGGGCGCCGATGAGGAATCATGGACAGGCAAACCGCCTGAACCCGCAGTGAACGCCGGCACCAGCCGGCTGCAACCCTGGCGAGGAGAACCCTTGGCCCCGCAGAACAACGGCACCGCTCCCGAACGGGTGCGCGTCATCCGTGACGGCCTCGCCGCGCACCTGCCGGACATCGATCCGGACGAGACGGCTGAGTGGCTGGAGTCGTTCGACGCCGCGCTCAAGGGTGGCGGTCAGCAGCGTGCCCGGTACCTGATGCTCCGACTCCTCGAGAAAGCCCGCGAGGGTGGCGTCGGCATACCGTCCCTGACCAGCACCGATTACGTGAACTCGATCCCCACCGAGCGGGAGCCGTGGTTCCCCGGTGACGAGGAGGTCGAGCGCCGCTACCGGGCGTGGATCCGCTGGAACGCGGCCATGACGGTGCACCGCGCGCAGCGGCCGGGCGTGGGTGTTGGTGGTCACATCTCGACCTACGCGTCCTCCGCGAGCCTCTACGAGGTCGGTTTCAACCACTTCTTCCGCGGCAAGGACCACCCCGGCGGCGGCGACCAGGTCTTCATCCAGGGCCACGCCTCCCCCGGCGTCTACGCCCGAGCGTTCCTCGAAGGTCGGCTGACCGAGGACCAGCTCGACGGGTTCCGCCAGGAGTACTCGCACGGCGGGCTCGGCGCGGGTCTGCCGTCGTACCCGCACCCGCGGCTGATGCCGGGCTTCTGGGAGTTCCCGACTGTATCCATGGGGCTCGGCCCGATGAACGCGATCTACCAGGCGCGGTTCAACCGCTACCTGCGCGACCGCGGGTTCAAGGACACCTCGGACCAGCACGTGTGGGCGTTCCTCGGCGACGGCGAGATGGACGAGCCGGAGTCGCGCGGTCTGCTGCAGCTCGCGGCGAACGAGCAGCTGGACAACCTGACGTTCGTGGTCAACTGCAACCTCCAGCGCCTCGACGGACCGGTGCGCGGCAACGGCAAGATCATCCAGGAGCTGGAGTCGTTCTTCCGCGGCGCGGGCTGGAACGTCATCAAGGTCGTCTGGGGCCGCGAGTGGGACTCGCTGCTGCACGCGGACCGCGACGGCGCGCTGGTGAACCTGATGAACACCACGCCGGACGGCGACTTCCAGACGTACAAGGCCAACGACGGCGCGTACGTGAAGGAG
>JBDSAJ010000413.1:0-9780 GCA_039922235.1 Umezawaea sp.
GTTCCCTAGCACCTCGGTGAAGAAGTGCAGGAACTCGCCGTGCTCGTCGCGGTCGTAGAGCACCGACAGCTCGCGCAGGTCGGCCAGGAACGACGGGTCCGGGGCGAAGCGCGCGTCGAGGTCGTCGTAGTAGTTGTCGGGGATGTTGAGCAGTGGCGCGCCCAGTGCGCGCATCGTCCGCGCGCTCGCGACGGCGTCGGCGGTGGAGAAGGCGACGTGCTGCGGTTCGCGGACGTCGGGTGCCCAGGTGCCGCGTCGCAGCAGCGCGGAGTCCAGCGCGATGCGGACCCGGTGCCCGCGGTCGACGACCGGGCGGCTGCGGACCAGGCCGAACGGTGCGGCGAACTCGACCAGGTCGTCGGGTTGCAGGCCGAGCACGGCGCGGTGGAACAGGACCGCCTGGTCGAAGCGGTCGAACGGCTCGGTGAGACCTACGTGGTCGGTGTCCAGCAGGCCGGCGCCCACGGTCGGGTCCACCTCCAGCGCGGTGAAGTCCGACAGCCAGTCGTGGTCGTCGTGGCAGAACACGACCGCCGTGCCGTCGGGCGCGGCGACCGCGGGGAGGGTCACCTCGCCCGCGCCACGGGTGTCGGGCAGGAGCGGGGCGAGCAGCGCTTCGGCGCGCTTGGCCGACCCGGACGGGTCCACACCGGACACCGCCACCGCACCGACGGCGGCCTGGCCGTCGCCTCCCGGCTCGCGGCGGTTGAGCACGATCCGCGCCTCACCCTGCTGCCAGAGCCGCACCGGTTTGGTCCGGTGCCTGCCCGCCTGGCCGAAACCCAGTGCTGCCAGCGTTTTCTCGACGACCGGCGCGGACACGTCGTCGACGTCCAGTTCGGTGAACGCGTGACCGGTCAGCGGCGGCGCGGTGTCGCGGCCCATCGTCTCCTGGAGCAGGAGCAGCGAGCGCATCGCGTCGACCGCCGCGGCACGGGGGTCGGACTGGCGGAACACGTCGTTGAAGACCTCCAGCGACAGCGGGCCCTGGTAGCCGGTGGCCAGCACGTGGCCGACGAACGACGCCAGGTCGAACGCGCCCTGGCCGGGGAACAGCCGGTGGTGGCGGCTCCACTGGAGCACGTCCATCCGCAGCCGCGGCGCGTCGGCCAGCTGGAGGAAGAACACCTTCTCCCCTGGGATGGTCCGGATGGCGACCGGGTCGACCTCCCTGGAGAGCACGTGGAAGCTGTCCAGGCACACGCCGAGCGCGGGGTGGCCCGCGGTGCGCACGATGCGCCACGAGTGGTCGTAGGTGCTGACGAACCGGCCCCACGCCAGCGCTTCGTACGCGATCCGCAGCCCGTGGTCCGCGGCCCGCTCGGCGAGCGCGTGCAGTTGCTCGGCAGCGAGGTCGTCGTCGTCCACGGCGTCGGGTGACACCGACGAGCAGACGAGCATCGTGTCCACGCCGAGCTGCTCCATCACGTGGAACTTCGCCTCGGCACGGCGCAGGTTGCGGGCGAGCACGGCGGGTGGCACGGCTTCGAAGTCGCGGAACGGCTGGTAGAGGTCGATCGACAGGCCGAGTTCGGCGCACCGCTCGCGCACCCGCGCGGGCGACCACGCCGTGGCGACGAGGTCGTTCTCGAAGATCTCGACACCGTCGAACCCGGCCGCCGCGGCGGCGGTCAGCTTGTCGTCGAGGGTGCCGGACAGGCACACGGTGGCGATCCCGCGGCGGGTTTCAGTGGACATCCGTCGTCCGCCTTTCTCCCGGCGTCGCACGCGCCAGGAGGTCGAAGTGGCGCAGCATCCGGCCGCGATCGGGTTCCGTGCCGGTGAACAGCCGCAGCGCGTCGGCGGCCTGGAACACGGCCATCCGGCCACCGTCGAGCACCCGTGCCCCCACGGCTCGCGCGGTGGTGACGAGTTCGGTGTCCAGCGGCCGGTAGACGACGTCCGCGACCCACAGGTCGGGCCGCAGCAGGTGTTCGGGCAGCGGGAGGCCGGGGTGGGCGGCCATTCCGGTCGGCGTGGCGTGGACGAGCCCGTCGGCGGCGCCGAGCGCGGCGGCGAGGTCGTCGCCGGAGGCGGCACGGGTGAGGCCGAAGCGGTCGCGCAGGGACGCGGCCAGTGCGTCCGCCCGGTCCCGGTCCAGGTCGAAGATCCGCACGGTCCCGGCGCCGTCGCGCAGCAGCCCGTGCGCGACGGCCGCGCCCGCGCCTCCCGCGCCGAGCAGGACGACGGAATCCCTGGCCACGCCGGGCAGCCCCGCCTCCAGGCCGCGGGTGAAGCCGGACCAGTCGGTGTTGTGGCCGATGGCCCTGCCGCCCTCGAACACGACGGTGTTGACCGCGCCGAGCGCGGCCGCGTCGTCGCTCAGCCCGTCCAGGTGCGGGATCACGGCCTGCTTGCACGGGTGGGTGATGTTCAGGCCGCGGTAGCCCGCCTCGCGCGTGAGGGCGACGACGTCCCCGATGGCCGCGGCGGCCAGGCCCCACTCGTCCAGGTCGATCCGGCGGTAGCGGTAGGGCACGCCGAGCCTGCTCGCCTCGCGTTCGTGCAGTTCGGGGCTCAGCGACGGCCCGATGCCCGAGCCCACGAGCCCGACCAGCACCGCGTCGCCCGCCTGGCAGGCGTGTTCGCGGACCGCGTCGGGGAACGACGTGCGGATCACGGACGACCTCCGACCCAATGTACGAACTAGTGAGTTAGTTGTACCCCACCCCAGGCGGTTCGCGGAAGAGGCCGCCTACAGTGGGGATCTCTACCTGGGCGAGGGAGGAAACCCGTGGCAGTGCTGCCGTCCACGACCGACGTCGACCGAACGCGCGATGCCGAGCGGACGAAGGCCGAGATCCTCGCCGTGGCTGCACGGGAGTTCGCCGACAAGGGCTACGACGGCGCGCGGGTGGACGAGATCGCCGCCAAGACCAGCACCACGAAGCGGATGATCTACTACTACTTCGGCGGCAAGGAGCAGTTGTTCGTCGAGGTGCTGGAGCGGGCGTACGCCGTCATCCGGTCCATCGAGCAGGAGCTCGACGTCGAACACCTCGACCCGGTCGACGCGCTGCGCCAGCTCGCCGAGCTGACGTTCGACCACCACGAGTCGCACCCCGACTTCGTGCGGCTGGTCAGCATCGAGAACATCCACCGCGCCGAGCACATCGCCCGGTCGACGGAACTGGCCGGGCTGGCCAACCCCGCGCTCGACGTGCTCACCCGCATCCTCGTGCGCGGCCGGGCCGCAGGCTACTTCCGCGACGACGTCGACGCGCTCGACGTGCACATGGCGATCAGCGCGTTCTGCGTGTTCCGCATCGCCAACCGGCACACGTTCGACGTGATCTTCGACCGCGACATGCTGGACCCGGCCCACCGGGAGCACCACCGGCGGATGCTCGCCGACATGCTCGTGAGCTACCTGACCGCGCGCTGAGTTCGCAGTCGGACCCTTGACACGGACAGGGCCGCTCTTCACCATCTCCACTATTAACTATCTAGTACGTACGTAGCCCGAATCCACTGTTCACGCAACGGCGCACCAACAGAGGAGCCCCTAGTGACCGCTCAGCCCACCTCAGGAAAACCCCGCAAGGCGGCGGTCGCCGCGTGGATCGGGAGCGCGCTGGAGTACTTCGACTTCTTCATCTACGGCACGGCCGCGGCACTGGTCTTCGGCAAGGTCTTCTTCCCCACGTCGGACCCGGCGACCGGCACCCTGCTCGCGCTGGGCACGTTCGGCGTCGGCTACCTCGCCCGCCCGGTCGGCGCGGTGTTCCTCGGCCACATCGGCGACCGGTTCGGCCGCAAGCGCGTCCTGGTGGCCACGCTGCTGCTGATGGGCGTCGCGACGTTCCTCGTCGGCTGCCTGCCGACCTACGCCGACATCGGCGTCGGCGCACCGGTCCTGCTGGTCGCACTCCGGCTCCTGCAAGGGCTTTCGGCGGCGGGCGAGCAGGCGGGCGCGAACTCCATGAGCCTCGAACACGCCCCCGACGACCGCCGCGCGTACTACACGAGCTTCACGCTGAGCGGCACGCAGGCGGGCCAGATCCTGGCCACCGCGGCATTCCTGCCCATCGCCGCGCTCCCCCAGGACCAACTCCTGTCGTGGGGCTGGAGGGTTCCCTTCTGGTGCAGCGCCCTGGTCGTCGTGGTCGGCTTCGTGATCCGGCGGAAGCTCGACGAGACACCGGTCTTCGAACAGGAGGTCGCCGGGCAGGCCAAGGCGAAGCTCCCGATCACCATCCTGCTGCGCGACCACTGGGCCGACGTGCTCCGCGTGATCGCCGCGGCCGTGATCGCCTCCGTCAGCACGATCTTCACCGTCTACGCGCTGTCCTACGCGGTCAACTCCGTCGGCCTCGCGCGGACCCCCATGCTGTGGGTCGGCGTGTTGGCCAACGTCGTCGCGCTCGCCGCCATCCCGCTCTGGGCGGGGCTCGCGGACCGCATCGGCCGCAAACCCGTGTTCATCGGGGGCTCACTGGGCTGCGCGGTCCTCATCTTCGCCTACCTCGGCGCCATCTCGTCGGGCAACTACGCCCTCGTGTTCGCCGTGGGCATCCTGCTGTTCGGCGTCGTCTACAGCGCCACGAACGCCGTCTGGCCGTCGTTCTACGGCGAGATGTTCACCGCCAGGGTGCGCCTGTCCGGCATGGCCATCGGCACCCAGATCGGGTTCGCCATCGCCGGGTTCACGCCCAGCATCTCGGCGGCGATCGCCGGTCCGAAGAGCGCCAACTGGGTCGGCGTCGCGATCTTCACGGCCGCGCTGTGCCTGGTGAACGTCGTGGCCGTGGCCACCGGCAAGGAAACCTTCCGCACCCCGACCGCGGAACTGGGCCTGAAGGACCGGGCGCCGGTCGCCGCGTGAGACGGGACCTCGGCGCCGCCGTGCGGTGGCGCCGAGGTCAGGGCAGGCGTTCACGATGACGTTTCGCATCGCTCGTCCGCCCACCCTTGAGGACCACGCACTGGCCGTTCGACCGACGGGCATCGGCCGCTCGGCCGATGCCGCGGGGTGGGGACGGGCGTGAGACTGCGATGGTGCTGATCACCAACCACCGGCCCGCCGTGGTGCCGTCGACCGGGTTCGCGCTGCTGGGCGGGCTGCTGGTCGGTGTGCTCACCAACGTCCTCCAGGGTGTGCTGCCGGACGCGCTGCAAGCCGTGTCGAACTCCGGTTCGGTGTGGACGGTGGCGGCGTTCGCGGCGGGCGCGCTGGTCGGTGTCGCGGGCCGGGTGGCCGTGCTGGCGGGGGTGGCGACGCAGGTCGGCGCGGTCGTCGGGTACTACGGCTTCGCGGAGGTCGTGCGCGACGGCATGGGAGATCTGGCCTACCCGCTGTTCTGGCTGGCGCTCGCACTGGTCGCGGGTCTGGTCTTCGGCACGGCGGGTGCGTGGTGGCGCTCCGGTACGGGTTGGCGCCGCGTCGCCAGTCCCGCGGTGCTCGGCGGGGTGTTCGGGATGGACGCGCTCTGGTACGAGTTCGTGCTGGGCTACCACGGCAACGCCATCGCCTACGGCGTCGTGGGGGCGCTGGTGCCAGTGCTGCTGGGCCGGACGGTCCGCGATCGAGCCATCGGACTCGTCGCGGCAGCAGGTCTGTCCGTGGTGGCAGTGCTCGTGCTGGCGGCGATCGCGGAACTCCCCGGCCTGCTTTCCTGACCGCCGCCCCACGGGTGGAGCGGGCACCATTGGGGTCATGCGGGTCTGGTGGTCGTCGCTCAGCGCTCCTCGGCGCAGGCTCATGGCCGTCCTCGCCGCGGTGGTGCTGCTCGGCGCGGGCACCGTCGGGTTCGCGGCGACCCGCGACGTCGACATCCCCACGGCCGCGCAGGACCGGCCGGGGCCAGTCCTGCTGGTGCCCGGCTACGGCGGCGACCGCGACTCGCTCACGGCGCTGGCCGACCAGGTGCGGGCCGCGGGCCGCGAGGCGACCGTGCTGACCCTGCCCGGTGACGGCACGGGTGACCTGAACGCCCAGGCAGCGGTGCTCGACAAGGCCGTCCGCGACGCCGCGGCCGCGCCACCGGCCGCACCAGCAGGTACCGCAGCGTCCCGGTGGCCGCCTCCCCCGCCACCGCGTCGCCTGCGAAGACCGCCACGGCCAGTGGCAGGAACACCGGCAGCACCATCGCCAACGCGGCCGCCGGGTACAGCGCCCCGTTGTCCAGCACGGCTGACAGGAACGCACCCCCCTGCCCGGGCGGCGGGGCAAGGTCGGACACCGACAGCAGCACCGCCACCAGCGCGGGCAACAGGCCCAGCAGCCCGATGCTCAACCACACCCGCGGCCGCAACGCCACCTTGCGCAGCTCGACGCCGATCACCCGACCACCTCCGGACCGTCGATCCGGTCCCCGCTGGCCCCGGTCGACTCCAGCACCACCTGCTCCAGCGTCCGCCGCTCCGCCTCGATCGCCGCCACCCGCAGCCCCTGCCCGACCAGCTGCGCGTTCAGCTCGGCCGGGTCGGCGTGCCGCACCACCAGCCGTTCCCCGTCCCGGTCGACCACCCGACCGTTGAGCAGGGCCACCACCTCCGCCGCGTCCGGGCTCCGCAGCAACACCCGGCCCGTCGGGGCGCGCAGCGCCGCCAAGTCGTCCTGCAACACCAGCTGCCCGCGGTCCACGATCCCGACGCGGGTGCACAGCAGTTCCACCTCGGCCAGCAGGTGGCTGGACAGGAAGACCGTCGTCCCGGCCTCGTTCAACGCGATCAGCAGGTCGCGGATCTCCCGGATCCGTTACCTGAAGTGTGAGCGAAGGTGAGTCCGCTCTGTTCAGGCAGTCGTCACCTTGCGGTGGCGGCGTTGACCCGGACGGGGTCCGGGTCTTCCCGTGGCAGTACCCGCTGCCCGCACAATGCGGGTCTGACGTGAGTTTCCGTCGGGCTCGTTTCGGGTCGCCCCGCAACTCGGGGAGGACCTGCCGCCCGCAACCTCGTCCACGAGTGCGGCGAGGTTGCGGGCGGCGTTGAGATCACGATCGAGCACCAGCGGGCACTCGTCGCAGCGGAACACCCGTTCGGACAGGCGCAGCTTGGCTTTCACCGTGCCACAGCCCGAACAGGTTTTCGAGGACGGGTACCAGCGGTCCGCGACATGCACGGCACCGCCGGCCCAATCGGACTTGTACTCGATCTGACGTAGGAACTCGCCCATGCCGACCCCGGCGATATGCCGGGCCAGACGACGGTTGCGCAGCATCCCGGCGACGTTGAGGTTCTCGACCACGATCATGCCGTGGGTGCGAACCAGGCAGGTCGAGAGTTGGTGCAGGCCGTCGCGACGGGCATTGGCCACGGCGGTGTGCAGGCGCGCGATGCGGGCCTGGGTGCGGTGCCACCGCTGTGAGGGTTGTCGCCGGGTACGGCGGTCCGGTCCAATGCGGCGCGCGGCCTGGCGTTGCAGGCGCCGCAGTTCACGTTGCGCCACCTCGAGATGACGGGGGTTGGCAATGACCTCACCGGTCGACAGCACCGCCAGGGACGTGATCCCCAGGTCGACACCCACTACCGAATCGGGTCGGGCCGACGCCGGATCCTGTCGATCGATCTCGACCGAGAACGAGCAGAACCACCGCTCACCCTGGTGGGTGACCGTGACGGAGCGGATGCGGGCGGTGCCGCGTTCGACGTGGCGAGCCAGTTTCCGGGTCGACTCGTGCGTGTGCACCACACCGATCCGGGGCAGTCGCACATGCCGCCGATCACCGTCGACCAGGCCGAAGCTGCCGGTGGTGAACCGGCACGACATCGCCCGCCGTTTCCCTTTGAACCGGGGGAAACGGACCTTCGGCCCACGCCGGGTGCCGGCGTTCGACGCTTTCCAGTTGGCCAGTGCGGTCGCGAGGTTCGCCAGACCGCTGGAGTAGGCCTCCTTCGAGTTCTCCGGCCACCACGACGCGATGTCGTCCTTGGTCTGGTTCCACCGCTTGCGCAGCGAGAACGCCGACCACGACACCGCCGCAGTGAGCTGATCACCCGACAACCCGTAGGAGCGTTCCGCCTCCCGCTGCCCGAGATTGGCCCTCACCACCGCCAGACCCCAGTTGAACGCGAACCGCTGCCCACCACAATGCGACCGCAGCGCGGCTTCCTGCCCCGCGGTCGGATCAAGCGCGAACCGATACGCCTGGATCACCATGACCATGACACCGTCACGGTAGCGCACGACACCGACACCAAATCCCACCACCACACACGGACGCCCACGGGTGCCGACACTCGCTCACGACCCGCCCAGCAGTTGCGTACCCCTTGGGGTCCAAGCCGTTGGTCGGCTCGTCCAGGATCAGCAGCCGGGGCGCGCGCAGCAGTGCCTGTGCCAGGCCGAGCCGCTGCCGCATCCCCAGCGAGTACGCCGACACCGGCCGTCGGTCCACACCGGACAGGCCGACCCGTGCCAGGGCGTCCTCGATCCGGTCGGCCCGGCCGCGGCGCTTGCCGGGACCTGCCGCGTCGAACAGTGCCAGGTTCCGCCTGCCCGACAGGTGGGGGTAGGCCGCGGGGCCCTCGACCACCGCACCGACCTGGGGCAGCACAAAAGCGGCGCGGCGGGGCATCTGTTCGCCGAGCACCTCGATCGTTCCGGCCGTGGCGTGCACGAGGCCGAGCAGCATCCGCACGAGGGTGGTCTTGCCCGACCCGTTGGGGCCGAGGAAGCCGAACCGGTCGCCTTCGGCCACGTCCAGGTCGACCGAGTCGACGGCGACGATCCGGCCGAACCGCTTGGTCAGCCCGCGGGTCCGGATCACCTGACGCGCCCCGGCTGGGCGATCAGCTCGGTCGCGGCCGTCCGCAGCACCTTCGCGTCCACCATCCCGACCAGCAGGTACCAGCGTCGCAGCACCGGAGCCCGCACCACGACCACCGACAGCGGTGCCACCGACAACGACACGATCCGGCCTCCCGACACCACCTCGTCCGCCGCGCCCGCCTTCGCACCGGCGTCCGCGGCGGACGACCCCACGTCCCGCGGCACCGGCACCACCACGAACGACGACAGCCCCGTCCCGTACACACCGACCCCGCGCACCCCGGCCCCGTCGCTGTCCCGCAGTGCTCGCCCGGCCAGGCTCGGCACCGGCTGCGCGTTGGACAGGAACCCGAGTGCCCCGGCCAGGTCCGGCGCCTCGACGGTGGCGAAACCCGAGTCGCCTGCCACGGCGGGCCGCAGCACGGTGTCGTCCGGCGGACTGGTGTCGAACCGCTCGAACGCGGTGACCAGCAGCGGTCGGGCCGCACCGCGGGGCGTGACCTCGACGAGCAGCGGCACGCCGGTCTCGGCGTCCGCCCACACGTCGACCTGCCCGATCGTGGTGTCCGGGTCCGCTGGGACGAGCCGCAGCCCGTCCGCGCGCCGCCCGGCGACCGACCGCGCGTCCAGCGCCGTCACGGTGTCGCCCGCCGCCGTGGACAGCAGCCTGCGGGCCAGGTCGGGCGGCAGCAGGTCACCGGCGCGCGGCAGCCGCACCGGTGGCGACCCGACGAGCTGGGTGAGCTGGTTCGCGCCGTAGTCCCAGACGAACTCGCCGTCGGGCGTCCGGTAGGTGTCGCGCTCGCCGACGGTGGACACCACGTCGAACCGCGACCACTCCGGCGACCGGTACCAGGACCGGACCGTGGTCACGCCGGTGAGCAGCGCGGACACGTCCTCCAGCTTCGGCAGCGCGGGCAGCGGCAGCGATCCGGTGATCACCGCCGTGCCCTGGTGGGGTTGCGCGGTGGACGCCATGACCCGCGCCCGCAGCCCGTTCGCGTCCACCGTGCCGGACGGGGCCCTCAGCGCCGTGACGGCCACCGACGCACCGACCACGAGCACCA
>JBDSAJ010000414.1:0-13486 GCA_039922235.1 Umezawaea sp.
GGCCTGGTCGTCGCCGTGCTTGCCGGACCAGCGGGCCGACAGGACGCCGGGCATCCCGTTCAGCGCGTCGATGGCGATGCCGGAGTCGTCCGCCATCGACGGCAGACCCGTGGCAGCAGCGGCGTCCTGCGCCTTCGCCAGGGCGTTGCCCTCGAACGTCGGCTCGGTCTCCGGGGCCTCCGGGAACGCGGGCACGTCGTCCAGGCCGACGACCTCGATGCCGTCCAAGCCCTCGGCGGCGAGGATTCGGCGAAGTTCGGCCAACTTCTTGGCGTTGCGGGACGCCAGCAGGAGCTTGGTCACGAGCGGGACTTCTTCGGCTTGGGCTCCGGCAGGACGCCGGGGTACGGGAGGGCCAACGCCTCCGCCTGGAGGCGGTTCAGCTGGGCACAGCCCTCCAGGGCGAAGTCGAGCATCTTGTCCAGGGTGGACCGGGCGAAGGTAGCGCCCTCGCCGGTGCCCTGCACCTCGATGAGGGTGCCCGCGTCGGTGGCGACGACGTTCATGTCGACCTCCGCGCGGGAGTCCTCCTCGTACGGGAGGTCCAGGCGGACACGGCCATCGACGACGCCCACCGAGACGGCGGACACGGCGCACGCCAACGGCTTCGGGTCGGCCAGCCTGCCCGCGGCGCCGAGCCAGGTGATGGCGTCGGCAAGGGCGACGTAGCCACCGGTGACCGCAGCGGTGCGGGTGCCGCCGTCGGCCTGGATGACGTCGCAGTCGATCACGATGGTGTTCTCGCCCAGCGCGGCCAGGTCGATGCACGCCCTCAGCGACCGGCCGATCAGCCTGCTGATCTCGTGGGTCCGGCCACCGATCCGGCCCTTCACGGCCTCGCGGTCGCTGCGGGTGTGGGTGGCGGAGGGGAGCATCGCGTACTCGGCCGTCACCCATCCGAGGCCGGAGCCCGCTCGCCACCTCGGTACACCTTCGGTCACGCTCGCGGCGCACAGCACACGGGTGTTGCCGAACTCCACCAGCACCGATCCCGCGGGCCACTGCTGGTAGCCGCGGGTGATCCGGATGTCGCGCAGCACGTCGTCGTTCCTGCCATCGGTCCTCAGCACGCTATTAGCCTAAGGTGCTCGCCAGGTGAACCGGGGAACGGCCCACCGGCGTAGGGAGAAGCATGGCACTCGCAGGCGACCTGGTGACTATTTACGGCATTCCCGCGCACCCGCTCCTGGTCCACGCGGTCGTGGTGCTGCTGCCGCTGGCAGCGGTGTGCGCGGCGGCGTTGGCGGTCCGGCCCTCGTGGCGGCAGCGGTACGCGTGGCCGGTGTTGGGCCTCACGCTGGCGGGCGTCGGCTCCGTGCCGCTCGCGCAGGAAGCCGGTGAGCAGTTGCAGGCCAAGCTGGCGGGCTTGGACAACCCACTGATCACCAAGCACGCGGACCTGGGCAACGACCTCCTGCCGTTCGCGCTGGGCTTCGGCGTCGCGGTGGTGCTGCTGCTGGTGGCGGGCAGGCTGGCCGACCGCGAGCGGACGGCCGCGGCCGAGTCGACGGAAATCCCCAAGACGTGGCGGCGGATCGCGATCGTCATGTCCGTCCTCGTCGTCTGCACGGGTGTCGCCACCACGGTGCAGACGGTGCGGATCGGGCACAGCGGTGCGACGGCCGTCTGGGACGGCGTGGGCGTCAGCTAGGCAGGGTCAGGGGCGTCGTCGCCGAGCGCTTCAGCGTCCGGGTGACGGTGCACAGCTGTTCGACGGCTCGGCGGACGACGGTGTCCAGCGCCTCGCGCTGGGCATCGTCCAATCCGGACAGGTCGTAGTCGAGCGACACCGGCACCGTGGTCAGCTCGTGCGAGCCCTCGGCGCTCACGTGCTCCGCGTGCGCGGTGAACTCGCCGACCCGCCGGGTGACCAGGGTTTCGGCCGTGACGGCGACGCACCCGGCCGCGGCGGCCAGCAGCAGCTCCACCGGGCTGAACGAGCCCTCCTGGTCCTTGCGCCCGATCCGGACCTCGGCGCCACGTCCGTTCGACGCGATGAAGCTGTGCTGTCCCGCCTGGCGGACCTCGATGTCGGACATCCCGCGAAGCTAGCTGAACGGCCCGAAATCCCCGCGAGTGCCTGGGCGTGTCAGTCGACGCGGTCGGCGGTGGCCTTCGCGACCCGGCGGACGTACTCGATGTCGCCGCAGCCGTCGGTGATCCGCTCGTCGCGGACCTCGATGAAGTCCCGGCCGAGTTCTTCGCGGCGCTCGTCGGGGACTTCGGTGCGGGCGTCGTTGAGGATGGTCCGCTCCTCCTCGTCCACGTGGTGGTTGAGGGCGTCGACCAGCTCTTCGAGCTTGTCCTCCCACTCCTCCGACTCGGTGTCGGAGACCTCCATCAGCGCGAGCAGCGCCTGGTGGCCCTCGGCGTGCTCCTCGTACCCGTGGTCGACCTCGCCGTTGTCGACTTCCTTGTACCTCTTGAGCGCCGGGTAGACCTTCGTCTCCTCGGCTTCGGCGTGGGCGACGAGCAGCTCGGCGAGCTCGCCCAGCAGAGCGGGTCGGTCCGAGGTGCGGTCGCGCAGCTCGCGGAACAGCTCCTCGAACCGGCGGTGGTCGGCCAGGATCAGCTCGACTACGTCGGTGGCCATCGTGTCCTCCAAGTGGTGGGGAGCTGCGGATACCCACCACCGACGCCCGTCAACCCAGGGCGTGGAACGAGGAAACGCCCAGTTGGGGCAGGAACCGGCGGGCCAGCCTGGTGAACGTCGCCAGGTCGCCCGTACAGCTGAACCGCTGGTCGGGTTCGCCGTCGCGGAACAGGTCGCGCTCGTTCAGGACGCGCATGACGTCCTTGACCGTCTCCTCGGCGCTGGACACCAGCGTCACCTTCTCGCCCATGACGATCTGGATCACGCCGGTCAGCAGGGGGTAGTGCGTGCAGCCAAGGACGACGGTGTCCACGTCGGCCTGCTGCAGCGGTTCCAGGTAGCCCTGCGCCAGGCCGAGCACCTGGCGGCCGGACGTGGTGCCGCGCTCGACGAAGTCGACGAACCGGGGGCACGCCACCGCGGTCACCTCGACGTCGCGGGCGGCGGCGAACGAGTCCTGGTACGCGCCGGAGTTGATCGTGCTGACGGTGCCGATCACCCCGATGCGGCCGGTGCGGGTCGTGGCGACCGCGCGCCGCACGGCGGGCACGATCACCTCGACCACGGGCACGTCGTAGCGTTCCCGCGCGTCACGCAGGCAGGCCGCGGACGCGGTGTTGCACGCCATCACGATCATCTTGGCGCCGTCGGCCACGAGCCGGTCCGCGAGCGCCAGCGCGTGCTTGCGGACCTCGGCGATCGGCAGCGGCCCGTACGGGCTGTGCGCGGTGTCGCCGACGTACCGGATCCGCTCGCCCGGCAACTGGTCCATGATCGCCCGCGCGACGGTGAGCCCGCCGCCGCCGGAGTCGAAGATGCCGATCGGGTCGTCCGCGGAAGTCACATCGGCAGACTAGCTGGCACGGGCGTCGGGACCCGGCGAGCGTCCCTGGCCACGCCCCAAGCGGCGAGCACGCCGCCGATCGCGCCGAACAGGTGGCCTTCCCAGGACACGCCGGGCTGGCCGGGCAGCACGCCCCACAGCGCCGCGCCGTAGGCGATGAAGACCAGGACGGCCACCACGATCTGCCACGGGGCGTGGGCGAAGATGCCGCGCACCAGCAGGAACGCCAGGTAGCCGAAGATCAGCCCGGATGCGCCGATGTGGCTCGCGGGCGAGCCGACGAGCCAGATGCCGAGCCCGCTGAACAGCCAGATGACCACCGTGACCTGGGTGAACTGCTTCAAGCCGCCCGAGGTGGCGAGGAAGCCGAGCACGAGCAGGGGCACGGCGTTGCCGGTCAGGTGGCTCCAGCCCGCGTGCAGCAGCGGGTACCAGAGCAGGTTGTCCCACTGGCTGAAGTCGCGCGGGATCACGCCGTCGTTGTCGAGCGAGTGGCCGAGCGCGGTGTCGACGCCCTCGATCACGAAGAGGAGGGCGACGAACCCCGCGACGACGGCCAAGGACAGCAGCGGCCGGGGCGGGATGATCCGCTTGGACAGCTGCTTCGGCTCCTGCACCTGGGTGGGGTCCACCCGTCCAGGTTACGTGCGGGAACGCGAAAAAGGGGCGGACACCTAAGGTGGTCCCGTGTCGATCGACGTAGCGGTGCGCATCCAGGCCGAACTGGGCGAAGGACCGACCTGGGACAGGTCCAGCTCGACCCTCGTCTGGGTGGACATCCTGGCCGGCGAGGTGCACCGGTACGCGCCTGCGCGGGACGACGACGCGGTGCTGTCCGTGCCTCAGCACGTCGGCGCCGCGAAGCCCCGCTCGATGGGCGGCCTGGTGCTCAACCTGCGGGACGGGATCGCGCTGGTCGACCGGGACGGCACCAAGACGTGGCTCGTCTACTGGGCCCGCGACGGGGTCCGCGGCAACGACGCGGCGGTCGACCCGGCCGGCCGGCTGTGGGCGGGCACCATGCGCTACGACTCCGCGCCGGGCGGCGGCTGGCTGGCCCGCGTCGAGCCGACCGGCGCCGCGAAGGTGGTGCTGGACGGGGTGACCATCAGCAACGGCGTCGGCTGGAGCCCGGACGGCACCCGGATGTACTACGTCGACACCCCGGAGCAGCGGATCGACGTGCTGGACTACGACGTCGACACCGGCGAGGCCACCGGGCGGCGACCGCTGTGCCCGGTGGAGGGCACCGACGGCAGTCCCGACGGGCTGACCGTCGATGCGGACGGCTGCGTGTGGGTGGCGCTGTGGGGCGGTGGCGCCGTGCGCCGCTACACCCCCGACGGCGTGCTGGACCGCGTGATCACCCTGCCGGTCGACCAGCCCACCGCGTGCTGCTTCGGCGGTGACGCCCTGACCGACCTGTACGTCACGACCGCTCGGGCGGGTCTGGACGAGTCGGCGCTCACGGCCCGGCCGCTGTCGGGTTCGGTGCTGGTCCTGCCGGGCATCGGGGCGGGCCTGCCGTCCACGGCCTTCGCGGGCTGACGTTTTCCCCTTCGACCCTCTGCTGGACGAGCACGGCCGTCGTAATAGTTGACACTGACTAGTTGGACATGGATAGTTGATCCTGACTACGAGATGAGGATGTCGTGGCGAAGCGGCGCAAGGTGGCCAACCCACTCGCACTGGCGGTGCTCGCCCAACTGCTGATGGGGCCGATGCACCCGTACGAGATCGGGCGGCGGCTGACCCTCCAGGACAAGGGCCGCAACATCAAGTACAACCGCGGCTCGCTGTACATGGTGGTGGAGCAGTTGGCGAAGGCCGAGTTCATCGCCGAGGACGGGACGGTGCGGGACACCCAGCGACCGGAGCGGACGATCTACGCGCTCACGGCCGACGGGAAGACCGAGCTGTACGACTGGCTGCGCGACCTGGTCGCCCACCCGGAGCACGAGTTCCCGAAGTTCGGGGTCGCGCTGTCACTGCTGGTCGTGCTGTCCCCCGCCGAGGCGGTGGAGCTGCTCGGCACCCGCCTCGCGGCGCTGACCGAGGAGGCGGAGCAGATCCGCACCGACGTCAAGGCCTCCACCGACGGCGGACTGGAGTGGGTGTTCGTGGTGGAGGAGGAGTACCGCCTCGCCGTGCTCGACGCCGAAGCCAGGTTCGTCACGACCCTCGTCGAGCAGCTCGGGAAGCCGGAGTACGTCCGGATGTGGCAGGGGATGTTCGAGGGGGAGACATGAGTGGAGTCAAGACCGCACTGGTGATCGGCGGCGGGCTGGCGGGCCCGGTGACCGCGCTGGCGCTGCGCAAGGCGGGCATCGAGGCGACCGTGTACGAGGCGTACCCGACGACGGCCGACGGCATCGGCGGCCAGCTCACGGTGGCGCCCAACGGGTTGGACGCGCTGGAGGCCGTCGGCGCGAGGGAAGCGGTGGAGGCGGTCGGGCTGCCGATGCGCCGCACGGTCATGGCCAACGGCCGGGGCCGGGTGCTCACCGAGTTCGAGGCGCTGCCGGACCTCGTGCCGAGCCGGACCATGTGGCGGTCCGAGCTGTACCGGGCGCTGCACGACCACGCGGCGGCGCACGGCGTCCACACCGAACACGGCAAGCGGCTGGTGGGCGTCGAGGAGAGTGCCAACGGCGTCACCGCGCGGTTCGCCGACGGCACCACCGCCTCCGCCGACGTGCTCGTCGGCGCCGACGGCGTGAACTCGACCGTGCGGACGCTGATCGACCCGTCCGCGCCCGGCCCGTCGCACGTGCCGCTGCTGAACTTCGGCGCGGCGGCGGACATCGCGGTGGACGCCGTGCCGGACGCGACCTACTTCGTGTTCGGCAGGCGGGCGTTCCTCGGCTACTGGATCCAGCCCGACGGCCGCACGTCGTGGTTCGGCAACCTCCCGCACCAAGCCCGGATGACCTCGGCCGAAGCCCGCGCGGTACCCGCCTCGGAGTGGTTGCGGCGGCTGCGCGAGGTGTACGCCGACGACGTGCCCTGCCGGGAACTGGTCGAGCACACCGATCCGGCGCACCTGTTCGCGTTCGGGTCGATGGAGATCCTGCCCAAGGTGCCGATGTGGCACCGCGACCGGATGGTGCTCGTCGGTGACGCCGCGCACGCGCCGTCGTCCAGCTCCGGCCAGGGCGCGTCGCTGGCCGCGGAGAGCGCGGTGCAGCTCGCCCGGTGCCTGCGGGACCTGCCGGACGTCCCGAGCGCGTTCACCGCCTACGAGGACCTGCGGCGGCCACGGGTGGAGAAGGTCGCGGCCCGAGGCGCGAGGACCAACAACACCAAGGGTTTCGGGCCCGTCGCGAGCGCGGTCATGGGCGTGATGATGCCGCTCGCGATGAAGACGTTCCTCACACCGGAGAAGATGCTCGGCCTGGAGCAGCGCCACCACATCGACTGGGCGCGACCCGTCGCCGCGTGATGGCGGACGGCACGGCCGCTCCACCGGTTCCGGGTGGAGCGGCCGTGTCTCGGATCAGGCCCAGAGGTGGCCGTCGAGGCGTTCCGACGCCTCGTCCAGCGTGCCCGCGTACGCGCCGGTGGACAGGTACTTCCAGCCCGCGTCGGCGACGATGAACACGACGTCGGCAGGCTCGCCGGTGCCCGCCGCCTTCTCGGCGACGGCGAGGGCGGCGTGCAGGATGGCTCCGGTGGAGATGCCCGCGAAGATGCCCTCGGACTCCAGGAGCTGCCGGGTGCGGCGCAGCGCGTCGTACGAGCCGACCGAGTACCGGCCGGTGAGCACGGACGCGTCGTACAGCTCCGGCACGAAGCCCTCTTCGAGGTTGCGCAGGCCGTAGACGAGTTCGCCGTAGCGGGGCTCGGCGGCGACGATCTGCACGCCCGGCTTGTGCTCGCGCAGGTAGCGGCCGACGCCGACCAGGGTGCCCGTCGTGCCGAGACCGGCGACGAAGTGCGTGATGGTCGGCAGGTCGCGGAGGATCTCCGGACCGGTGCCGTTGTAGTGCGCGAGCGCGTTCGCCGGGTTGCCGTACTGGTAGAGCATCACCCAGTCCGGGTTCTGCTTGGCCAGTTCCTTGGCGGTCGCCACGGCCTGGTTCGAGCCGCCCGCGGCAGGCGAGTAGACGATCCGCGCGCCGTACGCGGCGAGCAGCTGCTTGCGCTCGGTGGAGGTGTTCTCCGGCATCACGCAGACCAGGCCGTAGCCCTTGAGCTTGGCAGCCATGGCCAGCGCGATACCGGTGTTGCCGGACGTCGGTTCCAGGATCGTGCAGCCCGGTGTCAGCAGCCCGTCGCGTTCCGCCGCCTCGATCATGGCCAGCGCGGGCCGGTCCTTGATCGAGCCGGTCGGGTTGCGGTCCTCCAGCTTCGCCCAGATGCGGACGTTCTCCGACGGCGACAGCCGAGGCAGACCGACCAGCGGGGTGTCGCCGAGCGCGTCGAGCAGCGAGTCGTACCGGGCCACAGTGGATCAGCCGCCCGCGACGGCCGGGAGGATCGTCACGTTGTCGCCGTCCTTGACGGCGGCTTCGAGACCACCGGAGAAGCGCACGTCCTCGTCGTTGACGTAGACGTTGACGAACCGGTGCAGCGTGCCCTCCTTGACCAGGCGGGACTTCAGGCCGCCGTGGTTGGCCTCCAGGTCGTCGATGACCTGGGCGAGCGTCGTGCCCGCGGCCTCGACGGACTTCTGGCCACCGGTGTGGGTGCGCAGGATGGTGGGGATGGAGACGGTGATGGCCATGCGGGAACCTCCGAGAAGGGACGGACAGCGAAACGAGCGGAGAAGCCGCTCAGGAACCGTCGGGGGTGTCGTCTAGACCGGTGTGGGCGAACATGTACGACTCGACGACCTGCACCGGTTCCTCGGTCACCACGCCGTCCACGATCCGGTAGGAGCGCAGCTCGTGCTCCTCCGGGTCCCTGGTGGAGATCAGCACGTAGTGCGCGTCCGGCTCCTGGGCGTAGGAGATGTCGGTGCGCGACGGGTACGGCTCGGTGGCCGTGTGCGAGTGGTACACGACCACCGGCACCTCGTCGTTGCGCTCCATCTCGCGGTGCACCTTGAGCTGCTCGGTCGCGTCGAACCGGTAGAAGGTCGGCGAGCGCTCGGCGTTCAGCATGGGGACGAACCGCTCGGGGCGGTCCGATCCCTCGGGCCCCGCGATCTGGCCGCATGCCTCATCCGGGTGGTCACGACGGGCATGCGCCACCATCGCGTCCACCAGGTCACGGCGAATCACCAACACACCTTCATCCTACGTGCTGGTGGAAGGTATCCCGTGGTGTGAGAACCCGCACTACACCGGGTCGAGCAGGTCCGCTGCGGCCGTGCACAGCCGGTCGAGGTCGACCGGCGAGGCGATGTCCCGCACGCCGGTGGCGAGGGCGAACACGGTCGCGGGACCGCGGTGGCCCGCGCGGACCAGCCCGTCGTGGGCGGAGAGGGCGATCCGGCGGCACTGGGCCTTCGTCAGCACGGCGTCGGTGACGACGATCCCGACGCCCGCCAGTGCGAAACCGCCGATGACGTGCTCACCGACCTGGGTGGACGTCCCGAGCTCGACGGGAGCGCCGCACGCGGCGTAGCCGTCGTCGGCGGTGGACGGCTCGCCGTCGAACACCACGGCGGCGGGCACGAGCGGCACGACCTGGTGCGGCTCGGCGCCGACCGGGAAGCCGTGGCCGCGCTCCGCGAGCCAGCGGACGACGCCGTCAGCGGCGGCCAATCCCCTGGTCCCGCCGGACGGCACGCACACGGCGTGCACCTGCTGAACGAGGTTCGGCGGGTCGAGCAGGTCCAGCTCACGGGTGCCCAGCGGCGCGCCGCGGGTGTCCACGCCTGCCACCGCGCCCTCGGGCACGAGCAGGACGGTCACCCCCGCGGACCGGCCGACGACCAGGCCGGTGATCACGCCATGACGGCTTCGACGAGCGTCTCCTGCACCCAGGTGAGCCAGTGGTAGACGCCGAGGTGCGGTGAGCGCGGGTCGTCCGGCGGCAGTTCCTCGGGCATCTCGTCGTTCACGTCGAGCGCGGTACCCAGCGCGAGCCGCACGTCGTTGAGGGAGGCCAGCCACGCCTCGGCCTGGTCCGGGCGCAGCCGGACCTCGCCGCCGTCGGGCGGGCAGGTGTCCAGCACGACGCCCGCGACCCCGGTCTTGAGGTCCAGCAGCTCCGGCTCGTGCAGCGAGCGCAGCGCGGCGGCGGAGTCGAGGTCGCCGGGGTCGGGCGCGTCCGGGTCCAGCCGGTGGAAGTCCGGCAGCAGCCTGCTGAGGATCGGGTCGTCCGGCGCGGTGGACGGACCGGTGCGGATACCGGTCAGCTCGGACAGCTCGTCCTGCGGCGCTTCCTCGGCACGGGCCAGCAGCATGTCCTGGATCTGGCTGACCAGCCCGCGCACCACGGCCGCCTCCTGGCGGTCGAAACGGCCGACGACGACGTCGCCGTCACGGCTCCACTTCTTCACGACGCGCGCTGCATGGTCGCCCAGAGCCCGGCGGCGTGCAGCTTCTTCACGTCCACCTCGACCTTGTCCTTGGTACCCGAGGACACGATCGCCCGGCCCTTGTGGTGCACGTCCAACATCAACTTGGTCGCCTGGTCCCTGCTGTAGCCGAACAGCTTCTGGAACACGTACGTCACGTAGGACATCAGGTTCACCGGGTCGTTCCAGACCACGGCCTGCCATGGTCTGTCCTCGGCGCGGACCTCCACGCCTTCCGGCTCAACCTGCGTCCGTTCATGCTCGACGGGCGTGGTCATACCGCCAATGGTGTCATGGCCCGCGCTCCAGTGGCGCTTCGAGGGGCAGGCTGACCGTGGCGCACCGCATAGCGGCATCCGCTGCGCACCGGACGAGGGCCCGCCTAGGCTCTCGGACCATGTCGACCGCGCTGCTCACCGACCACTACGAGCTGACGATGCTGGCCGCCGCGCTGCGCGACGGGACGGCGGACCGGCCGTGCGTCTTCGAGGTGTTCGCCCGCAGGCTCCCCGAGGGCAGGCGCTACGGCGTGGTCGCGGGCACCGGCAGGCTGCTGGACGCGATCCGCGACTTCCGCTTCGGCGAGGCCGAGCTGGCGCAGCTGGCCGAGGCGAACGTCGTGGACGAGGTCACGCTGGCGTGGCTGGCGGACTACCGCTTCACCGGCGAGGTCGACGGCTACCCCGAGGGCGAGCTGTACTTCCCCGGCTCCCCCGTCCTGTCCGTGCGGGCGCCGTTCGGCGTCGGCGTCGTGCTGGAGACGCTGGCGCTGTCGATCCTCAACCACGACAGCGCGATCGCGTCGGCCGCGGCCAGGATGGTCGGCGCCGCGAACGGCCGCCGGATGATCGAGATGGGGTCCCGGCGCACGCACGAGGAAGCCGCCGTGGCATCCGCGCGGGCCGCGTACCTGGCCGGGTTCACCGCGACGTCGAACCTGGAAGCCGGGCGCAGGCACGGGATCCCGACCGCAGGCACGTGCGCGCACGCCTTCACGCTGCTGCACGACACGGAGGAAGAGGCGTTCCGCAGCCAGGTCGAGGCGCTCGGCGCGGGCACCACGCTGCTGGTCGACACCTACGACATCACCAACGGCATCGCGCTCGCGGTCAAGGCGGCGGGCACCGAACTGGGCGCCGTGCGGATCGACTCCGGCGACCTCGGCGTGCTGGCCAGGCAGGCCCGCGAGCAGCTCGACTCGTTGGGGGCCAAGAACACCAGGATCGTCGTGTCCGGCGACCTCGACGAGTACGCGATCGCCGCACTCCGGGCCGAGCCGGTCGACGCGTACGGCGTCGGCACGTCGCTGGTGACCGGCTCCGGCGCGCCGACGGCGGGCATGGTCTACAAGCTGGTCGAGGTCGACGGGCGGCCGGTCGCGAAGCGCAGCTCCCACAAGGAGTCGCGCGGCGGCCGCAAGGGCGCGCTGCGCAAGCACAAGGACACCGGGACGGCGCTGGAGGAGGTCGTGCACCCGTTCGGCGAGCAGCCGGAGACCGGCGAGCACGACCGGCCGCTCCAGGTCCCCCTGTTGCGGGCTGGACAGCCGACCGACCAGGTACCCACGCTGGCCCAGAGCCGAGAACGGTTGCGGGCGGCGCTCGTCACCGTGCCGTGGGAGGGCCTGAAGCTGTCCCGCGGTGAGCCCGCGATTCCGACTACGTTCCTCTGAGGGGTGCTCCGGTGACCAAGGCGCTGATCGTCGTGGACGTGCAGAACGACTTCTGCGAAGGCGGATCGCTGGCCGTGGCCGGTGGCGCCGCGGTGGCGGCGGCGGTGTCCGCCCACATCGCGAAGGGCGGCTACGACCACGTCGTGGCGACCAGGGACTACCACGTGGACCCCGGCGGCCACTTCAGCGAGACGCCCGACTTCGTCGACTCGTGGCCGGTGCACTGCGTCGCGGGCACGGCAGGCGCGTCGTTCCACCCCGAGCTGGACGTCACGGCCGTGCAGGCGGTGTTCTCCAAGGGCGCGTACGAGGCCGCCTACTCCGGGTTCGAGGGCAGCAGCGGCGACGGCGAGCAGCTCACGGACTGGCTGCGGGTGCGCGACGTGGACCAGGTCGACGTGGTCGGCATCGCGACGGACCACTGCGTGCGCGCGACCGCCGTCGACGCCGCGCGGGCCGGGTTCGCCACGACCGTGCTGCTGGACCTGACAGCCGGCGTCTCCGCGGCGACCGTGGACGGCGCGCTGGAACGGTTGCGCGACGCGGGGGTCGCCCTGCGCGGCGACCCCCGCGTCGGCTGACCAAGTGCGGTGGCCGCTAACCCTTGCCGGGTTTCGTGCCGTTCAGGGCGATTCATCGTGGTGCCGCCTCCCCCACGCCCGCCGGCGAAGAGGCACAGGCACCGTCCTCGTACTGGTAGTACGGGGGCGTGGGGGCGGTGCCGCGAGGGATCCACCTGAGCCGCGCGAAACACGGTGAGGATTGCGGCCACCGCACTAATTAGGGGGTCGGCGAACAGGCGGCCGAGCCGAGGACGATCTCGCCGGTCACGCCCGACTCGGGCGTGAAGCGGAAGTGCACGGCGTTGATGGCGAGGCTGCCGTCGTTCGGCTCGGGCAGGACGACCTCGCTGAACGTCACGTTCGCGAGCACGACGCCCTTGGTCGACTTGACCTGGTGCACGTAGTTCGTCGGGATCTGGGTGGGCAGGTCGGTGAAGCCCCCCAGCCCGCCGAGCTGCCAGCCCGCGTCCGTGCCCTTCTCGGTGCCGACGCAGACGGCCTTCCAGGACCCGATCCTCAGCACCGGGCCGTCGGCGGACTTCAGCGCGGTGAGCTCGAACGCCTTGCCGTCGGCCTTCGAGGTCGTCTCGGTGCGGTCGGGCGCCACGGCCGCGGTCGTGCAGGACGACGTGCCGCCGCCGAACTTGACGCCCGGCTGGTCGTTCGCGGCGGCCGCCGAGTTGGTCGTCGCGCCGTCGACGGCGCACGGCGCCTGGGTGGGCAGCGAGGACTTGCGCCCCGCCTTGGTGAACTCGACGAAGCCCAGCGAGGCGACCCCTGCCGGGCCTGCCGCCAGCGCGGGCGTCGCCGACACGACGAGTCCGGCCGCGAGCCCGAACGCCACCACTCCCGCACGCCGTGCGGTGGTGCTGTTCATCTGGTGTTCCCCTTCCACAGATTCCCCCGAAAGCCGGTCAGGGCCGCTGATGCCGAACACCGGCGGCTCCACCCCTCATCGAAATAATCGAGCGGGACGGCTCCGCCGGTAACAGCTCGGCACCCCATGTCACTCGTCGGGGGAACTGCATTACCCAATCGAGTTCACAGCGAGCTGGTTGTCACGGATCGCAATCGCGGTAAACGTGAATGATCACCCCTCTTTCTGGGCGTTGGCCGACGGAACTGACGGAGTTCTCACCCGCTGACCACCAACTGGTCGCGCCAGCGGATCGGCCGGGTGACCGGGGCGAGCCCCAGCAGCCGCTCCAGCGCGGCCCTCACCCGCCCCGCCGCGAGGCCGTCGCCGAACGGGTTGCGCCCCGGCGGGAGCCGCAGCCGCGAGCCGAGCACCCAGCCCGCCTCGGCGAGGATGTGCTCGGTGTTCGTGCCCACCAGACGCGCCGTG
>JBDSAJ010000415.1:0-4398 GCA_039922235.1 Umezawaea sp.
GGCGGCACCACGAGGGGTCCACCTGGGCCGCGTGAAACACGGTGAGGATTGTGGTCACCGCACTAGGCAGGGAGATCAGCCGAACGGACCTGGCGAACCGCCGATCCCCCTCCCACCATTGAACGACGTGCGGTGAGAGGGGTACCTGACGGCGTGACGGACGATCGGGCAGGTCAGGGCGCCCTTCGTCCGCGAGGCAGGCGAGGTGTGCTACTCGCTGCGCTGGTGCTGGTGGTGCTGGCCGTCGTCGACCTCGCCGTCGTGCTGCTCTGGCGTCCGGCGGACGACGGCTGGCAGGTCGTGCACCGGCTGCTGTTCGAGCTGTGGCCGCTGCTCGTGATCGCCGCCTTCCTGGTGACCGTCTACGAGGTGTACCTGCACCAGCGGCTGCTGGCGGAGATCGCCGGGATCGCCGGACCGGGCATCGTGGAGAACCTGCTCCCGCAGCAGGTGATGCGGACGCTCCTGTCGTCGATCTACGGCGAGAACGACGCCAACGACGACGTGTTGACCGGCGTCCTCGGCGGTGAGGGGCTGCGTCCGCTCGGCGGTGACCTGACGATCAGCACCCACACGACCGTCGACTACGAGCTGCGGGCCGTCGACTACGAGACCTACCACCTGACGTCGACGGTGAGCTACAGCTTCAAGAAGAACGTGGCCGTTGACCAGTTCATCATCTTCGCCACGAGCAACGCCCTGCTCCGGGACTCGATCATCAACGGGTCCCGGCTGCCGCTGTTCGAGATGTGGTTCATCCCGGACACCGCGCTGTTCCAGGACTCCACCGAGGACATGGTCCAGTCGGTGCGGATCGGCATCGACTACATCGACGGCGAGGGGCAGCGCCAGGTCGCCGAGTCGAGCCGGATCAGCCTCCAGCACGTGAACTTCGGCCAGTGGGCCGACTACCTGACGTTCTTCCGGGAGTCGATGGGCGCGATGCCCCGGCAGAACCCGCGCAACCACATGAGCGACTTGCGGATCTTCAAGTGCGACCTGAGCGGCATCGCGGACGACGACCACGTGGTGCGGGCGATCGAGCGGTTGACCGTGCGGTCCACCACGCGCCAGCGGATCGACGACGGGTACTGCTACTGGCAGTCGCCGTACCCCTGCTACGTCGAGCGGATCACCATGAACGCCAAGGAACTGGCGCTCGACGATGCCCCCACCAGGGAGTTCCGGATCGTGCCGTTCACGTTCCGGTCGAACACCTCGTCCGCGCGGTGGTTGCGAGCAGAGGAACTGGGTGACCTGGAGGTCCGGTCGTGGCTCCTTCCGGGTCACGGGGTGGCGCTGCTGTGGCGCGACCAAGTCCCCTGACCGACCTTTGCAGAACCCGAACATCCGCCGGACGGTGTGCTCATCGAAGCCGGTCAGAGTTCTCCCCATGACCACTTGGACTCGAATCATCGCCGTCGCGGGCAGCACCGCGGCACTGGGCCTCGCACTGTCCGGCATCGCGAGCGCCGACGAGACCCCGACGGGCCCCGCGCCCATGACGATCAGTGCCGATCAGGTGAAGAAGCGCTGCGAGGAGCGGGTGCCGAAGATCGAGGCGCGGATCAAGGCCGCGACCGACCGGATCAACGGGGACGCGAACACGCGTGGCTCGACGAAGTGGTTGGAGGCGCAGGCCAAGGCCGCTCGGGACGCGGGCAAGGAAGCCAAGGCGAAGCTGTTCGACGCGCGCAAGGACCTGCGGGGCGAGAAGGTGACGAAGCTGTCCGACGCGCAGAAGCGCATCGACGCGTTCCAGGCCGAGCACTGCGCCTACCCCGGCGGCACCAAGTGAGAGCGCTGGTAGTCGTCTTCGCGCTGATGGCCGCGGTAGGGCTGTCGGGGTGCCAGGACGAGGCCACTCCGCGCACGGGCAATCCGGACGGTGAGTTGAGCAGCATCGAGTCGACGCTGAACGGCGTCGAGGCCGATCTCGACGAACCGTGACAGCATGGCCCACCGTGCAACCGGACCAGTCTGCCCGCGGCCTCGTGCTGGTGGTCGAGGATGAACGCGCCATCTCCGACCTGATCTCGCTGTACCTGCGCCGGGACGGGTTCGGCGTGCACGTCGAGTCCGACGGGCTGGCGGCGCTGGCGGCGGTGCGCCGGCTGAAACCGGTCGCGGTGCTGCTCGACGTGGGCCTGCCGGGCATGGACGGGGTCGAGGTGTGCCGGACCATGCGGGCCGCCGGCGACTGGACGCCGGTGCTGTTCGTGACGGCGCGGGACGACGAGGTCGACCGCGTGCTCGGACTGGAGATGGGGGCGGACGACTACGTCACCAAGCCCTTCAGCCCCCGTGAACTGGCTGCCCGCGTGCGCACCGTGCTCCGGCGCGGTGCGCACGCGAGCGCGCCGGAGCAGGTCGTGGGCGCCGTGCGGTTGGACGCCGAGCGGCGGCGCGTGTGGGCGGGTGAGGACGAGGTGCCGCTGACGTCGACCGAGTTCGAGCTGCTGGCGCACCTGATGCGGCACCCCGGCCGGGTGTTCGAACGGGAACAGCTGCTCAGCGCGGTGTGGGGGTACGCGGCCGTCTCGGGCACGCGCACGGTGGACGTGCACGTCGCCCAGCTCCGCGCGAAGCTCGGCGCCCACAGCCCGATCCGCACGGTCCGAGGCGTCGGCTACTCGGTGGAGGCGCCGTGAGGTCCAGTCTCGCGTTCCGGATCACCGCGCTGTGCCTCGCGGTCGCCGGGATCGCGGTGATCATCGCCGGGCTGGTCTCCGTGCGGCTGGTGGTGAACACCGCGCGCGAGGTGAGCCGGACGGCGTTGGCGAACCAGGCGGACACCGTGGCCGACCAGCTCGGGGAGACGCCGCGCGGTCGGGTCGTCGCGGTGTTGCAGGGGCAGCAGATCTCCGTCGTGCGGATCGGCGCGAACGGGGGCCTGCGCGGGGACGCGAACGCGGTGCAGGCGGTGCGGGACGTCGGCCGGAAGAGCGGCGTGACCGGCGGCTGGATCGTGGAGGTGCGCGACAAGTTCGCCCTGGTGCAGGAGGCGGACTACGGGGCGACCACCACGCGGAAGCTGGTGCGGAACATCGCGCTGGCGCTGGGGTCCGGGCTGCTGATCGCCGCCGTTGCCGGGCTGGCGCTGGGGAACCTCCTGTCGCGGCCGCTGCGGCGGACCGCCGGGGTGGCGCTGGCGATGAGTTCCGGTCGGCGGGACCTGCGGGCACCCGAGCACGGGCCGACCGAGGTCGCCGACGTGGCCGGTGCGGTCAACGGCCTGGCGGACGCGTTGCAGCGCAGCGAGTCCCGGCAGCGCGAGTTCCTGCTGTCGGTGTCGCACGAGCTCCGGACGCCGCTGACGGCGGTGATCGGGTTCTCGGAGTCGCTGGCCGACGGGGTGGTGACCGGCACCGACGTGGTGGACGTCGGGCGGACGATCCAGGAGGAGGCCCGGCGGCTCGACCGGCTGGTGTCGGACCTGCTCGACCTGGCCCGGTTGGGGGCGGACGACTTCCGGCTGGACGTCGCCGAGGTCGACCTCGTGCCGGTGGTGCGGGCGGCCGCCGACGTGTGGCACGCGCGGTGCGCGGCCAAGGGCGTGGTGTTCAGCCTGGAAGTCCCGGAGGCGCCCGTCGTGGTGCGCACCGATGCCCGGCGGATCCGGCAGGTGCTGGACGGGCTGCTGGAGAACGCGTTCCGCGTCACGCCCGTCGGGCGAGCGGTGGTGCTGTCGCTCGGATCCGTGCTCCAAGTCCGCGACGGCGGCCCTGGACTGTCCGAAGAGGACTACGCGATCGCGTTCGACCGGGGAGCGCTGCACGCCAAGTACTCGACCACCCGGCCGGTCGGCACGGGGGTGGGGTTGGCGCTGGTGCACGGTCTGGTCACGCGGCTCGGTGGGACGATCACCGCCGGACCCGCGCCCGAGGGTGGAGCCTGTTTCACGATGACGTTGCCGAGTGGAGGTACGCATCTGCCGGGTGGGACGTGAGCGAATGCCAGCACCGTGAGCGTCCTTGCGTGGTGGCGGCAATGGGTATCGGTGTCGTGCGCTACCGTGACGGTGTCATGGTCATGGTGATCCAGGCGTATCGGTTCGCGCTCGATCCGACCGCGGAGCAGGAAAGCGCTCTGCGGTCGCATTGTGGTGCGCAGCGGTTCGCGTTCAACTGGGGTCTGGCGGTGGTGAGGGCCAACCTCGGGCAGCGGAAGGCGGAACACTCCTACGGGCTGTCCGGTGACCAACTCACCCCGGCGGTGTCCTGGTCGGCGTTCTCGTTGCGCAAGCGGTGGAACCAGACCAAAGAGGACATCGCGCCGTGGTGGCCGGAGAACTCGAAAGAGGCCTACTCCAGCGACCTGGCCAATCTCGCGACCGCACTGGACAACTGGAAGACGTCCACGAACGGCACCCGGCCTGGGCCGACGATCCGATTCCCA
>JBDSAJ010000416.1:0-7987 GCA_039922235.1 Umezawaea sp.
GCACCTCGATGACGCTCTGGCTGCGACCGGACCCGCCGATCGCCCAGTCCTCGCCGAACAGGTCGCCTTCACGGGTCACCGCGCGCACGTCCGGCGCCGTGCGGACGAGGTCGCGGGCGGCGTCCAGGCCGTCCACCACGGCCACGCGGTCCAGCGCGCGGTGCAGCGCGGGCCGCAGGCCTTCAGGGGCCTGGACCAGGTCGACGGCCCAGCGAGCACCGGACGGCAGCGCGGGCCACGGCCGGGTGTCCACGGCCGCGCGCGCCCCGCCGACCAGCACGCCCGCGCGACCGGAGTCGTTCTCCTTCAACAGCTTCAGCGCTTCCAGCGCGTCCTGCCCACCGGCGACGGCGACCGCGTCGGCGATCGGACCCAGCGCGGCGGCCAGCGCCACCTCGGCACCCGGCGACACGGTCAGCAGCGCCGCCACGGACCCGAGCAGACCGGGCAGCCGCGACCCGGAGGCCAGCAGCGCGCCGGCACCGTCCTTGCGGGTGAGCCCGAGCGACAGGGCGTCCACGCGGGCGCGCCACGACGCGATGTCGCGCTCGGCGGTCCGCTCGGCCTTGACCAGCTCCTCGACCCGGTTCTTGGCCGCCTCGTTGGCCTCAACGGCGTGCCGGTGGCGGTCGTCGAGCCCGAGGTCGCCCTCGTCCTCGGTGCCGGTGGTGGCCTCCTGCTCGGCCTGTTCTAGCTGCACGACCTCGGCCCGCTGCACGGCCTCGCCGAGCGCGGTCGACATGCGCTCGATCTCCTCGGACGTGGCGTTCGTCTTGCTGCGCAGCGCCTCGACCTGGCCGGACAGCCGGGCCAGGCCTTCGCGGCGGTCGGCGATGGCCCGCACGGCGGCGAGGTGCGCCTTCTCCGCGGCGGACACCATGCGTTCCAGCTCACTGCGGATCTCCAGCGCCTCGGCCAGCCCGACGCGGGCCTCCGTGACGCCTTCCTGGAGTTCCATCTCCATCTCGGCGGTCTGCTCCGCCTCGGCTTCCAGCTCGTCGGGGTCACGGCCGCCGCGCGGGGCCTCGACGGACGCGGAGAGGTGCCGGGCGCGTTCCGACGCGAGGCGCACGGTGCCGCGGAGGCGTTCCTCCAGCGCGGACAGCCGGTACCAGGTGTCCTGGGCGCGGGACAGCTTCGGCGCGTCCGCGGCGACCAGTTCCTCCAGCTCGTTCTGCTGGACGGTCGCGACCTGCAGTGCGGCCTCGACCTCGGAGCGCCGGGCGCGGGCGGTCGCCTCGTCCTGCTCCTCACGGGCGAGCTGGCCGCGCTGGGTGACCAGGTCGTCGGCGAGCAGGCGCATCCGGGCGTCCCGCAGCTCCGACTGCACGGTCTGGGCGCGGCGGGCGATCTCGGCCTGCTTGCCCAACGGCTTGAGCTGGCGGCGGAGTTCGGCGGTGAGGTCGGTGAGGCGCGTCAGGTTCGCCTGCATCGCCTCCAGCTTCCGCAGCGCCTTCTCCTTGCGCTTGCGGTGCTTGAGGACACCCGCGGCCTCCTCGATGAAGGCGCGGCGCTCCTCGGGCTTGGACTCCAGGATCGCGGCGAGCTGGCCCTGTCCGACGATGACGTGCATCTCACGGCCGATGCCGGAGTCCGACAGCAGCTCCTGGACGTCCATGAGCCTGCACGAGCTGCCGTTGATCTCGTACTCGGTCGCGCCCTCGCGGAACATCCGGCGGGTGATCGACACCTCGGAGTAGTCGATGGGCAGCGCGCCGTCGGCGTTGTCGATCGTCAGCGTCACCTCGGCGCGGCCCAGCGGGGCCCGCCCCGACGTGCCGGCGAAGATGACGTCCTCCATCTTGCCGCCGCGCAGGTCCTTCGCGCCCTGGGTGCCCATGACCCACTTCAGCGCGTCCAGGACGTTCGACTTGCCGGATCCGTTCGGACCGACGACGCAGGTGATACCGGGTTCGAAGCGCAGCGTCGTGGCCGAGGCGAAGGACTTGAAACCCTTCAGCGTCAGGCTTTTCAGGTGCACGTCTGGTCGGCCTTCCCGCATCCTGGTGGCGTACTTATCCGGTGGAGACTACCGGTGGACGCGTGGCGGACGTGGGAGGCGTGGCCCCTGACCAGCGGATCGATGATCAGGCAGGTGGACGCAGGGTCACGAGCACCTGCTGGTCGGCCACGACCTCCATGTGGTCGATGCCCTCCACGGTGAACGACGACGAGCCGGGGATGACCTCGCCCTCCGTGCCGCCGGTGCCCCACCAGCCGCCGATCTCCCTGGTGCCGTCCTTGGAGTAGAGCATGACCAGGCAGCGCAGACCGGGCTTCACGTCCTTGAGCACCAGCCGCAGCTCGGTGCCCCAGCCGTGGCTCACCATCGCCGCGGACGCGGCGACCCCCGTCTTGTTGTCCATCGCCGACCACGTCGGTGGTGGGGGCGCGGTCGACGTGGCGGCGGGGGGGTCGGCCGCGCGAACCGCGTCACCACCGATCAGCCGCGGCAGGAGGACCCCGGCGACGACCAGCAGCACCAGCACCAGACCTGCTCCGAGCAGCACCAGCGGCCTGCGGGACTTCACCGGCGCCGGTTCGGGTTCCGGCCGCACCACGGCGAGCGGTGGCAGCGGCTGGTTGTCGTAGGGGTCGGGGTCGTCGAACGGCTGCTCCAGGTCGGCCAGGGTGACCTGGCCGAGCAGACCGGGCAGCGGGGCGAGCCGGATCAGCTCCTCGCGGCACACCTGGCAGGTGTTGAGGTGCCGTTCGAACACCGAGCGCTCCGCCGGGTCGAGCGCGCCGAGGAGGTAGGCGCCCAGCGACGTGACCTGGAAGCAGCTCACGACTCGGTCACCCCACGCTCGGCCAGCGCGTCGCGCAGCGCACGGAGGGCGTAGAAGCTGCGGGACTTCACGGTGCCGGGCGGGATGCCGAGCACCTTGGCGGCCTCGGTCACGGTGCGGCGCCGGTAGTACAGCTCGATGACGACGCTGCGGTGGTCGACGCTCAGCGCGCGAAGGGCTTCAGCGACCTGCCAGCTCTGCAACACGTGATCCACTTCGTCGGCGACGGGTGGGAGGTCGGCGGGCTGGATCGGGATCTCCGTGGCCCGCGCCACCCGGCGCCGGTAGCCGGACACCACGAGGTTGCGCGCGACCGTGTGGAGCCACGGGCCCGCCTGCTCGGGGCTCAGCTCGTCGGAGTGGCGCCAGGCGCGGAACAGTGTTTCCTGGACGATGTCCTCGGCGTGCTGGTAGTCACCGCCGACCATGCGAAGGACATAGCCGTGCAACGGTCCGCGCCAGCGACCGTACAACTGCCTGACCACATCTTCACCGGGCTCCACAACGACTTACTACGCTAGTGGAGCGGAACTCGTTCAACGCTCTATGAAACCCACCAGGTTTCCCCTCGGATCGGACCAACGTTCTACCACAGCATCCACCCGTCCGGGTGAATCTCCTGAACGCAGCGCGACCAACAGCTCGCGGCACGTGGCCTCCGGCCCTTCGGCGTTCACCTCGACGCGGCCGTCGCCCAGATTCGAGGCGCTGCCCACGAGGCCGAGTTCCAGTGCTCGTGCCCTGGTCCACCACCTGAATCCCACGCCTTGGACCTGGCCTCGCACCCACGCCGTCAACCGGACTGCCGGTTCTTCTGATGACACGGCCGCCATCTTGCCGGCCACCCCCTTAAATTCACCTGTTAGTGATACGGTGCGCGACCGTGGAAGCCCGCCGGAGTGACCGATCCCCTGCGAGCGTTCCACTCTCCCTGGTTGGTTCGAGACAGTGGCCCACTGTGGGCCACCTCCGCCGCATGCCGTGACGAGTCGGTCTGCCGCTCGTTCACCACTTAGGGACCGCGGTTGCCGCGGTCCCCGGACTTCCGCCGAACCCAGGAGATGGTGTGACCGACGGGCAGTACGAGACCCCGGACCCCGACCGCACGAAGCCCCGAGTGGCACCGCGGGTCGTGCTCGCTTCCGCAGGGGTGGTGGTGGCGACCCTCTTCGCCACCGTCGCGGCGCTCACGTCCGGGTCCGGCGATGCCGCGCCTGCTGCGCGCAATCCGTTGGAGGACGTGGTGTCGAAGAACACGCTCCGGAGTGCGCCCAGTCAGACGAGCACGACGACGCCGGGTCCTGATGCCCTGTCGTCCGTTGAGGCTCCGTCGACTACTGCGACTGTTCCGCAGAAGGTCAAGATCAGTCAGTCGGCTGGTGTTACGACGACGGTCGGGGCTACCTCGCCGCAGGAGACGACTGTGCCCCCGGTGACCACGGTCTCCAGTTCTACGGCCGAGTCGAGTAGCACGGTGCCGGAGACCAGTAGCGAGCCGGTGCCGTCGTCGTCGGCGTCCGTATCGGCGTCTGCGGCTTCGGCCTCGTCGTCGGCTGCGAACGACGGGGTGGGGGATCGGTGACGGTCTAGTGGTGGACTCCCACACGAAGGTGTGAGACCAGCCCCGAAAGGTGCGGCAACCAGCGCTTTCCGCCGATGAATCGAGCACGGAACCATCCGTCCGGGTTTCCCACAGGGAGATGGCGTGTTCGAGCAAGATCATTCGGAGTCACCGGTGCAGTCGGCGCGGTCGGCGCGGTCGGAGAAGAAGGTCTCGACGGTGGTGCTGTTGGCGGCTGGTGGGGTGTTGGTGGCGACCATCTGTGCCACGCTCGCGTCGATGTTGGCCGCGGGGGCTGGTAAGTCGGAGGCTGGGCCGCCCAAGGCCAAGGCTGAGGTGGAGGCGGATCAGCCCGCCAGCACCAGTACGTCGGTGAGTGTCGCGCCTGATGGGAGTACGGCGACGGTGCTGATCACGGTGCCTGGGAAGGTTCGGGCCCGGCCTTCTGAGGAACAGGCGTTGGCTGGGTCTGCTGCGCCTTCGGTGTCGACGGTGGTGGTTACTGAGGTATCGGTGGTTGAGACGACTCGGTGGCCGACCAGTAGTTCGGTTGCTCCGACGTCGGTTTCCGAGACTTCTACTTCGGTGGAGACGTCGTCGTCTGTGGTTTCTGTTTCTGGGGATCCTGTGAAGCCTTGAGTTGGTGGGGGGCTTGCGTGGATTGCTTGCGAGGGTTCGGCCTGGTTCGCCTTGGGTTGCGTCGTGGGCTGGTCTGGGCCGGGGGCCCGGTTGCGTGCCGGGACGTGGTGGGCCTGGTTGGCGCCGGGGGCCTGCTCGTGTGGCGAACGTCGTTGAGGTTGGTAGTTGCAGTACGGCTCGTCCTGCGGTCTCGGTCTCGGTCTGTGCCTAAGGTCAAAGCTCGAAGCGGTATCCCATTCCTGGTTCGGTCAGCAGGTGTCTGGGCTTTGAGGGCTCTGGTTCCAGTTTTCGTCGTAGCTGGGCCAGGTACACCCGCAGGTAGTGGCTCTCCTTGGCGTAGGCAGGTCCCCATACCTCCTGCAAGAGCTGTTTCTGCCCGACCAGCTTTCCCCGGTTGCGTGCCAGCATCTCCAGCAGCCCCCATTCGGTGGGGGTCAGGTGTACTTCTTTCCCGTTTCGGTGCACCTTCTTGGCGACCAGGTCAACCGAGAAGGATGCGGTTTCCACTATCGCGTCCTCTTCTAGAACGGCAGCGGCGGAGCGGCGTACGGCTGCTCGTAGGCGAGCCAGTAGTTCGTCCATTCCGAACGGCTTTGTGACGTAGTCGTCGGCGCCGGCGTCCAGTGCTGCGACCTTGTCCGATGAGTCCGTTCTGGCTGACAGGACGATGATCGGTATTGAGGACCAGCCCCGGATGCCGGCGATCACCTCGTTTCCATCCAAATCCGGCAAGCCCAGGTCCAGTACGACCACGTCCGGTTTTCCCTCGGCTGCTACGGACAATGCCGACGTTCCGTCGTGGGCGGTCAGGACCTCGTAGCCGCGTGCTGTGAGGTTGATGCGGAGGGCGCGGACGATTTGTGCCTCGTCGTCCACGACCAAGACCTTGGTCATGTGGGTTTCTCCTCGTGTGCCGGCAGTGCGATCACGACGGTCAGTCCGCCTCCTGGGGTGTCCTCTGCCCTGATCGTCCCGTTCATCGCCTCGGTGAACCCCTTGGCGACGCTCAACCCCAACCCGACACCACTGGTCGCGTCGCGGTCTCCCAGGCGCTGGAACGGTGCGAAGACCTCCTCGGCTGTGCCGCGTGGCAGGCCTGGGCCGTGGTCTACCACTCTCAGCTCTACCTGTCCGGCGTGGACGCTCGCGCGCACGGCGATCGTGTCGCCGCCGTACCTCAGGGCGTTGTCCACGACGTTCGCCACCACCCGTTCCAGCAAGC
Organism: Umezawaea sp.; assembly: GCA_039922235.1. Lineage (GTDB taxonomy): Bacteria > Actinomycetota > Actinomycetes > Mycobacteriales > Pseudonocardiaceae > Umezawaea. The sequence goes on from JBDSAJ010000416.1 coordinate 6,212, forward strand.
CGATATCTGCACTGACGGGGGTGAGTTGTTCGTCTACGTCGATCTCGATCCTGCGGGTGTTGTCCATTCCGGACAGTGCGCGGGCCACTGCCTCGTCCAGGCCGACGGCTCGGAACAGTGGTCGTACGGCGCCGGTGGCCAGTCGTGACGAGTCCAGGAGGTTGTCGATCAGGCCGGTCAGTCGGTCGGCGGATATCTCGACCGTCTCGTGCAGCTCTGCCACGTCCGAGGGTGACAACGCCAGTTCTGCGGCTCGCAGGCTTCCGATTGCCGCCTTGATGGAGGTCAGCGGTGTGCGCAGGTCGTGTCCGACCGCTGACAGCAGGGCGGTGCGCAGTTCGGTTCCTTCGGCTCTGCGCTGTGCTTCGCGGTTCTGTTCGGCCATCCGCTGTTGCCGTAGGGCCAGCAGTGCCTGGCCTGCCGCGGCCTCCAGGACGCGGCGGTCCGATGCGGGGAGTACGCGGCCTCGGAGGACCAGCCTCACCTCGGGGGTGACGGGGATGGTCATGTCGGGTTCGGTCTGCGAAACGGTTCCGGTGCTCTCGACCTGTTGCCAGGTCCCATCTACCTGTTCCAGCAGCACTACCGATGTCAGTCCGAAGTTCTCCCGGACCTTTTCCAGCAGTCGGACCAGGGGGTGTGGGTCGGTGAGCACTGTCCGTGCGTACGACGCCAGCAGTGTTGCCTCGGTCCGTGCCTGGGCGGCCTGTACGGCGCGTCTCGCTGCCCGGTCCACCACCAGTGCCACCGCCACGCCCACCAAGCCCATCGCGATGAGGGTGACCACGTTCTGCTGGGTGTCCACGGTGAACGTGTAGAGGGGTGGGGTGAAGAAGAAGTTGAGCAGCATCGCCGAGAGCACGGCGGCGAACACCGCGGGGCCGAGGCCGCCCACCAGGGCGACCAGCACTGTGGCCAGGAAGTAGTCCACGACGTTGGTCGACTGGATCAGGTGGTCACGTGCCAGTGCGCCTACCGCTGTGGCGACGACTGGCGCCGCCACGGCCAACAGCCACCCCAGCACTCGTCGTGAAGGGCGAAGGGGGCTGGTGGCTGCTGCCGCGCGCCAGCCGGCCCCGGACTGGGCGTGGGTCACCAGGTGCACGTCTACGGAGCCGGATTCCTGGAGGACTGCGGCTCCGACGCCTTTGGCGAACAGTCGTGCCAGTCGTGTTCGCCGGGACGTCCCGATGACCAGTTGGGTCGCGTTGGCGCCGCGGGCGAACTCCAGCAGTGCGGTCGGCACGTCGTCGCCGACCACGGTGTGGAACGTGGCACCGATGTCGGCCGCTAGCGTCCGGTAGCGCGCCACGGCTGCGGGAGCGGCGCCGGTCAGGCCGTCGCCGCGCAGGACGTGCAGCACCTGGAGGTCGGCCCCGGCTCGGGTGGCCACCCGTCTGGCCCGGCGGATCAGGGTCTCGCTCTCCTCGCCGCCGGTGATGGCGGCGACGACCCGTTCCCGCGTCTCCCACGTGTCGGTGATCTGCTGCTCGGCCCGGTAGCGCCGCAGGGCCACGTCGACCTGGTCTGCGACCCACAGCAGCGCGATTTCGCGCAGGGCCGCCAGGTTTCCCGGGCGGAAGTAGTTGCCAAGGGCGGCGTCGACCTTGTCGGCCGGGTAGACGTTCCCGTGCGCCAGCCGCCGTCGCAGTGCCTCCGGGGTGAGGTCGACGAGTTCTACCTGGTCGGCCTGGCGCACGACCTCGTCGGGAACGGTCTCGTGCTGCGGTACGCCGGTGATCCGTCGGACCACGTCGTTCAGGCTCTCCAGGTGCT
>JBDSAJ010000417.1:0-2927 GCA_039922235.1 Umezawaea sp.
GGCCTCGATTTTTTCGAGGCCCGACCTACCGACGCGACCTCGCGTGGTGGGTGGGTTCGAGGGGGAAGGGGATCGCGGGCCTGGCCGCTGTGCTCACCGGAACCGGGCGATTCGCCCGGCGACCTCCTCCGCCCGCTCCACCGGCAACATGTGCCCGGCCCCCGGGTAGACCACCAGCTCCGCGCCGGGCAACTCCGCCGCGATGGCCCGCGCGTGACGCACCGGCGTCAGCAGGTCCGCCCCACCGGCCAGCACCACGGCGGGCACTTCGGCCAACCGCGCCAACGCCTTCGCCCGATCGTGTCCCGCCACCTCGTACCGGAAATCCACGAAAGCGGCCCCGGAGCACCGCGAGATCATCCGCGCGGCCGCCACCACGTCCGCCCACTCGGCCCGCCGCCCGAACAGCAACACCCGCAGCCCCAACGGCATCACCCGAGCGAACCCCAGCACGGCCCGACGGCCCACCCACCGCCCGAACACCTTCTCCACGGCCCGTACCGGCGGCAGCGACCCGCACGACGTGGCCACGAACACCGCCCCCCGGACCCGCGAGTACACATCGGGGTGCCGTTCGGCGAGCGCCATCATCGTCATGCCGCCCATGGAGTGGCCCGCGAGCACGACGTCCCCCGTGGGCACCCGAGCGGCCAGCACCTCGACCAGGTCGTCGGCCAGCTGGTCGAACGTCCGCACCGATCCGCCACCGGACAGCCCGTGCCCCCGGTGGTCGTACCGCACCACCCGACCGGGCAGCAGCGCGGCCACGCGGTCCCACGACGTCAGGTCCAGCGTCCACGCGTGCAGCAGCACGGTGGTCACGTCCGACGCGGGCCCGCCGACGACCACGTTCAGCTCGGTCCCGTCGGCGACGGTCACGGCGTCCGCGACCTTCACGGCAGCAGGAACGATCGTCGCCACGCCCGCGTCCCCGGCGCCCCGACCAGTCCGCACTCGTCCAGGAACTTCATGATCCGTTCCCCGGACCACCGGATGCTCTCCTGCCAGGCCGGGTTCGCCAGCGCGGCCCGGTGCGCCTCCGCGGCGTCCAGCCCCACCGCCGCGTACGCCCGCGGGTTGATCAGGCTGCGCGTGATGAACATCGCGACGGTCGCCAGCAGCCACCGCTGGTAGGGCAGCTCCGCCTTGGACACCGACGCCATCCCGCGCACGACCTCTTCCCGCGCGAACCGCACGTGCCGGGCCTCTTCCAGCACGTGGATCCGGTTCACCATCCGCACCAGCGGCTGCACGGTCTCGTCGACCATCGTCTCGCGCTGCAACCGGTCCAGCACCTCTTCGGCCACCAGGATCGACCCGTACAGCGCGGGCCCGTACCCGATCGTGGGCAGCAGGCGGCCGAGGCGGTGCACGTGGGTAGGCGGTCCGTAGGGCGGGCAGCCGATCCGGTCGACCATGCGGGCGAACATCGTCGAGTGCCTGCACTCGTCGGCGATCTCGGTGAGCGCGTACTGGACGTGCATGGTCGTCGGGTCGGAGCGGTAGACCTCCTTGAGCAGCATCTGCATCAGCAGGATCTCGAACCACAGGCCGACGCTGGCGATGCTGGCGATCTCGTGCTTGCTCAGCTCGATCCGCTGGTCCTCGCTCATCCGGTCCCACAGCGGCGTGCCGTAGAGGGAGCAGCGGTGTTCCGGCGTGTACCGCAGACCGTCGACCAGCGGCGCGGACCAGTCGATGTCCACCTCGGGGTCGTAGAACTTGTCTGCCGAGGAGTTGAGCAGCCGTTCCGCGGTCTTCTCGCGGTCGGCGACCTTCAAGGGCCTCGTCATCAGGTCCTCCGCGTGGAGTGTGTGTTACTTGAGGTAACGGTTACTTCTGGTAGCGTGCGGCACATGGCTCGCACTGTCAAGGCTGGTTCGGACGCACGCCGCGAACGGTGGAAGGGGCACCGGGAGGCGAGGCGCGCGGAGTTCGTCGAGGCGACGATCAGGGCGGTGGCGAAGCACGGCCCCGACGTGGGCATGGACGAGATCGCCACCGAGGCCGGCGTCAGCAAGCCGGTCCTGTACCGCCACTTCGCCGACAAGTCGGACCTCTACCTCGCCGTCGGCAGGCGCGGCACCGACATGCTCATGGACCGCCTCGGCCCGGCCATCGAGCAGGACGGGCCGATCCGCGACCGGATCAGGGGCATCGTGGACGCCTACCTGTGCGTCATCGAGGAGAACCCCAACCTCTACCGGTTCGTCGTGCGCGGCTCGTTCACCGACCGCCCGGTGGAACAGGACGTGGTCCACGAGGACAAGGCCCTCATCGCCGCGAACCTGGCCCGCATCCTCGGCGACTACCTGCGCGCGTTCGACATGGACTCGGGCGGCGCGGAACCGTGGGCGCACGCACTGGTCGGCATGGTCCAGAACGCGGGCGACTGGTGGCTGGACCGCCAGTCCATGAGCAGGCAGAGCCTCGGCGACTACCTCGCCACGATCATCTGGCACGCCATCGACGGCCTGCTGCGCTCGGCGGACATCACCGTCGACCCGGACCTGCCGCTGCCGGGCGGCCTGTTCCACCGCGAACCGCCACTGCGCCTGATCAACTCGGAGGAAGCGTGAGCGACGACGAAGAGGGCTACACCGGCCAGGCGGAACTCGTCTTCGACGACACGACGGTGCCGGTGCGGGTGGAGCTGAGGGGCTTCTTCCAGCCGATCGACGGCCGCTACCACTGGTACGGCCGCGTTGCCGCGAACGACCAGGTGTCCACTTTGGTCGCGGCAGGCGCACGCGCCGCCCTGCTGCGCACACCGACCGGCGAGGCGCGCGGAGCCCTGACCGACCCGGACCCGTGGCAGCGCTACCGGGTCAGCGGCACCAGCACACCACCGTTCACGGTGCACTAGTCCTACGAGGACACCGCCCGGAAAAGACACCGCCCGGAAAAGCAAAAGGGACCACTCGATC
>JBDSAJ010000418.1:0-4850 GCA_039922235.1 Umezawaea sp.
CGCAGCTTCTGCTCCTCCGTGCCGTACGCGAGGAGGTAGGGCGCGACGATCCCGCTGTGCACGCTGTTGCCCCACGCGCTGTCGCCCGCGCGCGCCTGCTCCTCGATCACCACGGCCTCGTGGGCGAACGTGCCGCCGCCCCCGCCGTACTCCTCGGGGATGGACAGGCAGAGCAGCCCGACCTCGCCCGCCTTCGTCCACAGGTCGCGGTCGACGTGCTTCTGCGCCGCCCAGCGCTCCTGGTTCGGCGTCAACTCCTTCGCCATGAACGTGCGGGCCAGCTCGCGCAGCTGGTCCAGGTCCTCGGTCATCCAGGTGGAACGGCGCTTCGGCATACCCCACCCAAGCACCGCACCCCCTGGTCTGCCATGACCATTGAGCTTCAGATGTGGCGGCGAACGTGAGCTAATTTGTCCAACCGAGAGCACTCATGCCTGGTCAGGTGGATCACGTGACCGGCAGTCTGAGCTAATAAGTCACTCGCAATGGTCATGGGCAAGGTGTGGCCGCAGGCCTACCGTCGGGTACATGAGCGAAGCTTTGATCTTCGATGCCGTGCGGACGCCGCGCGGCAAGGGAAAGCGCGGGGCGCTGCACAGCATCAAGCCGGTCACGCTGGCCGCCGGGGTGCTGCGGGCGTTGGCCGAGCGGAACGCACTGGACACCGCGGCGGTGGACGACGTCGTGTTCGGCGTGGTGTCGCCGGTGGGCGAGCAGGGCGGGGACATCGCGCGCACGGCGGTGCTGGCGGCGGGCTGGGCGCAGCGGACGGCGGGCGTGCAGCTCAACCGGTTCTGCGCGTCGGGCCTGGAGTCGGTGAACATGGCGGCGGCGAAGGTCGCGTCCGGGTTCGAGGACCTGGTGGTCGCGGGTGGTGTCGAGTCGATGTCGCGGGTGGCGATGGGCTCGGACGGCAGCGCGTGGGCGTCGGACCCCGAGACCAACATGGCGACGAACTTCGTGCCGCAGGGCGTGAGCGCGGACCTGATCGCGACGATTGAGGGCTTCGACCGCGAGGCCGTCGACTCCTGGGCGGTGCGGTCGCACCGGCTGGCGACGCTGGCGCAGGAGAAGGGCTACTTCGACCGGTCGATCGTGCCCGTGCTCGACCAGAACGGCACGCTCGTGCTGGCCGCCGACGAGACCATCCGGCCGGAGACGACGCTGGAACGGCTCGCGACGCTGAAGCCGAGCTTCCAGTTCCACGGCGACCTCGGGTACGACTCGGTCGCCATCGACCGCTACCCGTCGGTCGAGCGGATCACCCACGTGCACACGCCGGGCAACTCGTCGCAGATCGTCGACGGCGCCGCCGCGATGCTCATCGGCACCGAGCGCGCGGGCCGCGACCTCGGCCTGACGCCCCGCGCGCGGATCATCGCGACCGCCGTGATCGGCACCGAGCCGACGATCATGCTGACCGGGCCCGCGCCCGCCGCCCGCAAGGCGCTCGGCCGGGCCGGGCTGACGGTCGAGGACATCGACCTGTTCGAGATCAACGAGGCCTTCTCTTCGGTGGTGCTGAAGTTCCAGCGCGACCTGGACCTGCCCGAGGAGAAGATCAACGTCAACGGCGGCGCGATCGCCATGGGCCACCCGCTGGGCGCCACCGGCTGCATGATCCTGTCGACCCTGCTCGACGAGCTGGAGCGCCAGGACCTCCGCCGGGGGCTCGCCACGCTGTGCGTCGGTGGCGGCATGGGTATCGCGACGATCATCGAGAGGGTCTGACATGCCCGTGCACTACGAGAAGGACGCCGACGGCGTCGTCACGCTGACGATGGACATGTCCGGCTCGGCGAACGTGATGAACGCCGAGTACCAGGAGGCGATGGGCGAGGCGGTCGACCGGCTCGAGGCCGAGCGCGACGAGATCACCGGTGTGGTGCTGACGTCGGCGAAGAAGACCTTCTTCGCGGGCGGCGACCTGAACCTGCTGATCCAGGTGACGCCGGAGAACTCCGACGGGGCGCTGGAGGGCGTGTCGAAGGTGAAGGGCCAGCTGCGCAGGCTGGAGCTGTTCGGCAAGCCCGTGGTGGCGGCGATCAACGGCGCCGCGCTCGGTGGCGGCCTGGAGATCGCGCTGGCGTGCCACCACCGCGTGGTGCTGGACGACGACAAGATCAAGCTCGGTCTGCCGGAGGCGACGCTGGGCCTGCTGCCCGGTGGCGGCGGCGTGACCAGGATGGTGCGGCTGCTGGGGTTGCAGGCCGCGCTGCCGCTGCTGATGGAAGGCAAGCAGCTGCGGCCCTCGCGCGCGTTGCAGGCCGGTTTCATCGACGAGCTGGCCGCCGACCGCGAGGAGATGATCGCCAAGGCGCGGGCGTGGATCGCCGCGAACCCGGCACCGCAGCAGCCGTGGGACAAGCCGGGCTTCGCCATCAAGGACATGCGGGTCGGCGACCCCAACGTCTACGGGCTGCTCGCCGCCGCGCCCGCCGTGCTGCGCAAGAAGACCCACGGCGTGTTCCCGGCCCCGGAGAAGATCCTGGCCGCCGCCGTCGAAGGCGCGCTGGTGGACTTCGACACGGCGCTGAAGATCGAGAGCCGGTACTTCCTGGAACTGGCCTCCGGCCAGGTGGCGAAGAACATGATCACCGCGTTCTGGTTCCAGCTCAACGAGATCAACGCGGGCGGCTCGCGTCCGTCCGGTGTGGACCGTCGCAGGACGGCCAAGGTCGGCGTGCTCGGCGCGGGCATGATGGGCGCCGGGATCGCCGAGGTGAGCGCCAAGGCGGGCATCGAGGTCGTGCTGAAGGACGTGACCCGCGAAGCGGCCGAGAAGGGCGCCAACGGGGTCGCGGGCATCACCGCGACCGACTCCGACGCCGATCTCGCCGGGTGCGACCTGATCATCGAGGCGGTGTTCGAGAACCGGGAGCTGAAGGGGAAGGTGCTGCCCGCGGCCGAGGCCGCGGCGCTGCCGGACGCGGTGATCGCGTCCAACACCTCGACCCTGCCGATCACCGGGCTGGCCACGGCCGTGAGCGACCCGGAGAAGTTCATCGGGCTGCACTTCTTCTCGCCGGTGCAGAAGATGCGGCTGGTGGAGATCATCCGGGGTGAGAAGACGTCCGACGAGACGCTGGCCAGGGCGTTCGACTACGTGCTGCAGATCGGCAAGACGCCGATCGTGGTCAACGACAGCCGCGGTTTCTACACCTCGCGCACGTTCGGCACCTACATCACCGAGGCCGTGACGATGGTGGCCGAGGGCGTGCGGCCCGCGCTGATCGAGAACGTGGCGCGCAAGGCGGGCATGGCCGTCGGGCCGCTGGCGGTGTCCGACGAGGTCACCCTGACCCTCCAGCTCAAGATCCGCGACCAGACGCTGGCCGACGACCCGGCAGCGGCGGCGCTGGGCACTCACCCGGCGTTCCGGGTGATCCAGGAACTGGTGGAGCTGGGCCGCACCGGCAAGTCCGGTGGAGCCGGGTTCTACGAGTACCCCGAGGGCGGCAAGAAGTTCCTGTGGCCGGAACTGCTCACCCGCTACGCCCGTGACGACGCGGGTGTGGCCGAACAGGACGTCGCCGACCGGCTGCTGTTCGTGCAGTCGCTGGAAACCGTGCGCTGCCTGGACGAGGGCGTGCTGACGAGTGCCCGCGACGCCAACATCGGCAGCATCTTCGGCTTCGGCTTCGCCCCGTGGTCCGGTGGCACGCTGCAGTTCGTGAACTCCTACGGGTTGGCGGCGTTCGTGGAGCGGGCCGACTACCTCGCCGACACCTACGGCGAGCGCTTCCGCCCGCCCGCTTCGCTGCGTGAGCGATCGGCGCGCGGAGAAGCGTTCTAGGGACAGGGTTTCGTTCGTCGAAGGGGGTCCTCCACCAGGAGGGCTCCCTTCGCGGTGTCAGGAGCTGCCCGCCCGGTACGCGCCGGGGCTGCTGCCGGTCCACCGCTTGAACGCCCGGTGGAAGGCGCTGGCCTCGGAGAAACCCAGGCGCAGCGCCAGTTCCTCCACCGACTCGCCGCCGCGGACCAGGCTCGCCACGGCCTGGTCGCGCAGGAGCTGTTCGCGCACCTCGCGGAACGAGGTGCCCTCGATGGCGAGTTTTCGCCGCAGGGTCGGTGCGCTGACACCCAGCCTGGCGGCCACTTCCGGCAGGCCGCCGGTGATGCCGTTGCCCAGGATGCGGCGGACCAGCCCCGCGGTGTTCGCGCCGTAGTCCCTGCGGGACAGCAGTTCCGCGGGCGAGCCCCGCAGGTAGCGGCGCAGCGCGCCCTCGTCCTGCACCACCGGCATCCGCAGGAAGCGGGCGTCGAAGCGCAGCGCGGTGACCGGGGCGTCGAAGACCAGCGGGCTGCCGAAGATCAGGTGGTACTCGCCGCCGTGCGGGGGTTCCGGGTAGGTGAAGTCCACGCGCCGCAACGGGATGCGCCTGCCGATCAGCCAGCTGGAGAACCGGTGCCACAGGACCAGCAGCGACTCGGTGAGGAAGTGGTCCGGGTCGTCCGCGCCGAACAGGTCCAGTTCCAGGCGGTGCACGTCCGCGCCGTCGTCGACCAGGGTGATGGCGGGCCGGGAGTCCAGCAGCTCGTAGAAGTCCAGGCCGCGGCGCAGCGCGGAGCCGAGGTCGGCGCAGTGGACCGCCAGCAGGCACATGGTCTGGAACGTGCCGCGCTTGCTGGGTTTCGGGCCGAAGCCCATCAGCTCGTCGTCCAGTTCGTCCCACAGGCCCTGGATCAGGTGCGTGTACTGCTCAGCGGTGACCCGTGCGCGGTCGTCGGCCAGCAGGGACTGGCTGATCCCGGCTGCCGCGAGCACCGGTGTCACGTCGTGGCCGCCACGGAGCGCGCCGCGCACGGCGGCCCGGACGTAGTGGATCGCGATGGTCCTGGTGAGCATC
>JBDSAJ010000419.1:0-9302 GCA_039922235.1 Umezawaea sp.
CGAGATCGACCTGACCACCGATTCGTGGGCCGAACTGGACAGCGGTGAGATCCGGCAGCGGATGACCGAGCTCACCGCGAGGGCCGGGAGCGAGGAGGTCACGACCGCGTGGCTGCCATTCCGGCACAAGATCCTGACCGGCTCCGGCCGATCGGCCGAGACCTCGCTGTGCACGAACTGGCCTGGCAAACGCGGCGTGGTGCCCCACAACGGGTTGTTCCCGACGCTGACCGCGGCTCTGGTCACGGCCGGTTTCCAGCCCGTCGCGGCGGGACGGGGGAGTGGTGGCGACATCGATCTGGACGGCCTGGCCGACGTGCTCCAGAAGCAGGACGTGGCGTTCATCTGCGTCGAACTCAGCTCGAACGCGGGCGGCGGGCAGCCGGTGTCGCCCGCCAACCTGAAGGCTGTGCGCCGGATGGCCGACGACCACGACCTGAAGATCGTCCTGGACGCGACGAGGATCGTCGAGAACGCGGTGTTCGTCGCTGGGGATCGGGATGTCTGGGAGGTCGTCCGTGAGCTGCTGTCCTTCGCGGACACCGCGACGTTGAGCCTGACCAAGGACTTCGCGGTCACGTCGGGTGGCTTGCTCGCCACCGACGACGAAGAACTGGCCCAGGCCTTCCACGCGACCCACCGGGCGGTCGGTGGCCGCGACCTGCCACTGACAGGTCGCAAGATCGCCGCGACCGCTCTCGCTGACACGCGGCAGGTCGAGGCACTCGTCCGTCGCCGCATGGCGGCGGCGAAGGCGCTGTGGGTCGCACTGCACGAGTCGGGTGCGCCGGTCGTGGGTCCGGCGGGCGGGCACTGCGTCCTGCTCGAGAACCAGGATCCGGAGCAGGTCCTGGCCAGGACGGGCATCCGCGTGGCTCCGCACCTGGGTGACACCGATCGGTTGCGGCGGTGCGTGCGGCTGGCCGTTCCGGTAGGAGTCACCACAGCGGATGCCGCCGACCGGTTGGTCAGGGCGTTCGGTGATGACAAGCCGGTCGCGGACAACGAGAACCTGGCTGTCCTGAAAGAACATTGTCCTTCGGTGGAACGGTATCAGTTGAGCAACGGCGAATCGGGCACAGAGGTGTTCGTGGCCGGTGACGGTCCGCCGGTGTTGTTCATGCCGCCGTTCAACGTCGGTGCCGGGATGTTTGCCCGGCAGTTCGCCGGACTCGCCGACCACCGACGCGTGATCTGCGTGCACCACCCTGGCATCGGAGCTTCCGCGGGTGCCGAGGACATCACTCTCGACGGGATCGCCCGCCTCGCCCACACCGCGTTGGACCAGTTGGGTGTGGTCGGACCGGTGCACCTCGCCGGAGCGTCCTTCGGCGGTCTTACGGCGTTGGCGTACGCGTTGGCGTATCCCGAGGGCTGTGCCTCGCTGACCCTGATCGGGAGCTCGTACCGGATCGGGAACCGCGTCGGTCAGCTGGACCGGCTCGAAGTCGTGGTCAGGGAGGACTTCGACCACGTGCTCACCGCGCCGGGCACGACGCGGGTGGCGGAGCGCCGGTCGGAGATCGAGCGGATCCTGCTGCGCTGCGAAAGCATGGACCCGAAGACCGGCCTCCGGTACCTGGACGTGTTCGCGGGCAGGCCGAACCTGGGTGAGCGGCTGGAGGACGTGAACGTGCCCACGCTCGTCGTGCAAGGCAGCCACGACAGCGTGATCCCGATGAAGACCGCGCACCTGCTGCACGGTGCCATCCCCGATTCACGGTACGTGGAGCTGCCGGGCGCCGGGCACTTCCCCTGTCTCACGCACGCCGACGAGGTGAACGAGTTGATCCTGGAGTTCACGAAGGATCGGACTTCGGCGGGAGCCGTCCGGTGACCGCGCTCGACGGTGGCGCGCTGATCCGGACTGAGACCGCCACGCCGGGAATGTGCGGGCCCACGACCTTGTTCGCGGGCAGGGTCGGCGACTGGACGTGGGACGCCGTGAGCGAGTCGTGCGGCATCAACGCGTATCGGGCGTGCAACGAGCAAGGCGCGCCGACCTACTTGTCGTTCTACTACTTCCGGATCCGTTCCACCCGACAGCTGCATCCGGCTGGGATCACGTTCGGCGATCGGCTGCGGGTGACCTCCAGGGTGTTCGGCGCGGGCAGTGAATCCGTGCTGACGGTGCACCGGGTCCAGCGGGATACCGGAGAGGCATCGGACGGCATCGTGGTGGAGAACTTCAACCGATGGATCACGCGTACCGAACAGCACAGCAACCACAACCTGGTCAGGTCCTCGCCGGTCGGATTCCGCCACGCTCACCTGCCTCCTCCTCCTCCCGAGTACTCGCCCCGGCTGGCTTGTGCCAACGCCCGCACCCAGGGCAGCTTCCTCGCCGAACCTCCGGTGGGGCGTCGTCGCGTGCTCCGGAAGTTCGTCGTGGACTACCACGTCGATGCCAGCCGCGACTTGAACGCCGTCGGGTTGCTGTACTTCGCGGCGTACTTCGCCATCGTGGACTGGGCGGTTCTGCGCCTGTGGGAGCACCTGGGCCGGGATGTCCGCGACTACCTGACCCGCGTCGTGCTCGACCAGCGGATTTGCTACCTGGGCAACGCCGATGGCGATGCGACCATCCGGATCGAGCTCAACCTGTGGCGTGCCGACGAAGACCCGCGGGACGAGCTGGTCGAAGTGGTGCTGCACGACCAGACGAACGAAACCCGACTGGCGGTCTGCGCCCTGCGCCTGCTGCACGGAGGTGTGTGATGCCCGACGTTCACGAGGCGATCAACTCCGCGATCGGCGAGATCCTGCCCACCGTCGAGCCGGGTGACATCACCGGCGACAAGCACCTGCGTGACCTCGGCGCGGATTCGGTCGACCGGGTGGAGATCATCCTCGGCGTGCTGGACCGGCTCGGCCTGCGGGAACCGTTGGCGAGCTTCAGCGACCTGCCCGACATCGCGGCACTCGCCGGCTTCCTGAAAGAGAGGACGGCGCGATGACCGTCGGAATCGAAGCACTCAACGTCTACTGCGGCGTCGCGCAGATCCCTGTGCACAGCCTGTTCGCCGGGCGAGGCCTCGATCCTGCTCGGTTGCGGAACCTGATGATGCACAACAAGTCCGTCGGGCTGCCGTGCGAGGACCCCGTGACGAATGCCGTCAACGCGGCCAAGCCATTGCTCGACCAGCTCTCGGCCGTCGAGAAGGACTCGATCGAACTGCTGGTGACCTCCACCGAGTCCGGCATCGACTACAGCAAGTCCGTCGCCTCCTACGTGCACGAGTACCTGGGACTCAGCCGCCGTTGCCGGGTGCTGGAAGCCAAACAAGCCTGTTACGCCGCGACCGGTTCCCTCCAGCTCGCCGCGGGCTACCTGGCCTCAGGTGTGTCCCCCGGCGCCAAGGCACTCGTGATCGGCACAGATGTGTCCCTCGTCGACGAGCGCGCGGCCTACACCGAACCTGCCATGGGCGCGGGTGCGGCCGCGATGCTGATCAGCGCTGAACCGCACGTGCTGGCACTGGACCTCGGCGCGTTCGGGCTCTGCAGCTACGAGACCCTGGACTCGGCCCGTCCCGGCCCGACGATGGACATCGCCGACTCCGATCGCTCCCTGTTCGCCTACATCGATTGTCTCCGCGCCTCCTTCAACGACTACGCCGACCGCGTCGACCAAGTGGAATTCGCCACCTCGTTCGACTACCTGTGCATGCACACGCCGTTCGCCGGCATCGTGCGCGCCGCTCACCGGACGATGATGCGCCCCCTGCCCGCTGATGAGGACTTCGAACGCCGCTTGGCCCCGGCACTCGTCTATCCCGGCCAAGTTGGCAACCTGTGCTCCGGCTCCGTCTACTTGGGACTCGCCAGCCTGGTGGACAACGCAGGCTTTCAGGGAAACGCGCGGGTGGGGCTGTACTCCTACGGCTCCGGGTGCGCGGCCGAGTTCTTCAGCGGTGTGGTGGGCGACACCTCTCGCTCGACGGTCGCCGCCATGCGAATCGGTGATCACCTCTCGGCCCGGTTCGAACTGGCCTTCACGGAGTACGTCGACCTGCTCGCGGATAGCAGCCAGTGTCTCGTCCCCACCCGAAATCGCGCCTCTGGGCTGGACCGGTGCCTGCCGATGCTGCGCCGCTACGGCCTGGCTCGTGAAGTGCTGGTCTTCACCGGGATCAAGGACTACCACCGGCAGTACGAATGGATCACGGCAGGCTGAGGGGACCACGATGTTCGAAGGGGTCTGGCTCGACCAGTGGCTGCTCGTCTTCGGTCTCTGGAACTTGTCCAGGTGCACCTGTGCCCACGGCCCGGAGGACTGTCGACGCCATTGGCCTCCACCCGCCTCAGCGGGATTTCCACGTGCCGATTAGCTCGCCGGCTCCCACGATCAGATGGTTCGCGACCGTGTCGACGTGCCGGTTCTGCCAGGGGGCCAACGGGGTGCCCGACACCGTCCGGTTGAACGAGCCCATGGCCGGGCCGCAGGGGATCTGGTAGTTCAGGGTCTGATCGGGAGCGCCGGACAGGGCGTGGTGCAGGGACTCGGAGAAGTACCTGCGGAACAGCGCGGCCATGCCGGACTTGCCCTGCTGGGAGTCGGGTGCGCACAGTTCGGCGAGAGGGCGGCCGAAATAGTCCTGTTCGAGCACGGCACGGGTAGCGGGTGTGAAGTCGGCCACGCCGCCGTACGTGCGGTAGAACGAGTACAAGGTTTCGGCACGCACCGCGAACAACGTTCCCTTGCGGACGACCCGCGTCCGGCCGCCCAGCTCGAAGAACTCTCCCGCGGGGGCGATGACGGTGTCGTCGACGTCGAGGCGGGACAGCACCTGCTTCGCGGCATCGGAGGTGCGGGCCTCAGGAGTGCATTGGTTGATCGAGCCGGTGACCACGAAGTCGCAGCCGGACAACAGCGCCGTTGCGAGGCTGAGGGGCGTGGCGATGCCGCCACCGATGCCCACGCGGACCGAGGGGGAAGTGGAGTCGCGCAGGGCAAGGACGGCAGGCAGGAGAGCACTGCCGGCACTGTCGCTGAGCCAGACCGAGTCGGAGTCGGCGACGATGTCGGTGGCGACGGGCAAACGTCGGGCCGTGGCGGCTTCGACGGGCGTGAGCGAACCGGTGCGCAGGAGTTCGTCGACGAGTTCCGGCCGGGCGGGCCGCAGGAAGGTCTTGGCCAGGTCGAGACGGGGGACCTTGACCATCAGATCCCGCACATCGCCTGCGAACCGCCAGCGCACGAGTTCCGCGGTCACACCCCCGATGGCCGAAGCCTCGCCGAATCGAACGCCGTGCCGCACAGCCAGGTCCACGATTCGGGCGACCGCGGAAGACGGCTCGACACCGGCTGGCAGGTTGATGCCATAGCGGCAACCGGTCAACGAACTGAGGTCGGATCCCACTTCGGCCGGAGAACGCCCGGTGGTGCCGAGGAAGCCCAACAGTCCGGCGCCGGAGAGGGCGCGCAGCAGATCGGGTCCGGACACGCCGTGCCCCATGGAGCCTGCCACATAGCCGTGGCGAACGCCGTAGGCATCGCGGAAGGCGGAACCGCCGAGACCGGGAGTGGCCGATGGCGAATGGGTTCGGGCTTGGGTTTGGGGTTGGATGGCTGGGAGGTATGACTGTGCCTGGTGCCACATCTTCCGCAGGACCTTGCCGGGGCCGACCTCCTCGATCGAGGTCACACCGTTCGCGGACAACAGGCGCAGTACGTCCCACCAGCGGACGGGGCTGGTCAGGTGGCGCACCAGGGTGTCGGCGATGGTCGTGGCCCGGTGCGGCTCGGCGGTCACGTTGGCGATCACGGGAATGGTGGGTTCGGCGAAGTCGACGTCTCGCAGTGCGATCGCGAACTGCTGGGCGGCGTCGGACATGTAGCGCGAATGGGCCGCGACGCTCACGTTGAGGGGGACGCATTTGCCCATGCCGTCGAGAGCGCTGGCGATCGCGCGATTCGAGGACTCCGGTCCGGCCAGGACGACCTGTTCGGGCGTGTTGTGGTTGGCCACCTCGACGTCGGTGACACCGGCTTGGGCGGCGATCTCGAGGATCTTGTCGAGCGGCACGCCGAGCACCGCCATCATGCCGCCGCCCTTGGCCCGGCCCATCAGTTCGCCACGACGGCGGACCAGCCGCAGACCTGTCGCGAAGTCGAAGCAGCCCGCCGCGAACAGGGCCGCGAACTCACCCACGCTGTGGCCTGCGAGGAACGTGGGAGCCGGTCCTGTGCGCTTCAAGTAGGTCAACGCGCTCACCACGTACAGCGCGGGCTGTGCGTATTCGGTTCGTCGCAGGCGTTGGGCGTCCGTGAGGCACAAGTCCCGCAGCGAGTAGCCGAGGTGCGATTCAGCCTCCGCGACGAGGGAGGGGAATGCGTCGAGCACGTCCACGCCCATTCCCTGGGCTTGCGAACCTTGACCGGGGAACAGCAATGCCAGGCTCACTGCGACTCCCAGGGGTAACGTCGATGTTCGGCGAAAGCGACCAGCCGGTCCCGCACGCGCGGCGAGGACATCAGGTGGGTCAGCTCGGCAACGGCAAGACGTCGCGTATCCGCGGTGATCTCCCACAAGGACGAGGAGTAGCGTTTCAGATCACCGAGCGTGGCCTTGTCCACCTTGCCTGCCCGGAACATCACCCGCCGCACCGAGGCCATCGCGTCGTCGGTGATCTCGTCGGCGAGCCCGACCGACGCGGCTTCATCCCCGGCCAGCGGTAGCGTCGTCAGCGTCATCCGATACGCGGTCTGGAAGCCGATCCGGCGGATCAGGAACGGCAGCACGCAGCACGGCAGCAGTCCCCACAGAGCCTCGGGCAACGCGAACGTACTGCGAGGTGTGGCGATCACGAGGTCGCTGGCCGCGACCAAACCGACTCCGCCCCCGGCCACCTTGCCGTCCACGACGGACACGATGATCATCGGGGTGCGGGTGAACCGGGACAGCAGGTCGAAGAACGGGCCGCCCGGATCGACGACCGCCCCGGTCGATCCGGCGGCGACCAGGTTCATGCCGGTGCTGAACACGCCAGGCGTCGAGGTGAGCATGACGATGCGGCATCGCGGGTCCGCTTCCGCGGCGTCCAACTCACGTTGCAGCCTGGCGATCAGCTCGTCATCGATGCTGTTGGTGTCGTCGCCCTGGTCGATCGAGACCCGGCGGACCAGGTCCGAGGCCGTGGTCACGTCCATCGGTACTCCCGGTGGAAGTCGCTGATCCGGTCGAGCACCAGCAAACCCTGGCCGTCGAATCCCCGTGAGTAGACCGAACCGTATTCACGCGGATCGAACACGGCGTCACGCACACCGAACGCGCTCCGCGCCAAACCGGACACGACCTCGTCGTACTCCGCGACCGTGAGTTCCTGCCGCGAGTTCACGGCCTTGCCGATGCCTTGACTGGCCACGATGTCCGCTCCGCCGACGGGTACGACTCCGCTGTAGAACTCGGACGCGCACCCGGAGCCGTACGAGAACAGGCCCAGGCGCTTGGCCGAGTCGAACCGACTGTTGTCCAAAGTGGAGCAAAGAGCCAGGTACAGCGAAGCGGAGAACAGGTTGCCCACGCGGCTGGGGTAGTCCAGCGAACCGGCAACCCGCGCCTGGAAGTCCGCGTCCAGCTCCGCCGTGGGCATGGGGTTGACCTTGCGCAGCAGAGACCTGTGCGCGCCTTTGACCATCCCGGCGAACGGCGTGTGGAACACCAGGTGGTCGAACGTGCGAATCACGTCCACCCCGGCGACCTTGTGCCGGTAGGCCGCGAAACTGTGCTCGAGGCAGTCCAGGTAGGCCAGCAATGACACGTCCGGGTCGACGACGTCGACATCCAGGGCGGGCCGAGCGGTGTCCATCACCTCGTAGGTGTGGAAACCGCTGGCCCCCGGATCGAGCCGCAGCACCTTCGCGTCGTGACTGACGATCATCGCGACCGCGCCCGTTCCCTCGGACGGCTCCCAGTACGTGCCGCGGGACACCGCGCTGGGCGAGTCGGTCGCGATCACGAGTGCCTTGGCGCCCTGGTCGGGATTCGCCGACAGGATGCCCACGGCGGTCTGCAGTGCCGCGGTCCCGCCGTAGCACGCGTGCTTGACCTCGAACGATCGGCACCGGCTTGGCAGATCCAACTGCCCGTGCACGTAACTGCTGATCGACTTGCCGAAGTCGAGTCCGGACTCGGTACCCACCACGACGAGCTCGATCCGGTCCCGGCACCCCGGTAGCGAGTCGAGCAAGGGCTTGGCCGCGTTGACCGCGTTGGTCACGGGGTCCTCGCACGGCAGGCCGACCGAGCGCTGCCGCATCATCAGGTTGTCGAACCTGGCAATGCTCAGACCACGCCGGGTGAACAGCTCGCGGATGTCCACGCAGGCACGGCCCACGTAAGCGTTGATCGCCTCGATACCCAGGGCCACCGGGAGACCTCCTACAGACTCAGGAGCTCCGGCCGGGCATCAGGAGGACATCGCGCACGCTGTCCTGGACGAACAGCTTCTCCCACGTGCCTCCGCCCTTGGAGTTGTGGATTCGCTGCTTGCGGTAGATCTGCTCGCGCGTGGCAGGGCTGCGGTCCAGTGCCGCGAGCTCCCAGTAGTCCGACAGCTCCCGCAGGTGGATCATCGAGTAGATCCGGTCCTGCCTGCCGAAGTTCTCCTCGAACAGCAGCGTGGTCACCGCGCCGACGAGCTTCTGGTTGACGTGCTCCTGCCAGTCGTAGGCGAACAACCGGCCTTCCTCGCGGAACTCGTACTTCACGTGTGCGGTTCGCAGCACAATCGCGCCCGCGTTGGCCGAGTTGAGTTGCTGTTCACGCGGCTGGGACGTCTGGTTCTGCGCGGCGGGCACGTAGTTGCCGTCTTCCGGGCGTTCGTCATCGTCGTGGCCGAGACCGTGCTGCGGCACCAGGATCCGTTCCCGGATGCTGCCCTCGACGAAGATCTTCTCCCAATTGCCGTGACCCTTTTCCGGCAGCCGGTCGACGGTGTTGATCTCTTGCACGTGCTTGTCGTGGTCGACCATGTCCAGCAGCTTGCGGTACTCGTTGGGGGAGCGGAGGTGGATCAGCCAGTGCATCCGGTCGCGCACCCCGAACACCTCCTCATAGCAGTACGTGCCTGCCACACCTGCCTGTTTGGCGTTCATGTACCGCAACAGGTCCACCGAGAATCCGCGGCCCTCGTCGGCGTACTCGTAGTTGAACCCACCCTGCCGGTAGATCAGGAACCCGGCGTTGCCGGAGTGCAGCAGCTGTTCCGGGGCAAGGCCGGTCTGGTCCTGTGCCCTGCGCACCTGGGTTGTGGCGGTCATCGCGCGTCCCTTCTCCTGCGTGTAGCGGTTCTATCCG
>JBDSAJ010000420.1:0-5533 GCA_039922235.1 Umezawaea sp.
CCCGGATGGTGAGCGCTTCCGGTGGGCCGGGGGCGTCGAGCACGATCGCGCGCATGGGGAGCCGTCCGTTCGGTGAGGGGTGAACGGACGGCAGGGTAATCATGGATTCAGATAGTTGCAACCTGCCACGGTTGAGTGCTCAACGACTTCGGGCCGTCCCGGTGCAGGGGCCGGGACGGCCCGAAGTCGTCACGCGGTGAGCAGGGTCAGACCGTAGGTCCTGAGGATCTCGTTGACCGGCTGGAACCAGGTGCGGCCACCGCTGGAGCAGTTGCCGTACCCGCCGGAGGTCACGCCCTGGGCCTGGTCACCGGTGATGAACGAGCCGCCGGAGTCGCCACCCTCGGCGCACACGCTGGTCCCGACCATCTCGTAGACCGCGCCCTGCGCGTAGTTGACCGTCTCGTTGCGGCCCTGGATCACGCCGCAGTGCCAGTGCGTGGTCGAGCCGGACCGGCACACGGACGTGCCGGGAGGCGCCTCCCACGAGCCGCGCACGAGGGCGTCGCTGACCTGGCCCCACCCGAGCACGACGGCCACGTTCCACCAGCCACCGCCGGTGCGGACGAACGCGAAGTCGTTGCCGGGGAAGGAAGAACCCGCGAAGTTGCCCTGGTAGGAACGGTCCCAGCCGTAGGCCACGCCGTCGCCCGCGGCGCAGTGCCCGGCCGTGACGTAGCCGCCGTGCACGGAGAAGCCGATCGAGCAGCGGTACGGGCCGACGTAGTACGGGTCGCCGCCGACCGTGCCCGCCGAGAACGTCGTCGGCGCCTGGACGCCGTCGGTGTTCACGATGACCGGCCCGGACTTCTTGACGGTGTCGAGGAAGGCGTCGACCTCGGCGGTGCGGGCGCCCGGCTGGACGTCCACGACGACACCGCCCTGGCGGGCGTCGACCCGCCACGCGGTGACGCCCGCGGGCACGGCCTTCGCCTTGGAGAGCCCGTCGATCCCGCTCTTGACGGAGTCGAGCTTCGCCGCCGAGTGCGTCGCCGTCGTGGTCTCGGCCCCGGTGGCCCGCACGGCGCGCGCTTTGCCCTGGTCGGTCAGCGCGACGACGAGCTTGCCCTTGGCGGCGTCGAACCAGCTGCCGCCGTAGGCGTCGCCCGCCGCGGTCGTCGCGTCGGACGCGATCTTCGTGGCGGTGGCTTCCTGGCTGATCCTGGTCCTGGCCTGCTGCTCGTCCAGGCCGAAGTCCTGCCGCATGGCCTGGATCAGCCCCGGCGACACGGAGGGTTCGGCGGGCGTGGCGGACCCGGTGGGCGTGAGGCCCATCGCCATCCCCATCACCAGCAGGCCGGTCATGCCGACCCTGGTCATCCTGCTACAGCGCATGGTTCTCCTTCACAGCGACGCAGGGACCCGCGGCGGCTGAGGAGGATGTGGCGCGCCGCAGGATCGATCACGGCTTCGCTGCCAGGGCGGGTGACAACGGGGCCGCGGCGGGCAGGAGCCAGTGGGAGCGCTCTCACCTGCCGATATCCCACCTTGCAAGGCCAGGGCATTCCCGTCAATCCCCGCAAACCGAACTCTGTGGTCGACGCCCGAACGGGCAGTGGTCCGGACCAGTTCAGCGTGATTACCGGGCGGCAACCGGGCGCGGACAGGGTTGATCCGGGCACGCCGAGTTGCGCAAGCAGTCGACAAGGTCGAGCAAGATTGCCGTGACCGGATGTTTACAACGTTGTATCCACCAGCTATAACCATGCAGCGGTGGTAGCGCGGCGTTGCGCTACCAGGGACGCTCGACGACCAGGGGAGCCCCATGCGCACTCGATTCCGGCTCGGCGTCGCGGCGGCCTTGGTCTTCAGCGTGATCAGCGTCCCGGCGGTCGCCGCACCCTCCACCGCCACCCCGATGTACCCGGCGGTCGGCCGGGGCACCCACCTGCTCGACCACCGGGCGAAGCTGGCGGGGTTGGTGGAACCCGAGTGGTACGAGGCCAACATCCCGTTCGTCGACCTGCCTGACAAGACCATCGAGGACACGTACTACTACCGCTGGCGCACCTACAAAGAAGCGCTGAAGTACACCGGGCCAGAGGACGGGTGGATCGTCTCCGAGTTCCTCGGACCGGTCGGCTACTCCGGTCCCGGCGGCGGGATCGTGGCCGCCGCGGGCCACCACGTGTACGAGGGCCGGTGGCTGCGTGACAGCCGCTACCTCGACGACTACCTGGACTACTGGCTCAAGGGCAGCGGCGCCGGCCCCAAGCCCGCCACCGACGACCTCAACGAGAACACCACCGACTGGGCCCACCAGTACTCGTTCTGGGCCGCCGACGCGGTGGTCGCGCGCGCGTCGGTGGACGGCCGGTTCGACCACGCCGTCAACCTGTTGCCGCAGTTGGAGGAGCAGTGGGCCGGGTGGGCGCCGCAGTTCGACCGCGACCTCGGCCTGTACTGGCAGACCCCTGTGTGGGACGCGATGGAGTACACGGCGAGCTCCTACCAGAGCGACGACCCGTACCACGGCGGTGAGGGCTTCCGTCCGACGCTGAACGCCTACCAGTACGGCGACGCCAAGGCGATCGCGAGCCTGCTGCGGCTGCGCGGCGACCGCCGTGGCGCCCAGCGGTACGAGCGCGACGCGAAGGCGCTCCAGGCCGCCGTGGAGCAACGCCTGTGGGACGCCGACGGCCAGTTCTACAAGCACGTGGCGCGCGACGAGAACCCCGGTCACGCGAAGCTCGCCGACCGCGAGGGGATCGGCTTCATCCCGTGGTACTTCCACCTGGCGCCCGCCGCCAACTCCGGCGCGTGGGCCCAGCTCACCGACCCGGCGGGCTTCGCCGCGCCGTTCGGGCCGACGACGGTCGAGCGCCGCAGCCCGTGGTTCATGCACGACGCCCTGCGGGGCTGCTGCCGCTGGTCCGGCCCGAGCTGGCCGTACGCCACGAGCCAGACGCTGACCGCGCTGGCGAACCTGCTGTCGGACTACCCGGCGCAGTCCGCCGTCGACCGGCAGGACTACTACGACGTGCTGCGCGGGTACGCGGCCACGCAGCGCAAGGACGGCGTCCCGTACGTGGCGGAGGCGCACCACCCGGACGAGGACCGCTGGATCTACGACGGCCGCGGGCACAGCGAGGACTACAACCACTCGACGTTCAACGACCTGGTCCTCTCGGGCCTGCTGGGCATCCGGCCGCAGCAGGGTGACCGGGTCCGGCTGTCGCCGCTGGTGCCGGACGGCTGGGATCACTTCGCGGTGGAGAACGTGCCGTACCACGGCCGGAACCTGTCGGTGGTCTGGGACCGCGACGGCAAGACCTACGGACAGGGCGCCGGGCTGCGCGTGTGGGTCGACGGCGATCTCGTGCACCGCCAGTCGGACCTGCGGCCGGTCGACGTGGAGGTCAAGCAGGGCAAGGCTTCCGCCTCGGTGTCGCTGGTCGACGACCTCGCCAACGCGGCCACGGCGACCGCGTCCTACACGTGGTCCGGTGACCGTCCGGCCAACGCGGTCGACGGCCAGGACTTCCACCTCGACGTGCCCACCACCCGTTGGACCACTTACGGCAGCCCCAACCGCGAGGACTGGCTCGCGGTCGACCTCGGCGCGCCGACACGGGTCTCCGACGTGCGGCTGGCGTTCTACGACGACGGCGGGGGAGTGCGCACCCCCGATGCGTTCACGCTGGAGTACCGCGCTCCCAACGGTTCCTGGGCCACCGTGCCCGGCCAGAGCAGGACCCCTGCCGTCCCGGAACGGGGCAGGCTGACCATCTTCGTTAGGGATCCCCAATGTTGCCCAGGTATGGTGATAGACGTGGAGTTGCTGCGCTTGTCCAAGGCCGCGCAGCGTCTGGGTATCCGCCCGATGACGCTTCGTACGTGGGCGATCGACAACATCGGGTCGTTGGCGACCACCGTCGCCGGGCGGTTGTACGGCATGAGGTCCGCGCAGGCCCGCGAGCGGCTGCTTGCCGAGGCCGGCCCGCGCTCCGAGGACGGGGCCGAGTGAGCGGGAAGCTTCCGCTTGCGGAGGGTGAGACTGCCCGTACCGCGTGTGCCCGTTCCGTGTTGCGTGCCGGGGTTGTCGAGAAGTCCGGTGAGTTCCTGTCCGCCGCTGTGCTGGCGGAGCGTGTCGGGTGGTGCGCTGATCTGGTGTCCGGGATGGTCGCCGGTCTGCTGGCCGGGCACTGGAACACCGTCGACGTGGATATGCTCGCGTCCGGTGTGGACGCGGCCGGGCGGAGGTTGCCGTCGAACGCGTGGATGGCGTTGCGTCGTCTGGGCTGGGCCGTCGCACCACCGACGGAGGTCACGGTCAACGATCGGATCGTGCGGATGGCCCAGGAACAGGCCGGGCGTGTACTGCGGTCGGCGACATGGCGTACCGGCCTGACCGCCGGGGTGCTCGCGACGTGGCCCGCCGATCCGGCCAAGCGCACCCCGCAGGAGTGGGATTCCGTGCGCGGGGCCGTGTCCGACGGGCGGTTCCTGCCGTCCGGTGTGATCCGCTCCCGTACCCGGCAGATCGCTGCCTTCGCGCGTAAGCGCGGGCGGTTGCCGGGGGATGTGTTCGAACTGGAGTCCGCGCCGGGGGTCGCGCGGATGCTGTTGTTGTCGGCGTGCGACGGGCAGCAGGCCACCATCGAGCGCGCGGATGATCCGCACCGGGTGCTGCTGCGGCTGCAACTGCCCACCCGACCCGACCCACGCTCCTATCAGGACTGGGCGTGGGTGGCCTGTCCAGTCTCGCTGCCGCCGACGGTGCCCGCTGGCGCGGTGCTGCACCTGCCCACACTGCGTATCCACCAGGGGCGGGTCTGCGCCGATCTGGCCTACACCCACCCGGTCCCGAAGACCCGGCGCGCCGGGCACACCGTCGCATTCGGTGTGGACTGGGGTCTGAACACCCTGCTGTCCGCCGGGGCCGCCCGGCTGCATGACGACGGCCGTATCACCGCTCTGGGTGCCGGGGGCATGTTCCGGGCGGGTGGTGTGCTGGCCAAGCAGCACCGGCTGCGCCGACACAGTGAGCGCCTGCACGCCAAAGCCGACCACTACCAGCGGGCTGGCCGCGGATGACGCCGAACACCCTCTGACGGCCAAGTTGCAGGTGCTGCGGGACGAGATCCAGCACGTGTCCGCGCGCCGGTCGAACCTCAACGACGCCCTCGCGTGGTCTGCCGCCCGGTGGACGGTGGATCAGGCCATCGCCGCCGGAGCGACGGTGATCCATGTGGAGGATCTGCGGTCGATGGAAGCACGCGGTATGGGCCGCACCCTGAACACGCGTCTGTCCCAGCAGGTGCGTGGGCGGATCGTGGACCGGATGCGGCACCTGGCCGCCGAGGCGGGTATCGCCGTGGTCGCCGTCCCGGCGGGCAACACCTCCAGGCACTGCCCGCGGTGCCTGGAGGTGTTGCGGCACCGTAAAGCCCCCGACCGGCCTGCCGTGCCGGGTTGGAAGTGGGCTGTGTGCGGTTCGTGTGGCTACCAGGGCGACCGCGATGCCGGCGCGTGGCAGCGCATCGCCGCCCGCGGTCTGACCCACCAGGCCACCACCGTCACCGACCGTGGC
>JBDSAJ010000421.1:0-18266 GCA_039922235.1 Umezawaea sp.
GGATGTCGACCATGAACACGTTCCGGGCCGTGTTGACCGCCTGGTAGGTGTCACCGGTCTGGCCGGTGACCCGCAGGGACCCGTCGAGGAGGGACCAGGCGTCCCGGTCCTCGTTGACGATCTCCCACTCCGGCCGGAGCGTCGTCGAGGCGAAATCGTCCGCCCAGGTCTCTCCTTCGACAGCGCCCGCACTGGGCGCGGTCACCGCGGAGAACGTGACCCCGAGGGTGAGCGGCAGCACCGCGGCCACCAGGGCACTGATCCACCGTCGGCCTGGTCTTCCGACCGACCGCTGTGCTGTCGTCATCAGGGGTGCTCCACTCTGAGTCCCGCCGCCGCCGGAAACACCAGCGTTTACCACCGAGGAGTGTGAGCGTTAACAGTTGAGAGCGTCAAGGGATGTTTTACAACGGTATATGCGCCCTTGAATTGCGATGCAGGCTGTGTTAACGCTCACAAGACGCGGGCTGAGCGCACCCAACCCCGCCCCACCGCGGCCGTGGTCGCCATCGACGCCGGTTCCCCGATCGCCTTCCTGCTCGCCCTGCGGCGGCCGGACCTGGTACGGCGACTCGTCGTGATGAAGTCGCCGCTGGGTTCGCTGCCCGGTGCCGAGTGCTTCCTCGCCGACGGCCCGCCGTGGTGGTTCGGGTTCCACTCCGTTCCCGGTCTGGTAGTCGAGTCACACCGACATCGACAAGGTTCCGAGCAAGCAAGTGCTCGACGCCCGGAGGGACGTCGCCAAGCTGTTGTGGACGGGATTCCACGGCCCGATCGGACGGTGATCGATGAACCTGGTACTCGAAGAGGTCCTGAAACGATCAGACGTGATGGCGGACTGGTGGCAGTCGCCGTTCGAACCAAAGATGGGCAAGCACCACGACGGCCATGCAGACCACCAGGGTCCGGCCGCCGACACCTGCGGCAAGCACGCCCAGCAGGAGCGGGATCGCGATGCCCGTGATGATCCGCGAGATCGTCCTCGGCAGATCGGAGCTGCGGCTGGCCACGCCCGTGACCACGCCGAGAGCGAAGTAAGCCGCGACTGCGCCGCACAGCAACCAGCGTCCTTGGTCGGGCAACGGGTCGGAACCGTTTTTCACCACCATCGACAGCGAGACGGCCACCGTGGCCGCTACGCCGGTGACCAGGCAGTGCAGGCCGAGGGCGGCGCGCGCGGGGATGCGACCGGCGCGCAGGTGTGGCAAACCGGCGTACCCGAAAACGACGGACAGGCCGAACATGCCTGCCAGCAGCACGAAGGATGCAAGTCCGGTGGCCAGCAGGCCGACGTCGAAGTGCACATCGGCCGCGGCGCCGACGACCTGCACGACCGACTCGCCGAGCACGATGATCATGAAGAGTCCGAGTCGCTCGGAGAAGTGCACCGGATCGACCGACACCCCGTGGATCACTGGCGCGCCCCCGTCGAGGAGCGCACCATGCCGTTGCCGACTCCGAGCCGTGGCTCGAGGGGCGAATTTCGACTGGGCCTGCTCGAGGATCTTGTCGCCGGACACGACCAGGAACAGCAGCAGGTCAAGGCCGATCCCCACCGCCCAGAGCACAAGGGTCCACCGCTGGTCGATCCACAGCGACGCGATCCAGGGCAACAAGCCTGCCGAGTGCTGCACCACCGGGAAGTCCAGGAGTATTTCGCCCCGGCGCCACGACCGGGACCCGTAGACGCGTGTGGCGATGTACGCGATCGCGAAGACGGTCAGCGGGCGGACATCGCCGTCATGTCCCAGCACTGAGTGCGCCACGCTCGGTACGGACGCGACCATCACCCCGAGGCCGAACATCCCGATCATCAGTCGCAGCACGTGAGTCTTTCCGGCCGCGACGTTGCCGTACAGCATGAACGTCGTCCACGACAGCCAGAAAGTCAAGTACAGCAACGTGTAGAGACCGAGCGCCGCAGCGTCCAGTTCGGACCCGAGCACATGCGCCAGGGCCGCGATGCCCGCTACCACAACGAGGTCGAAGAACAGTTCTGCCCAGCTCGCGTGGCGTTCGATCATGGTGTCAGCGGGTTCGTCGGTGGTGTTCGGGTCGCTCACGGACCTCGCAACTCCTCGTAGAAGGATCAGGTAAAGGTTGATCGTCAGTCGACTTGCAGGCCGGTGGTCCGGATGTTGGTGGGCGAAGCGACAGTCGACTACCCAGGGCACCGCCCGATCGCGAGTGGGCGATGAGGCGCCCGACACGTCATCGACGTCGGCGGATCAGCCGGAGTCGTCCAAGGACCGCAGGCCGTGATCAATAAAGTTGATCATCCAGCTGAAGCTGTCTTCGACACCTACGTCGATCTGGAACCCGTTGGTCACTTCCAGTGTCGCGAAGCCGTGCAGGATGGTGCGCACCATCCGCAGGGCATGGATTTCCTGGCCGGCGTCGATGTCGTACCCGCGCAGCATGGCCGCCCAAGAGGCGAGCACACGACCGACTGCCGCGATGAGCGGGTCATCGGGACCGGTCGGGCGGGCGGCGTTGCCCGCCGCATACCGGCCGGGGTGTTCTTTCACGTACGTCCGCATCGCGTGCGCGCCGGCAGTCAGAGCGTCGCTGCCCGCCCGACCCTGGGTCGCGTCGCGGATGGCGTCGGCGAGCTCGTTCCCGGCTTGGACGGCGATGCGGTGGACGAGATCAGCCAGGCTCGCGACGTGCTTGTAGAGCGAGGGGGTCCTGACTCCGAGCCGTTCGGCGAGCAGGCCCATGGTCAGTTGCGCCAACCCGATCTCATCAGCCAGCGCGGCACCGGCCTCGGTGACCGTTGCCGGGGTGAGCCCGGCCCTAGGCACGGGTCAACGTCTTGCTCAGGAAGGGCAGACTCAGTTCGAGCACCTTGTCGGGCATCTGGACGTGCGGGTAGTGCCCTGCCCCCTCGATGACCACCAGTTCACCCAGCCCGTGCGGCAAGTCGGCGATGATCTTCTCCCCCTCGGCGCGCGGGTCGGCCCAGTCCGGGTCGGCACTGCCTTCGATGATCAGGACCGGGCACTTGACGTTGGGCAGTTGCCCACCGGCGTCGACCGGGCTGTTCTTGCACATGGACTGCAGGGCCTTCATTCGGCCTGGCTCACTCAGCTTCGCCTCGATGCGCGCCAACTCGCTGCTCCAATCGGCGGGCTTGACCGGCAGTGCCAGATCGAGGTACTTCGTCCAGTTCGCGAGCTTTCCACGCATGATGACCTGCGCCATCTGCGTGTAACCGGCCCGGAAGCGCTTCACCCGCAGCAGTCCACCCAAGTCGAACGGTTGCGCGCGGGTGAAGGGCGCGAGCTCGATGATGCCGGCGACCAGATCGGGCGCGGTGGCGGCCGCGATGGTCGCGGCACCGCCACTGATCGACTGGCCGATGATCACGGCCGGACCGCCGAGGTGACGGACCACGGCGACCAGGTCACCCGCGATGTCGGTACGGCTGTAGCCGTCCCAGCCGAGGCCGGAGTCACCGCACCCGCGGATGTCGACGTTGGCGACCCGATAGCCCTGCGCGGCCAACGCCGGGGCGAGGAAGCGGTAGGAGTGGCGGCTGTCACCGATGCCGTGCGCCAGGACTACGAGTGGCCCTTGCCCGGTCACGTCGTAGGCGATGGTGTTGCCGGCGATGTTCAGGTGCTCGGTCACGACGTCTCCCGTGGCTAGCTAATTAAAGTAGCCACAAGCTATCATGATTAGCCATCTTGGCAACACCTTGTCGATCAAGCTCGACAAAGATCACTCCAAGGCGCCCACGGGGCATCGGTGTCGGTCTGGCAGGCGGCCCAACCGGAATTTTCTTGGACCAGGCTGTCGAAACGGGCTCCACGCGTTCGACGCTTCAGTGAGAGCACGTTGAATCCGGAAGGGACAAGAACCATGGGACTGGTCATCTGCGACATGTCGATCTCGCTCGACGGCTACGTCACCGGCCCGAACGCCGGCCGCGAGAACCCGTTCGGCGATGGCGCCGACAGCCTGCACGACTGGATGTTCAAGGACCCGATCGACGCGGACCGCAAGTACCTCGAGGACGCGATCGCCCACTGCGGTGCCGTGGTGATGGGCCGCACATCGTTCGACAAGACCGTGCACGAGTGGGGTCCCGGCGGTCCGGTCCCCGGCAGCCGGAGCTTCGTGGTCACCCACCACGTGCCGGCCGAGGACCACGTGGGCTACACCTTTGTCACCGACGGCGTCGCGAGCGCGATCGAACAAGCCCGGAAGGCCGCAGGCGACAAGTGGGTCGGCCTGCACGGCGCCACCGTGATGCAGCAGGCCCTGCAGCTCGGCCTGGTCGACGAGATCCACGTGCACGTGGTCCCGTTGCTCGTCGGCGGCGGCACGCCGCTCTTCGCCACGCTCGATTCGGCGATCAAGCTGGAGCGCGTCGAGACGCCCCTCTCCCCGGCCGTCGACCACCTGCGGTACCGGGTGATCAAATAGCGTTCACCCCAGGGCGAGCGAGCGGACCTGCGGGACACGCTGGTAGCGGGCCGAGGTGGGCGATCGCGTGGCACGCGAAGTGCCCGAAAGCACCCAGCGCACCCTGCCCGGCACGGCTTCGGGACTGGCGTCGTCGTCCAACACCCGACCAGCGATCAGGCAGCGGTCACCCGGCTCCGACATCCGCCGACGCCGGCGACTGGGCTCACGCAGCTCGTCGGGTTGCTTTTCTTCGACAGGGCCATTGCTCCTGCCCCGCACCGGGTCCGATGGTCTCCGTCGAACCCGGTGCGGAACAGTTCAGCGGAGCACGAAGTCCTGGTTGGTGCCCGGAACGTTCCGGCACGGCCACTGGTCCAACTGCTGGCCGAGGTTGCTGCCTGCACCGTAAACGTCGAGGCACAGGCCGCTGTTCTGGTTGCGGAACTCGTATGAGCCGTCGGACTGCTGCACCGGCTGCCACAGGCCGGCGGCCGCGGCGTTCGGGGCTCCCTGGACGATGTCCGGGCTGCCTTGGGCGGTGGAGCCGTTGGCGACCGTCACGTCCTGACCGGAGTTCCGCGCCCGGAGTTCGCCGTAGCCGCCGGAGGACGGCACGAACTCGAACTGCTGGTTGGCCTGCCCGTTGCAGGTCCACTGGTCGATCACGGCACCGGCGTTCGAGCTGGCGCCGTACACGTCGAGGCACAGGCCGTTGTTGGCAACCGTGAGTTGGTGGTAGCCGCTGGGGAAGCCGCCACCATTCGACGAAGCAGGCGTCAGGTAAACGGCGAACGCGTCGTGCGACGCCTGGAACGTGAACGGTACGGTGATCGATCCGTTGGAGGCGCTGACGTTCTGGTTGTACACGACCTGCGGCGCGGACAGCGGCGCCTGGTCGGGAATGCGGTTTACGGTGACGTTCACGGTGCCGTTGTTCGCCAGCCAGGGGATCGACGCGAGGCCGTTGAACGTCACGGACGAGGCGCCGGTGTACCCGTTCGAGTCCCCGATGATCGCGACCGCCCGCTTGGCGGTGGCGTCCTCGGACGCCGAGATCGCCATCGAGCCGACCTGGCCCGAGGTGGACACGAGGGTTCCGGTCAGGTCGGCGTAGTCGCGGAGGGCCCACCAGTTGCCGGTCGGTTGCCACGTCCCGCCGTTCTGGGTCAGCACGCCGGTCAGGTTCGGGGTGATGCAGCAGACCCAGTTGCCGCGCATCGCGTTGGTGTGCCCGGACTGGGCGAAGCGCGCGAGGTACCACGCGGTCACACCGGCGGTCTGCCGGTCGGCCGGTTGGTATTCGTTCGCGGACAGCGGCAGCGCGCCGATCCCCGCCGTGGCCAGCGCGTTGTTCAGGGACTGCGAGACGGTGACCGGGTCGTCGACGTCGCCCTCGTCGTGATTGGTGATCATGTCCGGCACCGTCCCGGCCGCCTTCACGTGCGCCAGCCAGGTCCGCCACTGGTCCGGTCGGCCCTGTGGTGTGTACGCGAACGACGGGCCGACGATCTGCGCTCCCGGCGCGAGACGGCGGATCTCCCGGTAGGCGGTGTCCCACATCTGGAAGTACTGGGCGCTGTTCACGCCCCGCGTCCAGAACACGGAGATGTCCGGCTCGTTGTCGATGTCGTAGGCGAACTTCAGCCCCGACGCCTGCAACGCGCCCACCGTGGCGTCGATGAAGCTGATCCAGTTGGAGCAGTTGCCGTTGTCGCACGGGTACGTCGTGTTCGACGGCTGTCCGCCGTTCAGGCCGTAGATGTCGGTGAGCAGCGCCTGGTACTGCGCGTGGTACGGCGGTTGGGTCAGTCGCCGGGCCTGCGAGGTCATCGAGTTGATGTCGGCCTGGGTGGCGGATCCGTACTTGTAGTTGTCCTTGATCCAGCCGCCGGAGAACCAGCCGCCGCCGCGGAACGCGGTGATCCCCAGTGGTTGCAGGAACTGGTCCACCGGCTGGGTGCCGTCCGAGGAGATGCCGTAGAGGAATCCCTCCCCCACCCCGATCGACGGCCCCCGCTTCGAGGCGAAATCCACGCTCAACGACGTGGCCAAGGCGGCGTGGCCCGCGACGGGCGTCAGCAGTGGAAGGGCCAGCACCACTGCCGCGCCTGCCATCAGCAGCCTGCCTGGTCCGGTTCGTGTTCCCATCGGCTTCCCTTGCGTACCGCGCCACGGTGCCGTGACGGCGTGATGAATAGAACTCATAGGGCGAAACGGACGGAACGGAATAGGCGTGCGAAACGGCGTCGAACTGCCGAACCTGGTCCTGTTTCGGCTCCGCTGACCGCCCAATGAGAGGCGCGGAATCAATTCACCCTTGTATCCGACCCAATGTTACGCCCCGGATACAAGGGTGGTCAACGGCATGTCCGAATTCTTGCCCGGACTACAAAGACCTTCGGTCTTGAGCACAAATATTTAGCAGGTTTTAGCAGGTCAAACCGACAGCAAAGCGCTCAGCTGCGGTGACACTCTCCAACGCCGACACATCTTGACACATACGGCGGCAGGGAGTTACGTGTGGTGCACAGTCTTCCAAGGAGCGAATTCCGGGCCGACCGCTGCTTTCCCTGCTCGACGGTATTACGCCGTTGTTTGTCCCCGCGCTCACGCCCATTTGGTGTCCGTGGCCGGCGCCCACCCGTGCCGACCGCGAGAAACCTCTGTCCTGAGAAGGGAAACATCGTCAATGTCGGGATTCACTCGGATACTCCGGCGCCTGCGTGCCCCGGCGACCGCACTGTGCGGCCTCGCCCTGGCCGCCGGCGGCGTCCTGGGCATCACCGCCGCACCGGCCCAAGCCGCGACGTCGATCACGATCAACGGCTCGTCGGGTGGGCGGACCTTCGACGGAGTGGGGGCGATCAGCGGCGGAGGCGGCAACTCCCGCCTGTTGATCGACTACCCCGAGCCCGAGCGGAGCCAGATCCTGGACTACCTCTTCAAGCCGGGATACGGCGCGGCCGAGCAGATGCTCAAGATCGAGATCGGCGGAGACACCAACTCCACCTCCGGCGCGGAGCCGAGCGTGGAGCACACGCGCGGTGCCGTCAACTGCGACGTCGGCTACGAGTTCTGGCTCGCGGAGCAGGCCAAGGCCCGCAACCCGAACATCAAGCTCTACGGCCTCGCCTGGGGCGCGCCCGGCTGGATCGGCGGGGGCAACTTCTGGTCCACCGACATGATCAACTACCTGACCACCTGGCTGGGCTGCGCCAAGCAGCACAACCTGACCATGGACTACCTCGGCGGCTGGAACGAGCGCAACTACAACGTCGGCTGGTACCAGAACCTGCGCTCCACGCTCAACTCCAGCGGCTACTCCGCGCTGAAGATCGTCGGCTCCGACTCGGACTGGGGCATCGCCAACGACATCAACTCCAACCCGGCCTTCGCCTCGGCCATCAGCGTCATCGGCGCGCACTACCCGTGTGGCTACCGGTCGGCCCAGAGCAACTGCAGCGTGTCGTCGGCCGCCACGTCTTCCGGAAAGACGTTGTGGGCCAGTGAGAACGGCTCGGACGACTACAACGGTGGCGCGCAGGCCATGGCGCGCGGCATCAACCGCGGCTACATCGACGGGAAGATGACCGCGTACCTCAACTGGCCGGTGATCGCCGCGCTCACCCCGAACCTGCCCTACCCGACCATGGGCGTCGCGGTGGCCGCGCAGCCGTGGTCCGGTCACTACACGATCGGCAAGAACGCCTGGGTGACGGCACAGACGACCCAGTTCACCGCTCCCGGATGGCGGTACCTGGACAGCTCCAGCGGCTACCTCGGCGGCAACCGGAACAACGGCAGCTACGTCTCGCTGAAGTCCACGAACAACAGCGACTACAGCACGGTCGTCGAGACGGTGGACGCAAGCGGACCGCAGACGCTGAACTTCAGCGTGGCCGGTGGCCTGTCCGCGGGCACCGTGCACGTGTGGGCCACCAACCTCAACTCCGCCAACTCGGCGGACTACTTCACGCACACCACCGACCTCACCCCGTCCGGCGGCGGCTACAGCCTGACCGTGCAGCCGGGGTACGTCTACACCCTGACCACCACGACCGGCCAGGCCAAGGGCACCGCGGCGGGCCCCGGCGCCGCTGGTCTGAACCTGCCGTACAGCGACTCCTTCGACAGCAACGCCGCAAGCACCGAGGCCAAGTACCTGATGGACTGGCAGGGTGCCTTCGAGGTGGCGGGCTGTGGCGGCGGCCGAACGGGCCGGTGCGTGCGCCAGATGAGCGCGCAGGCCCCGATCACCTGGGACACGCTGTCCGATCCGCACGCCCTGCTCGGTGACCTGAGCTGGAGCAACTACACCATCTCGTCCGACGCGCTGCTCGAAAAGTCCGGGTATGCGGAGCTGATCGGCCGCGCCAGCAGCCAGGGGTACACCGGAGCCGCCGGGTTGAACGCCTACCACCTCCGCGTCAGCGACACCGGGGCGTGGTCGATCCTGAACTCGAACACCAACGGCAACGTCGCCACCCTCGCACGGGGCACGATCGCGGCACTGGGCACCAACAGGTGGCACGCCCTCTCACTCACCTTCGCGGGCAGCACCATCACCGCCGCCATCGACGGCACGACGGTCGGGTCGGCGAACGACAGCACGTGGGGCGCGGGGCAGATCGGCTACGCGACCAGCCAGGGTGAGACGGCGCAGTTCGACAACCTGTCCATCACCCCTGGCAGCGGCGGCGGAGGCGGCGGTACGACCGCGACGATCACCGGGGTCGGTTCCGGGCGGTGCGTGGACGTGCCGGGCCAGTCGCAGACGGCAGGCACCCAGGTGGAGTTGTGGGACTGCAACGGCGGCTCGAACCAGCAGTGGACCTCCACCAGCGCAGGCGAACTGCGGGTCTACGGCGGGGACTGCCTGGACGCTTCCGGCCAGGGCACCAGCCCCGGTACCAAGGTCGTGATCTGGACCTGCAACGGCGGCAACAACCAGAAGTGGACGCTCAACGCCACCGGCACGATCACCAGCACGCAGTCCGGACTGTGCCTCGAAGCCATCGGGGCAGGCACCGGGAACGGCACGCTGATCGACATCTCGACCTGCAACGGCGGCAGCAGCCAGAAGTGGACGCGGGACTAGCCGCACTGACCACAGAGGTCAGGAACAGGGCGACACCAGATCGGATGATCTCGGAATAGGTGAGGGCCTCCGGGTTCGGTGTGGACTGCGACGTCCACGCCCAGCCACGGAGGCCCTCATGCCTTCCACGGCCGGGACAATCGGGCGGTTTGACGGAAAGAGTCCCTTTGTCATCGGCCAATCGGATGGCGCTCGGGAATTCCTCCGCACCGAGGGGAACGCGCACCCCACTGTGTTCGTCGCACGGAGCGCCCAACTCGGCGGAGGGGATCGCGATGACTGGTCCGACACCGAACGGAAGCGCGAGCGCGGGGATCGACGCGTGGGTGGCGCGGGCCAAGGCGAAAGCCGAGCGCTACCAGGAGATGCGCGTGCAGGCGCAGCAGATCCACGTCACGGACACCGAGGGGCCGGTGACCGTCACGATCGACTCCAGCGGCAACGTCACGGACCTGCGCGTCAAGGACCACGACGAGCTGGCGAAGGCCGTCCTGCTCACGATGCGCCGAGCGCAGGCCAAGCTGCCGGAGAAGCTGGCCGAGGTGATGGCCGAGACGATCGGTGACGACAGGCAGACCGTCGACACCATCGTCGGCACCTACCGCGCCAAGTTCCCCGAGCCGCTGACCGACGAGAACCCGCCGCCACCGCCCAAGTCCGACGATGACGAGGGCTTCGGGTCGGTGATGGATCGATGACCGGCTACCAGGTCACCGCGAGCGAGCTGCAATCCCACGTCGCGGCCGTGCAGAAGGCCGCCGACGCGATGGGCCAGGCCATGGACGCCGCCCAGCAGGTCACCATGGGCGTGCAGGCCTACGGGATGATCTGCGGCCCGTTGTTCGTGCCGATCGTGATGGCGGTCAGCGCTCCCGGTCTGCTCACGCTGCGGGCCGCCCAGGAGGCTCTCACCGACATGGCGAACGAGGTCAAGGCGACCGCCGAGCACTACGACACGGTCGACCAGAAGGTGGCGGGCAGCTTCACCGCGATCCAGGGGAGGGTGTCGTGAGCAACCCCCTCCTGGCCCAGAAGCAGGACTCCACGAACTGGCACACCGGCATCAACCTGTTCGACGACGCCGCCGGGGTCTACGACGCGGTCGAGTCGGGCAGCTGGATCGAGGGCGGCATCTCCGCGCTCGGCGCGGGCATGGACCTGCTGACCATGGCGATGAACCCGGTCGGCACGCTCATCTCGTACGGCCTGAACTGGCTGATCGAACACGTCAAACCGCTGCAGGACGCGCTGAACCAGCTCGCGGGCGACGGTGACCAGATCGCCGCGTACTCGCAGACGTGGGCGAACGTCGCGAAGGCCGTCCAGGACGCGGGCAAGACCCTCGCGGACGCGGTCGCCAAGGACACCGCGAACTGGTCGGGACCGGCCGCCGACGCCTACCGCAAGCACGTCGAGGGCAAGCTCAACGGGCTCTCCACGATCGTGACGTGCGCGAACGCCATCAGCACGGTCGTGAAGGTCGTCGGCATCATCACGGGCGTCGTGCGCGCGTTGGTGCGGGACATGGTCACGCAGGCCATCGGCGACTTCATCCAGGACGCGCTGGAAGAGGTGTTCACGCTCGGGCTCGGCACCCCCGTCGTGGTGGCGCAGGTCGTCGAGCAGGTCGCGGCGTGGACGGAGAAGATCGGCGCCACGATCAAGAAGCTGATCAACTCGGTCGAGAAGCTGCGGCCGATCATGAGCAAGCTCGAGGAGATCTGGCAGGGCATCCAGAAGGTCATGAACACCCTGCACGGGCGTGGCGGCGGGGAACCGCACGTGCCGCACGGCGAAGGCGGCGGCACGCACGTCTCCTCGGCCGAGCCGCACACCGGCGGACATGGCGGCGAGACGCACACGTCGGGCGCCGTCGAGCCGCACGAGAGCGGCACGACCACGACGTCTGCTGACGGCTCCGGAACGCACGCGGGCGAGCAGCCGCACAACACGACCAGCGATGGCACCCGACCAGCCGGCGCCGACGACTCCATCAGCTCCCACAACGAGAACGCCAACGCGAACTCCAAGCCGAACGAGGGCACCCCGGCGGCCGGCGACCCGGTGGACGTGTCCACCGGCATGATGCTGACGACGTACACCGACGTCGACCTGCCTGGCGCGCTGCCGCTCGTGATCGCCCGCACGCACCGGTCATCGCACCGCGTCGGCCGGTGGTTCGGCCGGTCCTGGGCGTCCACGTTGGACCAGAAGATCGAGGTCGAACCGGACGCGGTGCACTTCGCCGCCGCGGACGGGATGCTGCTGAAGTTCCCGGTACCCGGCGACTCGGGGTTCGTGCTGCCTGCCGTCGGCGCGCCGCTGCGGCTCGCCCGCTCCTCGGACGGCTACACCGTGACCGACCGCAAGCGCGGCACGGCACTGCACTTCGCCGCCAACGGATCCACCCGGTTGCCGATCACGGCCATGACCGACCGCAACGGCAACCGGATCGACGTCGACTACGACGCGGCGGGCACGATCACGGGGATCCGCCACTCCGGCGGCTACCGCCTCCGGGTCGACACGGCGGACGGGTTGATCACGGGGATCGGCCTGCGCCGCGATGACGGCGCCGACGTGCCGTTGGTCGGCTACCACTACCGCGACCGCGAGCTGGCCGAGGTCACCAACTCCTCGGCGTTGACGATGCGGTACGACTACGACGCGGACGGCCGCGTCGTCCGCTGGGAGGACCGCAACGGCGTCTGGTACCGCTTCACGTACGACGACGAAGGCCGGTGCGTCCGCGGTGACGGCAAGGACGGCTTCCTCAGCTAC
This sequence comes from Umezawaea sp., assembly GCA_039922235.1. Taxonomy (GTDB): domain Bacteria; phylum Actinomycetota; class Actinomycetes; order Mycobacteriales; family Pseudonocardiaceae; genus Umezawaea. The sequence goes on from JBDSAJ010000421.1 coordinate 12,293, forward strand.
ACGTTCGAGTACGACCGGGCCGCCCTCGTCACCAAGTCGACCAACTCGCTCGGGCACACCACCACCTACCAGCTGAACGAGCTGCTCCAAGTGGTCCGCGAGGTCGACCCGCTCGGCAACGCGGTGACGTCGGAATGGGACGCCCACCACCGGCTGCGCTCCCGCACCGACCCACTCGGCCGCACCGTGCGGTGCGAGTACGACGCGGACGGCAACCTGGCGACGTTCACCCGCGCGGACGGCAACGCACTGCGCGTCGAGCACGACGGGTTCGGCTCGCCCACGACGGTGGTGGAACCCGACGGCGCGGTCTGGACGCAGGAGTACGACGACCGCGGCAACCGCACGTCGGTGACCGATCCCACCGGCGTGCGCACGCGCTACGCGTTCGACGACCGCGGCAACCTCGCGACGATCACCGACGCGCTCGGCCACTCCAGCACGCTGCGACACGACGCGGCGGGTCTCCTGCTGGCGGCGACCGATCCGATGGGCGCGACCACCACCTACGAGCGCGACGTCCTGGGCCGGGTCTCGGTCATCACCGACCCCGCGGGCGGTGCCACGCGGCTGTCGTGGACCGTCGAGGGCAAACCGTTGTCGCGCAAACTTCCCGACGGCTCGACCGAGCGCTGGCACTACGACGGCGAGGGCAACGCGGTCCGCAGGACCGATCCGCAGGGCCGGGACAGCACCACCGAGTTCGGCTGCTTCGACCTGCCGCTGACGGAGATCGCGGCGGACGGCGCCCGCACGGAGCTGGGCTACAACACCGAACTGCGGCCCACGTCGATCACCAACCCGCAGGGCCTGGTCTGGCGCTACGAGTACGACGCGGGCGGCAGGCTGGTGCGTGAGACGGACTTCGACGGCCGCGTGCAGACCTACGAACGCGACGCCGCGGGCCAGCTGATCGCGCGCACGAACGGTGCGAACGAGACGTGCCGGTACGGGCACGACCCCATGGGCAACGTGATCGAGGAGGTCGCGGACGGCATCCTGACCACGTTCGCGTACGACCAGCTGGGCCGGGTGCTGCGCGCCACCAACCCGGACGCGGACACGGTTTTCGTGCGCGACGTCCTCGGCAGGGTCGTCGAGGAGACGACGAACGGCATGACCGTGGCGTCGCGCTACGACCTGCTGGGCAGGCGCATCGGCCGCACCACGCCGTCCGGAGTGGACAGTTCGTGGGAGTACGACCCGGCGAACCGGCCGGTCGCGCTGCACACCGCGGGGCGCACCGTGCGGTTCCGGCACGACCTCGCGGGCCGGGAGGTCGAGCGTGATCTCGGTGCCGCCACGCTCGTCCAGACCTGGGACGGCAACCACCGGCTGCGCACCCAGGCGGTGTCGCACGGGCAGGGCGAGCTGTTGCTGCGCCGGTCGTACCGCTACCGGTCGGACGGCTACCTCGACGGCGTGGTCGACCAGCTCACCGGCCCCCGCGACTTCGACCTCGACCCCGGCGGCCGGGTGACCGGGGTGCGCGGCGCGACCGGCACCGAGCAGTATCGGTACGACCGAGCGGGCAACATCGTCCACGCCGCATGGCCCACCGCGCCAGGCGAGTCGGCTGCCGGACCCCGCGAGTACGAGGGCACCCTCCTGCGGCGCGCCGGAACCGTGCACTACCAGCACGACCAGCAGGGCCGCGTGATCATGCGCAGGCAGACCCGCCTGTCCCGCAAGGCGGACGTCTGGCACTACACCTGGAACGCCGACGACCGGCTGGTCGCCCTCACCACACCGGACGGCACCCGCTGGCGCTATCGGTACGACGCGCTCGGCCGCCGGTTCGCGAAGCAGCGCCTCGCCCCGGACGGCGTGAGCGTGGCCGAGGAAACGGTCTTCCACTGGGACGACAGGACGCTCGTCGAGCAGTCCCGCGGCGGCGAAGCCACGACGTGGGAGTACGAGCCAGGGACGTTCCGCCCGGTGAGCCAACTCGACCGGGGCGAGGTCGACGCCCGCTTCTACGCCATCGTCACCGACCTGGTCGGCACGGCCACCGAACTGGTCGACTCGGCGGGCGCGGTCGCGTGGCGCGGCGAGGAGTCGCTGTGGGGTGCCCGTGCCGCCGACGCGGGCATCATCTGCCCGCTGCGCTTCCCCGGCCAGTACCACGACCCGGAGAGCAGGCTCAACTACAACTACCACCGGTACTACGACCCGGAGTCCGGCCGCTACCAGAGCAACGACCCGCTGGGCTTGGAGGGCGGCCCGAACCCGAGCGCATACGTGCCCAACCCGACGGCGTGGGCGGACCCGCTCGGGCTCGAGAAGTGCCCGCTGGGTCAGTACGCCGACACCCTGCGCGGCGAGAACCAGGCCGCGACACCACGCGTCGCCGCCGAGTACACGTCACCGTCCGGCAAGAAGTACTACGCGCACAGCAGCGAAGGCGTGCCCCTACCCGACCACCTGCGGGCCGAGATGGAGAACATCTCGCCGGTCGGTGGCAGGCACGGATCGTGCGCCGAGGTGAACGCCATCTCCAAGGCCATCGCCGAGGAAGGCCCCGCGGCGATGCACGGCGGTTCGTCCAGGGCAGTCCACGTGAAACCGATCAACAGCCCGACCACCAAGCACGGCACGTGGATGACGCCCTGCCCCGACTATTGTCAACCGTTGTTGCGCGCACTCGGGATCTCGTGGTGAAAGGTGGTCTCTCATGTCGGTCGTCGACAGCTTCTCCCCTGAGCTGGTCGCTGTCCTCGAGGCCAGTGGCTGGACACGGGGTCGCCACGTCGACATCGGGCCTTGGGACGAGGTACTGAGCAGTGAGGGTTACCACCTGTCCGACGTGGCGCGGGAACTGCTGGAGGCCCTGGGCGACCTGAGCGTGCAGCCGACGCCCCGTGCGCAGTTCCGGGCCGCTCTGTCGTTCGACCCCGAACTGGCGGGTGCCGGCGCGATCGACATCGCCCGTGAGCTGGAAGGGCTGTTCGGCCAGCGGTTCTACCCGCTGGCGGAGTGGGTCTCCGCCAGCTGCGTTTTCGTTGGGGAGAAAGGAAAGGTGGCGTCCTACGACGACGTCGAGATGCTCGAGATCGGCGACACCGTCACCGAGGGTTTCGAGGCGATCTTGCTCGGCACCCGTGCTCCTCGCGTCATCCGGAACACGCACTGGCCCGAGTGGTGACGCTGGAGCCGGCACGGTCGAGGAACTGTCCGCACAAACCCACCACCACTGCTACACCGATCACGGTGAGGTCGACCTTGGGTCAAGGACCACCCCCTCCACGGCCCCGACGATGGATACCGCTATGCGACGTTGAGCCAGGCCTTCGTGGCGCCAGTGGCGGGATCGACGTCGAGGTAGTCGGCGCGACCGTCACCGTCGATGTCGGCGAAGCGGATCTGGTTGGCCGGCGCGAAGACTCCGGACGCGATCGTGCCCTGCGAATGCCAACCGCGCCCGATGCCGCCGTTCAGCCAGGCTCACCATCTTCGTTGGCGATCCCTAGTTTTACTGTGTACGGCGATAGGCGTGGGGGTGCTGGGTATGTCCACGGACGCGCAATGTCCGGATATCGACCCGATGGTGCTTCGTCGGTGGGTGATCGATGGCAGGATGCCGTTCCGCCGGGTGGGGGTGTAGACGTCGGTTGTCCTGGGGGTGAGGTGGAGAACAGTGAAGCGTGGCAACGGTTCCGTGGTTTCTCGTGTCTGGGGGGAGGTGTTGTCTGTGCGGGTGTCCGGGTCGAACGGGCAAGGGGCCTCTCGCCGGGCGGCAGGAGAAACCGCGGGCGGCCTCCTCGGGTAAGGTTGTGGCGGTGGACGAGGATCGTGGTCGCGGGCTCCGGGGGAACCGGCCGGGACTGAACCGGCTCCGGCTGCCGGCGGTGGTCTGCGATGGTGGTGTGACGGTGGCGCGGGTGACGCGTGGGGATCGGCCGGCCGGGTTCGGGCGCGGCCGGTCGTGGTGGCTGTTCGCGGTGCACGCGGTGCTCGTGGCGGTGTCGCATCCGAGGAAGTCCGGTGGCCGGGACGAACCGCGTGAGGACGTCGGGTCGTTGACGACCACAGTGGCCGGGTGGTGGTGCGGTCTGAGGTTCGGGCAGGCCCGCGAGTGGTTGCTCTCCGAGACCGGTCGGCGCTGCGAAGACGGGGCCGTGTGAGCCGGACGCTTCCGCTGGCGGAGGGTGAGATCGCCCGTACCGCGTGTGCCCGTGCCGTGTTGCGTGCCGGGGTGGTCGAGAAGTCCGGTGAACTCTTGTCGGCCGCTGTGCTGGCCGAGCGTGTCGGGTGGTGCGCTGCTCTGGTGTCCGGGATGGTCGCCGGTCTGCTGGCCGAGCACTGGAACACCGTCGACGTGGATGTGCTCGCCTCTGGTGTGGACGCGGGTGGTCGAAGGTTGCCGTCGAACGCGTGGATGGCGTTGCGTCGTCTGGGCTGGACGGTCGCACCACCGGCGGAGGTCACGGTCAACGACCGGATCGTGCGCCTGGCCCAGGAACAGGCGGGGCGGACGTTGCGGTCGGCGACGTGGCGCGCCCAACTGACCGCGGGGGTGCTCGCGACGTGGCCCGCCGATCCGGCCCAGCGCACCCCACTGGAGTGGGATGCCGTCCGTGAAGCGGTACCTGCGGGCACGGTCCTGCCCTCCGGTGTGATCCGCTCCCGCACCCGGCAGATCGCTGCCTTCGCCCGCAAGCACGGGCGGCTGCCGGGGGACGTGTTCGAACTGGAGCCCGCACCCAGCGCGGCGCGGATGCTGTTGTTGTCGGCGTGCGACCGACAGCAGGCCACCATCGAACGCGCGGATGATCCAGGACGGGTGGTATTGCGGCTGCAACTACCCACCCGACCCGACCCCCGGTCCTATCAGGACTGGACGTGGGTGGCCTGTCCCGTCCCGCTGCCGCCCACAGTGCCCGCCGGGGCGGTGCTGCACCTGCCCACCTTGCGTGTCCACCAAGGTCGGGTACGCGCCGATCTCGCCTACACCCACCCGGTCCCGAAGACCCGACGCACCGGGCACACCGTCGCGCTGGGGGTGGACTGGGGCCTGAACACCCTGCTGTCCGCCGGGGCCGCCCGACTGCACGCCGACGGCCGTATCACCGCATTGGGTGCCGGGGGCATGTTCCGGGCGGGCGGTGTGCAGGCCAAGCAGCACCGGCTACGCCGCATGTCCGAACGCCTGCACACCAAAGCCGACCACTACCAGCGGCTCATCGACGGCCGTGAGAACCACGCGCTGGAGGCCAAACACACCGCGGTACGGGACGAGATCCAGCACGTGTCCGCTCGCCGGTCCAACCTCAACGACGCCCTCGCGTGCTCCGCCGCCCGGTGGACGGTGGATCAGGCCATCGCCGCCACCGCGACCGTGATCCATGTCGAGGACCTGCGGTCGATGGAAGCCCGAGGTATGGGCCGCACCATGAATACCCGCCTGTCCCAGCAGGTGCGTGGGCGGGTCGTGGACCGGATGCGGCACCTGGCCGCCGAGGCGGGTATCGCCGTGGTCACCGTCCCGGCCCGCAACACCTCCAAGCACTGCCCGCGGTGCCTGGTCCCGCTGCGGCACCGCAAGGCACCCGACCGGCCCACCGTGCCGGGCTGGAAGTGGGCGGTCTGCGGGTCGTGCGGCTACCAGGGCGACCGGGACACCGGCGCGTGGCAGCGCATCGCCGCCCGCGGCCTGACCCACCAGGCCACGACCGTCACCGACCGGACCAGCAGTGTCATGGTGATCCGCACGGTCGTGGACACACTCGAAGCGGGCGCGGTCATCACGGCCACACAGATCAGCCGGGACCGGTCCACGACCGGACCCACCCGGCGGCAACCACCACGCCCCGCGCCCAGGCGACGCGGGGCACCCTCCCCGACACAACCTCACGGTCGTGCCGGCCAGCGTCCGGAGGGACACGCTCACACGGACCGGCCCCGGCTGCCCCGCGCAGCCCACCGGCACCAGGGCGCGACCACGATCAGCACACCCACCGGTCGACACCGGCCA
>JBDSAJ010000422.1:0-5371 GCA_039922235.1 Umezawaea sp.
TGCGGGGACGACCCCACGGCCGGTCAGAGGCGCACCTGCCGCCGCACCACCGTGAGCAGCGGCACGTCGAACTCGCCCGTCGCGGTCTCGGGGCGGGACTTCAGGTACGCCAGCACGTCCGCGACCAGCTCCGCGCGCTCGGGTTCCGGCGCGACCAGCACGTGCGAGGTCGTGCCGATCGTGGCCACCAGCAACTCGGCGGTCCGGCGCTGCGAGTGCGGGAACACCTCCTCCGCGGGCTCGCGGAACAGCGGGTGGGCCGCCTGCAGGTCCCGGTTGGCCATGAGGTCCGAGGCGTTGATGGTGGACCGGCTCACCTTGTCGAGTTCGGCGACCCACGGCACCCGCTCGTCGTGGCCGTTCCACAAGGCGGCGACGACGCCGCCGGGACGGAGCACCCGTGCGATCTCGGCCATCGCGGGCTCGGGGTCGAACCAGTGGAACGCCTGGCCCACCACGACCGCGTCCATGGTGCCGTCCGGCAGCGGGATGCGCTCCGCCGTGCCGGGCAGCGCCCGCACGCCGCGGTTCAGCCGCACCAGCTCGGAGAGCATCGCCTCGTCGGGCTCCACCGCGGTGACCTCGTGCCCCTCGGCGCACAGCACACCGGTCAGCTTCCCGGTGCCCGCCGCCAGATCCAGCACGCGCAGCGGCCCGCCCGTGGCCACCGGCGCCAAGGCCCAGCGCACCGCGGCGACCGGGTAGCCCGGGCGGTGCGCGGCGTAGTCGGCAGCCCGTCTCCCGAAGGAACTCGCGCGGCGGGCGTGGTGGTTGATGCCGTGGTGAGGTCGGTCTTCGGCGCTCGTCACCCGCCCAACCTACCGAGGGCCCCCGACAGTTCCGCCCGAATTCACCCGCGTCTCAACAGGGGTCCGCGTTCGAACAGTTCGACACCTTCCTCCGTCCGGACCAAGCGGCGATCACGGGAAAAACAGGACCTGATTGGCTGTTGCGACCGGTATCGGTATCCGGTCGAAGTGCCGTGAACACGGTGGAACCGGACAGCGCGGACCGGTTGGTTCAGGAGTGCTCACGTTCCGGTGAAACCGGTGTCGTGAGCCCTCGCACGTCGCTGAACTGCAAGCGCTTTCCGTTTGGAAGCACCGGATCGAGTCGTCGACCACGTTTTCCGCCGGTCGTGGCGGTCGTCACTCCGGATACCGATCGGGTGATGATGGATACCCGAATTCGCCGGGTTCACGCCATCGGTGGACCACTGGTTATCACCAACCGCATGGGCGGCGTTCGCCACAGGAGCCCCTTCCGCAACCGCTGATTCGGGTGAAGTAGCGTTGCGGCCGTTGCAACGCGCGAGTCCTTGCGCGCGTGGGTGTTCGCGGCCCCCTCACTCCACCGCGGGATTGACCGCTAACAGCACGACCCGGCCTTCGTCGGTTGTGCGGCCGGTGGTATGGACAGCTCCACTCGCCGAGTGGACTGCTCTCGCGATGTACGGGCTCGTTGTTCGAAGCTGCCGACAAGAAGATCACTTCCGACGATCGGTAGAGTTCTTGCGCCACCGTTGTGGCAAGTTCCGGTGCTCAGGCGTGCTGGGCGAACAACTCCGGAACACCTCGTCCAGCCGCGGGAACCACTGGATGCGCAGGCCAGGGCCACGTGGCGGGGGCGGTCTTTCCGCGATCACGGCACCGCGGAATGCCACCGAGCGTGGGTGTTGGAATGGTATCGGTCGACTACTCTTCGACGTCTTGCGCGCGTAGATGCCCGGATTCAGCCCTCGTGAGGCCTGAATGAAGTAACGTCTCGGGCGTTGGCAGGTGCATATCCGCAGTTCTGCGCTAACCTGCACAACGACATTGTTTTCGTCGCGGTCGGGGTTGCAGTACCGCGCATTCGAGTCCAGGAGGATACGCATGGCGCAGAAGGTCACCGTGACCCTGGTCGATGACCTGGACGGATCCAGGGCAGAGGAGACCGTCGGCTTCGGCTTGGACGGCGTCGCCTATGAGATCGACCTTTCTCCGGACAATGCAGGCAAGCTCCGCGACGCGCTCGCGGACTTCGTGACCAGTGCGCGTCGCGCCGGTGGTCGCAAGAGGGGGCCTGGTCGTCCGGCCGGGGTTAAGACCGCTGCTCGTCCGGCATCGGCGGATAGGGAGCAGAACCAGGCCATTCGCGAGTGGGCCCGCAAGCAGGGCATGAAGGTGTCCGATCGCGGCCGTATCCCGGCCGAGGTCCTGGACGCTTACCACCAGCAGGGCTGACCGGCGGTTTTGAGGGGTGTCGACCACTCCAATTACGTAGGTCAACGAAGGGGCGTCGGATTCGGTTCCGACGCTCCTTCGTCGCTTATCCGGTGATTGGCCGGCTTCGGTAAGTAGCCGGCTTCACTGATCAACATTGCGAAGAGCGTGGCGAAAAGGCCCTCGAACGGTGGAATGCGCGGCCCGCGCGCCACCGGGGGTGTGACCGTGCGGAAACCCGAAGTACATCGGTCAGGCTCACCTCGCCACGCGGGGTTCGACACCACGGCAGCGCCGTCGGCGGCTCGTCGGGCCGGCACTGCTGGGCCTCGCCGTCGCCGCGACCGCGAGCATCGCGATCGGCTCCAAGGAGATCGCCTTCGGCGGCGTGTGGCACGCCCTCACCTCGCACCGGCCTCGAAGACGATGTTGTCATCTGCGAACCCCGCGTCCCGCGCACCCTGCTCGGCATCGCGCTCGCCCCGCTCGCCACCGCTGCGGCGGGCCCCATCGCCTTCGTCGCGCTGGCCGCTCCGCAGATCGCCGTCCGGTCGGCCGCCACCGCCACCCTGCCGCTGCGGGGCTCGGCGGTCGTCGGCGGCCTACTTGGTCGTTGCCTCCGACCTGGTCTCCCGCATCGCCTTTGGCGGCTTCGAGATGCCCGTCACCGCCGTCCTGGGCGCCCCTGCCTCAGGTACTTGCTCGTCCGCGGCCGCCGGGAGGCGCGGGTATGGCTGTTCGACTCCAGGCAGCGGACCCCGAGGTCGGCTACGGCGATCGAATGGTCGTCGACGGACTCGACCGACGACGAGGCCGCGATGGCCGAGGGACTGGCACTGACCTGTGCTGGACGAGCCGACGACCTACCCGGTCTCAGGCGCCCCGCTGGTCGCCCCGATAGGGCACCGCCGGTGAAAACGCGGGCGCTGGGTCGAAGTCACACCTCACCAGGGGTCCCCTTGTCGTGAGGACCCCCGACGCACACGGTACGGCGGGGGTACGACAGTTTCGGGGGAGCGGTGAAGGTGCAGGTGAGGGCTTTGAGCGTGGTGGAAGGGGACTGCGGGACGGCGGTCAGCGCTTCGGCAGGTTCGCGCTGAAGGCCGTGATCAGCCGCGCCCGGTCAGCGATAGACCGCAATCAGGCGCGCCCTGTCAGCGGCAGACGCGGGCAGGTATCGCAGGCGTTGATGACCAGCCGCGTTCGGTCAGCGGCAAACGCGCGGGCAGGTGTCGCAGGCGTCGGCGCCGGGCAGGACGTAGGTGAAGCAGCAGCTCTCGCGCTTGCGGGTCCACTCGCCGTCGACCATGCGCAGCGTGGAGGCCGACGTGAACGGCTCGATCTTCTCCGGCAGGAGCATCGCCGCGTCCGAGACGCCGGTGGCCTCGTCGCCGCACATGCGGCCCGCGAGCCAGGTGCCCTTGTCCAACGCGTCCGTGGCGGCTGCCCAGAGCATCCGCCTGCCCAGTCGGACGGTGGGGGCGTAGGCGGCGACGAAGGCCGCGGCGTGGGCGACGTACCTGGCGCGCAGCACGGCCGCCAGTGCGGCCTCGTCGGCCACCACGGTCGCGGCCGGGTGGTTGCCCGCGGGGTCGTCGGGCAGGCAGGTGAACTCGTCGGACAGCAGCGCGATGCCCGCCACGTCCGGCCGGTCGTCGTCGGCGATGCGGAACGCGAGGTCGGAGGGGCGCAGGGACGGGACCCGCCGTGCGCTGTGGAACAGCAGTCCGGCCAGGCCGCCCGCCACGCCGAGGTACCAGCCCATCACGTACCCGGCGGTGGCGCGGTCCGAGGACGCGCCGTGCTCGTCGGTGAGCCAGACCCCGAGTGCCTTGCGCCAGGTGTCGAACGACGAGGGGTCGGCCAGCGCGTCCGAGCAGAGCTGCCAGTCGCCTGTCGTCGCGGGAAGGCCGAACCGGACCTCGACGTCATCACTCCGGGTGGCAACCCGCGTGATGGACTCGGCAACGGGCGTGGACGCGTGTCGCATCCGCACGTTCGCCGGTATCGTCATCGGCATGGCCCTCGCAGTTCGTTGTGGCTGAGGTTTGCCTAACCTTACCGAGTACACCCTCAGTTCCGCCTTACGAGTGACGCCAGTCACCGAAGACTCCTCCAAACGGGTGGCTGTTCGCGGTAAGCGGACACAGCCCACATCGCGGAATCTGCCTGGCACAACGTGCGTTGTAGCTGGTGTCATGAATCCCCGAGGGCGGCGAGCTGCGCACGGGAACTGAGAGCGATGGCCCCGCCGACTACAGTGGTCGGCACGGTGCCGCGCTCTCCACGGTCTGCCAGTGGTGAGCCCGAGGACCGCCGGCGCAGCAGTCAGGGAGTGCGAATGTTCGAAAGGTTCACCGACCGCGCGAGGCGGGTGGTTGTCCTGGCCCAAGAAGAGGCCCGGATGCTCAACCACAACTACATCGGCACCGAGCACATCCTCCTGGGGTTGATCCACGAGGGTGAAGGTGTCGCCGCCAAGGCGCTGGAGTCGTTGGGGATCGCCCTCGAAGGTGTCCGCCAGCAGGTCGAGGAAATCATCGGCCAGGGCCAGCAGGCCCCGAGCGGTCACATCCCCTTCACCCCACGAGCGAAAAAAGTCCTCGAGCTGTCTCTGCGCGAAGCGCTGCAGCTCGGCCACAACTACATCGGCACCGAGCACATCCTGCTCGGCCTGATCCGCGAGGGCGAAGGCGTCGCGGCGCAGGTCCTGGTCAAGCTGGGAGCCGACCTCAACCGGGTCCGCCAGCAGGTGCTCCAGCTCCTGTCCGGTTACTCCGGTGGCAAGGAGCCGACCGAGTCCAGCGGCCGCGGCGAGGGCACTCCCTCGTCCTCCCTGGTGCTCGACCAGTTCGGGCGCAACCTCACCGCCAGCGCGCGCGAGGGCAAGCTCGACCCGGTCATCGGCCGCTCCAAGGAGATCGAGCGGGTCATGCAGGTGCTGTCCCGCCGCACCAAGAACAACCCGGTGCTCATCGGCGAGCCCGGCGTCGGCAAGACCGCCGTCGTCGAGGGCCTGGCGCAGATGGTCGTCAAGGGTGAGGTGCCCGAGACGCTCAAGGACAAGCAGCTCTACACGCTTGACCTCGGTGCGCTCGTCGCCGGCAGCCGCTACCGCGGTGACTTCGAGGAGCGCCTCAAGAAGGTCCTCAAGGAGATCCGCACCC
>JBDSAJ010000423.1:0-5503 GCA_039922235.1 Umezawaea sp.
CCGACCGGATGGTCGAACTGATCGCGGCCAAGTTCGGCATCCCGCTGGACGAGCTGCAACTGCCGATAGCAGTCGCCGTGCAGGCAGCGGACGGCGTGCTGGACCTGGCGTTCCGGATAGACCCGAACGGCGAGCAGCGCGTGCTCGACGAGGCCAAATCCATGATCCGCGGCTATCTGTCGACCCGCCTGCCCAACTAGCGCGAGTCGCACCGGCCCATCGGCCGGTGCGACCAGCGGGCGTCACCAGCTCGGCTTCGCTCTCGACGCGGGACTCTCACCGGCCGGTTGTCCACAGCACTTGTCCACAGGCTATCCACAGTGGTTGTCCACAGGAGCTGGACACGCATCTACCCCTAGTAGGTCTCACCTCGACCCACCACTAGGGCTAGGCGGGAACTACGCCTCCACCGACGTGAACCAGACCACTCACCCGCAGGTCAGACCCACTCAGCCGAAGCACTGGCCCTCACCGCGATAGGTGGGCACGGTCCGCTCCACGTCGTCCCCCGCGATCAAGTGCACGTGGGTGAACCGCTCCGCCAACTCCCCGGCTTTGGCATGACGCATCCACACCCTGTCACCAAGCCGGAGGTCATCCGCGGCCTTGCCCACAACCGGCGTCTGGACCTCACCCGCCCCCTCCATCGGAAGCGTCGTGAGCCCGGTCGGCAGGTAAGGACTCGGCTGCCGATCCGGCGTAGGGGTCCCGGAAGCGATGTAACCCCCGGCGAACAGCGTCGCGGTGTTCCGAGCAGGCCGCCGAACGACCGGCAACGCGTACAGGAACGCGGGTTGGGGCTGGAACGCCCGATAGGCGTCGAACAACGTGGGCCCGGCCAGCCCGGACCCGGCGGCGAGCTCGGTGACCGACGGGTCGGCACCGGTCACCTCCAGGCTTCCGGTACCACCACCGTTCACGAACTCCAACCGCGCGACCTGCCGAACAGCGGCCACGGCGGCACTGCGGCGTTCGATCAACTCGAGGGCCGACCGCTTCTGCATCCACCGGACGAGCGCCCCGCGCACGGGCTTCCCAGGCGGGTTGTCACCAAGACCCGCGATCTGCCCCTCGTAGGCCATGACACCGACGAGCGCGAACCCGGTGCGACCGGAAACCCGCCGGGCGAGCCGACCGGCGTCCCGCGCGCTGTGGATCGGTGACCTGCGCGTACCGACGTGCAGACCGGGCAGTGGCCGCCAGGAGACGTCGAGTTCCAGGCAGACGCGGATCGTCGGGTGGTGGGCACTGAGAGCGGCGTCGATCAGGTCGAGGTGGTCCAGCGAGTCGATCATCAACGTGATGCGGCTGAGCGCGACCTCGTCCTTGGCCAGCCTGCGCAGTGCGCCGTGGTCGACGGTCGGGTACGCGACGAGCAGGTCTTCACTGGTGTTGTGGTCGGACAGCCAGAGCGCTTCGGGGAGCGAGTAGCACATCACGCCCGCGTAGCCGGGTTTGGTGAGCACGCGGTCGACCAGGGCGCGAACCCGGACCGACTTGCTGGCGACCCGGATCGGACGGCCACCGGCGCGGCGGACCAGGTCCGCCGCGTTGTGGTCGAACGCGTCCAGGTCGACGATCGCGAACGGAGGATCGAAGTCCTTCGTTGCCGTGTCAAGACGGATTCGGCGCTGCATGGCCTTTACGTTACGTCCTCGAGCCTTGAAATGTGAATAGCTTTCACCTATGGTTCGTAGCGTTCGTCACAGTCCGAGGAGGGGCGTGCATGAAGGCCCAGTGGTCCAACTGGGCGGGCACAGCGTCCGCCTCACCGCACCGGGTCGAGCACCCGGCCAGCACCGACGCCATCGCCCACGCGATCACGTCCGCGCGGGCAGACGGGAGGTCGGTGCGGCCCCGCGGCAGCGGGCACTCGTTCTCCGAGATCGCGGTGGCACCAGGTGTCGCGCTCGACCTCGACGCCTGGACCGGCATCATCTCAGCCGACAGCGAATCCGGCCTGGTCAAAGTGCGGTCGGGCACCACGGTTCGGCAGTTGAACGCGGGCCTCGAACGGCTCGGGCTGGCGATGGCGAACCTCGGTGACATCGACGCGCAGACGATCTCCGGCGCGATCTCGACCGGCACGCACGGCACCGGCGCGAAGCTCGGCGGGCTGTCCGCCCAGGTCCAGTCGCTCGAACTCGTGCTGGCCGACGGCTCGGTCACGTCGTGCTCGGCGAACGAGAACCCCGACCTGTTCAACGCCGCCCGGCTCGGCCTCGGCGCGCTCGGCGTGATCAGCACGATCACCCTGCGGTGCGTGCCCGCGTTCGTCCTGCACGCCCGCGAGACCACCGGTCACCTCGACGGGATCCTCGAGGAGTTCGACGACCTCACCGCGGTCGAGGACCACGTCGAGTTCCACTGGTTCCTGCACGGCGACGGCGTGCTGGTGAAGCGCAACAACCGGGTGCCTGCGGGCACGGAGGCGCAGCCGCTCTCGAAGCTGCGGCAGTTCTACGAGTACGAGGTCATGGAGAACACCGTGTTCGGCCTCGTCGCGCGACTGGCTCGCACGGTCCCGAAGACCGCGAGACCGCTGAACAAGCTGTGCGCGTCGGCGCTGTCCGAACGGGTCTACAGCGACCAGTCGCACCGCGTCTTCGTGTCACCTCGGCGGGTGCGGTTCGTCGAGTCCGAGTACGCCGTGCCGCGCGAAGCCCTGCACGAGGTGGTCCGCGAACTGCGCGCAGCGGTGAAGAAGCTCGACCACGGCATCATCGTTCCGGTCGAGATCCGGACCGCGCAGGGCGACGACATCTGGCTCTCGACCGCGTCCGGCCGCGACTCGGCCTACATCGCGGTGCACCAGTTCGTCGGGATGCCCTACCGCGAGTACTTCGACGTGTTCGAGCGGATCGCGGGTGCGGTCGGCGGCAGGCCGCACTGGGGCAAGATGCACACGCTCGGGGCCGACACGCTGCGCGAACGCTATCCGCACTTCGACGACTTCCGCCGCGTGCGGGACGAGGTCGACCCCGAGCACGTCTTCACGAACCCGTACCTGGACCGCGTGCTGGGTAGCTAGAGCTGGGTGTCGCCGCTGATCACTTCTAGCGTCTTCCCGACCGTCTCGGGCTTGCCGAGCAGGGCGAGCACGACGGCGGCGACATCCTTGCGGGGGATCGAGCCCCGACCCACCGATTCGGCCAGCTCCACGCGGCCGGTGGCTGCGTCGTCCGTCAACGCTCCGGGGCGCAGGATCGTCCAGTCGAGATCCCGCGCCCGCAGGTCTTCCTCGGCGGCGCCCTTCGCCTTCAGGTAAACGGCGAATTCAGGCGACACCGACGGGTCGTCGGCCTTGTCGACGCCCATCGAGCTGATCTGCACGAAACGGCGCACACCCGCGTGCTCGGCGGCCGCGGCGAACAGCGCTGCCGCTGCCCTGTCGACGGTGTCCTTGCGCTCCGGCCCACTACCGGGTCCCGCGCCTGCGGCGAACACCGCGGCGTCTGCGCCGGTCAGGTATTCGGCCACGGCTGCGACTTCGGCCGCTTCCAGGTCGCAATGAACGGGTACCGCACCAGCTGTCCACACATCGGTGAAGTGGTCGGGGTTGCGCACCAGCGCGGTGGCTGAATCCCCTCTGGCGGCGATGAGCCGCTCCAACTCCAACGCGATCTTCCCGTGGCCGCCGGCAATCACTACTCGCATGTTCCCGACCGTAGGTCAGGAAGCGGTTGCCAGCACCTGCTCGTAGACCAGTTCGTTCACCCAGCGGGTGGTCGCGGTGTCCTCGACCGGCACGTATTCGTTGCGACCGGTGACGTCCATGGTGACGTTCGACTCGGTGTCGGCCATCAGCACCGAGACGCCGTAGCGGCGGACGCGGGGCAGGCAGTTGGTCAGGTAGTCGTGCGTGAAGGCGACCGACGTCGGCAGGACGACCGCGGCGTTGCCGTAGCGGGCGAACGGCACGGCGGACGCGAGCGCGGTGCGCCAGTGGCGGGCCACGGCCAGGACTCCGACGATCTTGACGGCGGACGGGGGAACCCGGCCCTCCATCTCGGGCCACACCCAGGTGGACACCGTGGTGCGGTCTGCTTCGGGCCCTGCGCCGACGCAGACGCGTTCGGCGTGGGCGTCGGCCATCAGTTCGGCGACGACGACCACTCGGCGACCCATCAGGACCATCTCGGGCAGCACGACCCCGTGCCACCCCAATCGGATGGCCGCTGCCGCGGCGAGCTCCTCGGCGGTGCCGGGGAGTTCGGGAACCGGAACAGCAGTGGCCGACAGCGCCCGTGTGTCACCGGGTACCGCGATCCGTGCTGGTGTGCTGCTCACGCCAGGGCCTCCCTCGGGAATCACGGTCGGGAAGTTCCGCCGTGTTTCGACTCGTGCTCTGGATAATGGGTACCAGGAGGACCGGGCCGTGCCGCCGGGTCGACCGGGCCCCTGCGATCGACGGCGTCGAGCGGTCGGTGACCGGTAAATAGCCCTCTTGGGGAATTCGGCCCGACGGTGCTGCCGTCCGGGTGACGCGGCCGTGGTCCGTTGCTCCGAAAGCCGTGCTCGTAGTAGGCGTGGATCGCCCCCGGCAACCCGCTCGGGGACCGGCGTCCGCCCGACCGCCGAACCGCTTGTCGACCGTTCAGCGCGCCAAATCGACCGGACGACTCGAGAACCGCTGGTCAGACCACCACTACCGTCTTGCCCCGCGCGCCGGTGGCCCGCAGTCGGACCAGCTCATCGGCTGCTTCGGCGAGTGGCAGGCGGTGTTCGACCGGCACTTCCAGCAGACCACTGGCGACCAGCTCCGCCACACGGGTCAACGCCTCCGGCGTGCCGCGCACCTCGAAGTTCCCGCCGCTGATCCCGCGAGCGGCCAGCGCATCGGCGTCGGCCGCGAAGGTGGTGGTGAACGCCCGCCCACCGGGCCGCACGGCGGCCAGTGCGGCGGTGAACGCGGCGGTGTCCCCGACGAGGTCGACGAGTGCGTCCACGGGGCTCACGAGGCCTGCCGGCGGGCCGGAGGTGTGGTCCACGACCTTCGCGGCGCCCAGCGCGCGCAGCCGGTCGGCGTCCCGCGGTCGGCCGGTGGCGACGACTTCGAAGCCCGCCGCGGCGGCGAGCTGCACGACGAACGTGCCGACACCGCCCGTCGCGCCCACGACGAGCACGGTGGCGCCCTTGCCGGCCCCCAGCGCGTCCACCAGCTGCACGGCGGTCATCCCGGCGGTGGGGAGGGCAGCGGCGACCACGGGGTCGAACCCGGCGGGCAGGAGCGCCAGCGGGTTGGTCTCGGGCACGGCGACGTGCTCGGCGTAGGTGCCCGTACCCACCGGCGCGTGGAAGAAACTCCCGAACACCGCGTCGCCGACCGCGAACCGGGTGGTGCCCTCGCCGAGCGCCTCGACCACACCGGCCCCGTCGATGCCGAGAACCAGCGGGAACACGTGCTCCAGCGAGCCGTCGAACATCCCGTCGGCGACCTTGCGGTCGAACGGGTTCACCCCAGCGGCCGCGAGCCGTACGAGTACTTCTCCTGGCCCCGGTA
>JBDSAJ010000424.1:0-7460 GCA_039922235.1 Umezawaea sp.
CGGGGGCCGCCGCGCTGGTGCTCGACGACGTGGACGTGGCGGCGGCCGTGCGGATCTCGCTGCACACCCGCGGCTGGCTCGACGTCGTCGAGGCGGACCTGCCGGAGGGCGTCGTCGCGCGGGTGGACCCGCGTCGGCTCGACGTGGTGCTGGCCAACCTCGTCGGCAACGCCGTGCGGCACGGCGGCGCACCGGTGTCCGTGCGCCTGACCGTTCCGCCGGGCGAGGTCGTCATCTCGGTGGCGGACCGCGGTCCTGGTCTGCCGCCGGAGGTGCTGGCACGGGTGTTCGACCGCTTCTACAAGGCCGACTCGGCGCGGGTGCGGTCCACCGGCAGCGGACTCGGCCTGGCCATCGCCCGCGAGAACGCCCGCCTGCACGGCGGGACCCTCGTCGCGGAGAACCGGCCGGACGGCGGCGCGGTGTTCACCCTCCGCCTGCCGAACCCCGTCGGTGACCGGTGATCCGCCGGGGTTCCACGGCCGTGCTCGTGACCGCGCTGCTGGTCACAGGCTGCGGGGTCCGGCCCGGCGGGGTCGTCGTCGGCGGGCCCGCGCCCACCGTGGCCTCCGCCGTCGTGCTGTACCTGGTGGCCGGGGGCCGCGTGACCCCGGTTCCGCGGCCCAGCGAGACCACCGACGCGCTCACCCTGTTGGCCGCCGGGCCGACCGCGGCGGAACGGGAGCGGGGACTCACCACCGAGGTGCCCGCGGGGGCGGTGTTCGACGGGATCGTGTTCGACGGGCACCTGGCCGACGTGACCGTCTCCGTGGACGTGACCACGTTGTCCCCCAACGCCTTCGACCAGATCGTGTGCACCGCGTCCCCCGGCTCCACACCGGTCACCGTGGTCGGTGGCGGGCAGAGCCGAGGGCCGGGGACCTGTCCTGCGTTCTAGGGTCTAGTGCCTTCCAGGCCTCTTGGCGGGCTCGCAGCACAGTGGCGCGCAGGGTGCGCCGTTCACGGTGCAGCCCGCGGCGGTGAAGTCGGACAACTTGCGGGGTGGCACGCCGTCGGTGTGCTCGCGGACCAGTTCGACCACGAGTTCGGCGAACCGCGGGTCGTCGTTGGGCGTCGCGGCGCGGGCGAAGGACATGCCGAGTTCACCGGCCCGGTCGCGGGCCTCGGTGTCGAGGTCCCAGACGACTTCCAGGTGGTCGCTGACGAAACCGATGGGGCACACCAGGATCCCGGTGACGCCGTCCTTGTGCAGCGCCTCGACGTGGTCGACGATGTCGGGCTCCAGCCAGGGGACCTGGGGCGGGCCGGAACGTGACTGCCAGACGACGTCGTAGGAGGAGCGGCCGACGGCCTCGGCGACCAGGCGGGAGGCTTCCGCTACCTGGCGGGAGTAGCGGTGGCCGCCTTCGGACGGCGGGCCCGCGGCCTGGTCGGCCGACACCGGCACGGAGTGCGCGGTGAACACGAGCCGGTAGTCCTCGGGCAGTGACGCGGCCGAGGCGCGCACGGAGTCGGCGAAGGCGTCGATGAACAGCGGGTGGTCGAAGTACTGGCGCAGCTTCACCAGTTCGGGTGCGTCCTGGGCGGCGGCGCGGGCGCGCAGGATGTCCTCGTCGTACTGCCTGCACGCGGAATAGCCGCCGTAGGCGCTGGTCGGGAACACGAGCGCGCGGCGAACGCCGTCACGGACCATCTGGGCGAGGGTGTCCTCGGCCATCGGGTGCCAGTTGCGGTTGCCGAAGTAGATCGGCAGGTCGAGGCCGGTGGCGCGCACGGCGTCGATGGCGGCGAGGTTGAGGGCGTTGATCGGGGATACTCCGCCGAAGTGCTGGTAGTGCGCCTCGACCTCGTCCAGCCGTTCGGGTGGCACACCGCGGCCCCTGGTGACGTTTTCCAGGAATGGACGGACGTCGGCTGGTCCTTCCGGGCCCCCGAACGACAACCAGAGCAGCGCGTCGTAACTCACGGCCACATCTTGACCCGGTCGCCCGGAACCCGCACGACCGGGTCGACGTGCTGATGATCACGTCGACCCGGTCGGGGTACTAGAAGCCCAGGAAGTGCACGCCGCCGTCGACGAACACCATCGAGCCGGTGGTCGCGGGGAACCAGTCGGACAGCAGGCCGCACACGGACTGGGCGACCGGCGTCGGGTCGTCGACGTTCCAGCCGAGCGGCGCCTTGTCGGCCCACGTGGATTCGAGGTCGGCGAAGCCGGGGATGGATTTGGCGGCCATCGTGCGCACCGGGCCCGCCGACACGAGGTTGACCCGGATGCCCTGCGGGCCGAGGTCGCGGGCCATGTACCGGTTGATGGACTCGAACGCGGCCTTGGCGGGGCCCATCCAGTTGTAGGCGGGCCACACCTGGCGGGCGTCGAAGTCGAGTCCGACGATCGAGCTGCCCCTGGTCAGCAGCGGCAGCGCGGCGGCGGCCAGCGCCTTGTACGAGTACGCGGACACGTGCATCGCCTTGGCGACGTCCTCCCACGGCGCGTCCATGAACGGCGCGCCCAGGCAGCTCGGCGGCGCGTAGCCGACGGCGTGCACGAGCCCGTCGAGGCCGTCCACGTGCTCGCGCACCCGGTCGGCCAGCGTGTCGAGGTGCTCCTGGTTCTGCACGTCCAGTTCGACGACCGGCGCCGGGTTGGGCAGGCGCTTCGCGATCCGCTCGACCAGGCTCATCCGGCCGAACCCGGTCAGCACGACCTGCGCACCCTGCTCCTGCGCGACCTTGGCGACGTGGAAGGCGATCGACGCGTCGGTGATCACACCGGTGATCAGCAGCCGCTTGCCTTCGAGCAGTCCCGTCACTTACTTCCTCCGTAAACGTGGTTGAACAAGATCAGTGACCCATGCCGAGGCCACCGTCGACCGGGATGACCGCGCCGGTGATGTACCCGGCGGCGTCCGAGGCGAGGAACGCCACCGTGGCAGCGACCTCCTCGACCGTGGCGAACCGACCGGCGGGAACCTGGCTGAGGATCTGCTTCTTGCGCTCGTCGGTGAGCTTGTCGGTCATGTCCGTGACCACGAAGCCGGGCGCGACCACGTTCGCGGTGATGTTGCGCGAGCCGAGCTCGCGGGCGATCGACCGGGCCATGCCGACGAGACCGGCCTTGCTGGCCGCGTAGTTGACCTGGCCGGGACCGCCGTAGAGGCCGACGACCGAGGAGATGAGCACGATCCGGCCGTAGCGGTTGCGCAGCATCCCCTTGGACGCGCGCTGCACGACCCGGAACGCGCCGGTCAGGTTGGCGTCGAGCACGCGGGTGAACTGGTCGTCGGACATGCGCAGCAGGAGCGTGTCGTCGGTGATGCCCGCGTTCGCGATCAGCACCTCGACCGGGCCCTGGTGCGCCTCGATCTCGGCGAGGGCGGCGTCGACCTCCTCGCCGTTCGTCACGTCGCACTTGACGCCGAACAGGCCTTCCGGCGCACCGGAGCCGCGGTGCGTCACAGCGACCTTGTCACCCTGTGCGGCGAACGCCTGGGCGATCGCCAAGCCGATACCCCGGTTGCCACCGGTGACCAGAACGGACCTCGACACGTTGCTCCCATCGCTGCTGGTTGATGGGCGCGAGGCTATCCGTTACCCCCGAGTACCCCGGCATCGGTCGACCCGGATCACACCGTCCGGATGACGGTCCGGCCTCGGGCCGAGGATCCCGACCGCGATCGAGAGGGGCCACGGCCCCCTTGTGATCCGCCGCACCATCGGGGCGATCCAGGCACAACGACGACCAACTCAGGTGTTCATGTCACCCAGGGGGCAAAACCGGCCAAGATCAGCTTTGGGGATCACCCACGGTCGGACATCCAAGAACTGCGATCAGAGGTGGTAGCCGCATGTCAGCCAGCCGTACGCCGCTCACTTTGCTCAGACGAGCCGTCCTGCCCGCCACCGTGCTGGTCGGTGTCGTCTCGGCGACGAGCTTAACGGTGGTGGCGCTCGAATCAGCTGACGCCGACTGCCAGGGCGTGCTGCCGCTGAGGGTGGCCGTCGCCCCGGCCGTGTTCGACGTCGTCGACACCGCGGCCAAGGACTACCAGAGCACCCAGCCCGTCGCCGCGGGTCGCTGCGTCCAGGTGCAGGTCGAGTCGCTCAACGCGTCCGACGTGGCCACCGAACTCCCCACCGCGCAGATCAACCCCCACACGCTGTGGATCCCCGATTCATCCATGTGGGCGACCGAGGCCGAGCGCCAGACCGCCCAGGCCCAACCTGAGGCGCCGAAACTCACCGTCAAGGCGTCGCTCGCGTCCTCACCGCTCCTGATGGCGGGCTCGCACGCGAAGATGTCGAAGCTCGGCGTGCCGCTCAGCCCCGCGAGCTGGGCGAAGGTGCTGGACCCCTCGGTCGCCGTGTCGCTGCCCGACCCCACGAACACGTCCGAGGGCCTGGCATCCGTGCTGCTGATCCGCACGCTGCTCGGCAACCCCGACGGCACTCCCAAGGCCGAAGTGGTCGGCACGCTGCTGCGCGTCGGCCGCTCCACCGTCCCGTCGGTGCGCGACGCCTTCAGCAAGGCCACCACCGACCTCGACGAACCCTTGCTCGTCGCCTCCGAGCAGTCGGTCATCGCCCACAACCGGTCCGCGGGCGTCACCGCCGTCCTGGGCTCGCAGCCCAGCGAGGGCACGGTGAGCTTGGACTTCCCGCTGGTGCGCGCGACCCAGCCCAACGAACAGCCGGGCACTGACCAGGCCGCCCAGGACTTCGAGGCCGTGCTCCGATCCGCCGAGACCGCCAAGCTGCTCGCCGACGCGGGTTTCCGGAACCCCGCAGGCGAAGCCCCGGCGGGCCTGTCGGCCGACAAGAACGGTGTCAGCGGCGAGTCGGTGCGGACCGCCAAGACCCCGTCCGCCGACCAGGTGTCCGAGCTGCTGCGCACCTGGAACGCGATCAACCTGGACACGCGCATGCTGACCGTGTTCGACGTGTCCGACTCGATGAACGAGAAGGGCACCGACGGCAAGTCCCGCATCGAGTCCTCCACCGAAGCGGCGTCCACCGCGCTGGCGATGCTGCCCGACACCACCGAGATCGGGCTCTGGGCGTTCTCCACCGACAAGAACCCGCCGAAGGACTGGGTCCAGCTCGTCGCGCTGGGACCGCTCGGCGAACCGCTGGGCGGCGTCACCAGGCGCAAGCGGCTCGAAGGCGGCGTCGGCCAGCTGTCCGCGCTGGCCGGAGGCGGCAAAGCGGTCAACGACACCGTGCTCGACGCCTTCCGCACCGTGCAGTCGTCCTACCAACCCGGCAAGTTCAACGAAGTCGTCCTGTTCACCGACGGCCGCACCGACAGCAAGTCGAGCATCAGCACCGCGGCACTGGTCGAAGCCCTCAAGCGCGAAGCCGACCCGGCCCGCCCGGTACCGATCTTCGCGATCGGACTCGGCCAGGAAGCCGACATGCAGACGCTCCGGCAGATCTCCGAGGCCTCCGGCGGCGAGGCCTACCAGGCAGCCCAGCCCCAGGACATCCGCGCCGTGCTGCTCGAAGCCATCGGCCAACGGCGGTGCAGGCCGAACTGCTGATCAGAGAAGGTCCACAGTGGACTGTGGCGGCCTGTAGCCGGACGAGGAGCTGATAACGCCCCTCGTCGTGCGTGGGACCGAACCCGCGGGCTCTACTGAGACGCACACCTGACTTCGCGGTCTTGCGGGCCGAACTGTTTCGCTAAATACTGCTAAACGTTTCCTGCCGGAACACGATCGTGGTAGCGGGCGCGAGCCCGTTGCCAGGGCGTTCCCTGCTCCTGGTTCCGGAGGAAGACACCTGTGAAATCGAAGATCACGACGCTGGTTCTCGCGCTGGCGGCCTGCCTGGTCGCGGCTGGGCTCACGTTCGCGGCCCCTCCGACGGCGTCGGCGGCGAGCCTGACCGAGGTGACGGGTTTCGGCACCAATCCCACCAACCTGACCATGCACCTGTACGTGCCGAACAACGTCGCACCACGACCGGCGATCCTGGTGGCGGTGCACTACTGCACCGGCTCGGGGCCTGCGTTCTACTCCGGCACCCAGTACGCCTCCCTGGCCGATCGCTACGGCTACATCGTCATCTACCCGTCGGCGACCCGCAGCAGCAAGTGCTGGGACGTGTCCTCCCCCGCGGCCCTGCGCCACGGCGGCGGCAGCGACCCCGTCGGGATCATGTCGATGGTCGACTACGTGAAGCAGCGGTACAACGCCGACCCGGCCCGGATCTTCGCCACCGGCACCTCGTCCGGCGCGATGATGACCAACGTCCTGCTCGGCGACTACCCCGACGTGTTCGCCGCGGGCTCCTCCTTCGCGGGCGTGCCGTTCGCGTGCTTCGCCACCACCAACGGATCCGAGTGGAACAGCGACTGCGCCAACGGCCAGGTCACCAAGACGCCGCAGCAGTGGGGCGACCTCGTCCGCGGCGCCTACCCCGGCTACACCGGCACCCGGCCCCGGATGCAGATCTGGCACGGCACCAGCGACGACACCCTGCGCTACCCCAACTTCACCGAGCAGGTCAAGCAGTGGACCAACGTCCACGGCCTGACCCAGACGCCGACCTACACCGACACCCCGCAGTCCGGCTACACCCGCACCCGCTACGGCAGCAGCGGCATCAACGCCAAGGTCGAAGCGATCAGCATGCAAGGCGTCACCCACAGCATCCCGGTCGACGCCGCCCAGGTCATCCGCTTCTTCGGCCTCGACGTCAACGGCCCTGATCCGACCACGACGACCACCACCACGACGCCGCAACCGGGGACGAACTGCCGAATCGGCTACGCGGTGAGCGCCTGGAACACCGGCCTGACCGCGGAGATCACGATCACCAACACCGGCAGCACAGCGGTCAACGGCTGGGCACTCGCCTACACGCTCCCCGGTGGGCAGAAGATCACCAGCGGCTGGAACGCCACCTTCACCCCGGACAGCGGTGCGGTGACCGCCCGCAACGCCTCCTACAACGCCGCGCTGGCGCCCAACGCGTCAGTCGGCATCGGCTTCCAGGCCACCCACACCGGCAACGCGGGCAAGCCGTCTTCGTTCACCCTCAACGGGTCTGCCTGCACCGTCGCCTGATCCGCTGGGAGTGCGACCGCCGCCGCACTCCCGGTCCCAGCAGTCCTCCAGCGGGTTCGACTCGGTGCCAGCCGAGTCGAACCCGTTCGCCTTTCCGCAGTTACCCGCCACAGCGGTCATTCCCGGACGTTAGCGCTAACATTCCGGCCAATTGAGACTCTCCCAATGACCTAAATAGACCAGTCGGCGTTTCCTTGATTACCCGAATTGCCAGGCTGGAGCGTCATCCCTACCCCAAAAGCGGGGCATTGTGCCAGCTGAGTGAACGCGCACAACTGGGACGATTCAGGCCGTTGTGGACGGGCGTGAACGCAGCTATATTGACCGAAAGTTGAGAGATTAGTCTCGAAAGTTTCTGTCTCCCTTCGGTCAACATCCCGCCGCCAGCACTGCCCGTTCCGCACCACTCGTCAGGCCAGGACGACGATG
>JBDSAJ010000425.1:0-16539 GCA_039922235.1 Umezawaea sp.
GTGGCGGTCGCGCGGGTTTGTGCGCGTGGCGTGGAGTGGCAGAACCCTGCCGGTGAGCCGGTCGTGTGCCACTTCCTCGGAGCCGGTGCGGGACGCCGCGCTTGCCGCATCCGCGCCCTCCTCGATACTCCTCAGATGCCCCAGGCCGGAGTTGGTCAGTGTGATCACTTCCCGTTCGGTGCCAAGATCGATGCTGATCCGGCTGGCCCTCCACAGGTCCCCGAGAATGTCCTCGACCAGTCGCGGCGCCAGACCAAACACGTCGCAGATGTCCGCCACTTGGTTCGCGCCCGCCTGGATCGCCATGAGCAGCAGCGTTTCCATCTTGCTGGCCTGACCTGTAGGTACCAGTGCGGTGCGCACCGTCAGCACGTCCGCCTGCGCCCACACCACGACTTCGCTGGTCATGGCTGCCGCACCTTCGCCGCGCGGACGACCATCCCCCGCTCACGGAAGTGCTCTGCAACCGCCCGCCACTTCGGCCCGGCATGGCTGGCATAGACGTCCCAACGCCCCACCACGACCAACAGCTCGCGGGCCCGGCTCAGCAACACGTTGGCTCGGGACGCGGACGCGACGTGCCCGACACTGGAGATCGGCGTGCCGTCAGGTGCAACCACGTCACGGACGAGAGACGCCACGACGACATCCGCCTCACGGCCCTGGAAACCGTCGATCGTGTACACCTTGGAGGCGTGTTCACTCAGGCGTTGCTCCAACAGAGAGACTTGTTTCCGATACGGCGTAAGGATTGCCAATGTTGGCCCGCCGACCGTACCGGGGCTTGGCTGCATCGCACGAACGATGCGGGCGCACAGGTCCGCCTCGTTCTCGTTGTACCAGAAGCCTCTCGCGTGTTCGGCCTCTCCGGTGTCGATCCAGATCAGTCGAGATTCAAGGAGGTAGTCTGGCCAGGTAAGCGGGTGCGGAGCAGGATCCCTGCAAGCCTGCAGGCCGCCGCTGTCGGCGTAGAAGATGTCGCCGATCAATGTGGAGATCTGCTCGTTCATCCGGTATCCCTGGGTGAGTGTCATCCGTGGCACATCGGACTTGCCGCTGTCGAACAGCTCTGCGAAAGTGCTGAAGGCACGTGAATAGCTGTCCCTCGCCTTGTACATCGCGCTGATCTCGGGCTCGCCGTGGTCCTTGCACTCCAACAAGAACCGGTCGATATCGGCCCTGGAGAAGGCGCCGATCTGTGCATGGTCACCGATCAGCGTCCACCGGCTACCTCGGACCAGCGGCAGGGCCAGCTCCGTTGGCCACGCCCTCGCCGCCTCCTCCACCAGCACCCAGTGGAACGGTTCGTCGGTCGCGCTATTCACGAGATTTCTCGACGTGGCTGCACCTGTCGTGGCGAAGACGACGTTGGCTGCGGCCTGTGCCCGCCGGCTCAGCTCCAGCCGACTTGTGGCTAGCGTGCCGAGCCACTTCTGCACGACTGGAATCAGCGTCGGACGCTCGCCTCTCCGCCAGGCCAGCCAGTGCTGAGCCTGGGACCTGCTGTAGGCGATCACCCCGTCGGCAAGCCGGCCCGACCGAAACGCCTCCACCCTGGCGTCGGCTCGGTCACGCGCGCGTCGAGGTTCCACTCGGAGCGCCAACCGGTCGAGTCGGGCAGGCTCGGAGGCCGAGGTGGTCATCCCGAGTTTGTCGAGGATCCGTCCAGCAAGGTTGTCCAGCGCGTCGTGTGACTGCGCAGACACGAGCACTCGCGCGCGTGGTTTGGCCGCCACGTATTCGGCGACCGCTTGGGCGGTCACCTCGGTCTTGCCCGTGCCCGGTGGCCCTTGCAACGCGAACAGGGCTCCGTGCTTGAGCATCGCCACGACGGCGTCACGTCCATCGCCGGACAGACTGCCGCCTGCGGACTCCCAGCGGTTCCCAAGGATCGGCCGTACTTGCGGTCGAATCAGCTGCTGCAACAGACTGCGCCTAGTCTCGAGTTCGATGCGCGCGTCGGCCTGTCGGTTGATCTGAGGTACGGTGCCTCGGTCAGACTCCAACTGAAGCCAACCGCGCTGCGGAAGATCTCGTTGGTGAAGGGTGTCAATCTCTACCGCGTAGGTACTCACCGTCCCCACGACCGTGAAGGGGCCGCGCGCCGACTTGAAACCGTTCGGGGACTCCGCCAGGGACACCCGCACCATGGTCTCTGCGTCGATCCCGGCCTGCTGGCCACCGCTGGCAACGAAGTCAGCCAAGGCGAGGCGCCGAGTGTCCTGGACCATCATTCGCTGGAGGGGATCGGCTAGCCGCCGACTCATATCTGTGGCCTGGTCCCATCGCAACACTGCGCGCCCAGGCTTGTCGATCGGTTCTAGAACGTAGGCGTAGGTGCGGGTGGTCAGCAGGGCCCGCTGGTAGCGCAGGTACCAGTCCAACGCCTCTAGATAGCTCTTTTCGTCCTCGTCCAGCACGCGGCCGGACTCGGCATCGAGCACCAGCGACGGCCACGCCGGCCGGCCGGTGCTCCAGAAGGTCGCGACCTCGGTCTCGGTAGGCATCGCGATGGCCTCGGTCACCGGCACGCGCCGGGTCAGCGCGGTGAGCCGCAGCCCGTCCAGCTTGGTGGCAACGTCGCTGGTGAAGCGAACAAACTTGATGACCAGGATCTCTTCGTACTCGAAGATGCCGTCCTGCTGCACCCAGAGCGTCTCTCCGAACCAAGTGATCTCGTGGCCGACGACGACAACCTTCGCTCGCCGCAGCTTGGCCGGGTCACCGTCGGCGAAGCCTTCGGCGCCATGGGGGGAATGCAGGATCTCCGCGCCGCGGGTGTCTCGCTCAATGAGGTCGACCAGCTGTTCCTGTCCCTCTGGGGTCAGCGCGGAGGCATTGATGGCGCGCCAGACGAGCAGGGTCTTGTCGCAGTCGGCGGGCATGTAGGCCAATACGTACGGTGCGGTGGGAAGGTCGTCGGCGAGAACCTCACGCGCGTCGCTGTAGGCGGCGTTCACTTGTTGGGCGACTTGATACGGGGTCGGTCGGCCGTCGGGGCGAGAGTCCAACATGTCGGTCAGGATCTGCGCGAGCGAGGAGGGCAACTCATTACTACGCCGAACCAGCATCCTGCGGGCGGCATCCTGCCGCTGCATGATGTCGTCGAAGTTCTGCTGTACGGGGAGGTCGTCCACCGCGCCTAGTAGCCATTCTGTTGTCATCATGCCCAACGAGAAGACATCGCCTTGAGGACCGCCGAGGTGGCCGTCGGGCTTGCCGAACAGGAACCGCAGCCGTTCCGGTGGGGTGTAAAGCAGGCTTGCTGGCGGCTGCTGCAGGTAGAGGTCGCGGACTTGGGCGAGGCTGAGGTCGTGGCCGGAGTCGAACAGGTTGGAGATGAGCGCCCCCATCTCGAAACGAGACAGTCGGACGTTCTCGATGGTGTCGTCGATCTTGGTCACGTCTAGGTTGCCCGGCCAGAGCATCCGGTGCGCGATGTGGGCGTCGGCCAACATCGCGAGTGCGTCGGCCAGCAACCACAGGTGGGGCAGGGCGTCGCCCCGCCGTTCCCGGAACAGCTGTTGCAGGTCAGCAGGGTCACCTGGGGTTCCTCGGGTCTTGGTACGGATGTAGGCCGCGCCGAGGCCGCCGTCGGGGTTTGGGAGGTATCCGCCGTCCTCAAGCTCGGGCAGGGCAGGGTGGGCCATACCGGTCACCCGTTCCAGGAGACGCATCTCCTGCTCCCACATTGCTCCGCCCAAGTCGCCGAGGCGAAGAAACAAGGTGAGGCTGACCGTGCGGTTCTCCACTGTGTCGAGCAGACGGCATCGGTAAAGCAAGTTCGGAATAAGCGCCTGCAACGGCTGCTTCGGAAAGCGCCGGAAGCGTGGCCGCCGTGATTTGCCGTCACCCAAGAGAAGGGCCTCGATGTAGCGCTCGACCTCGTGGAAGCTCACGCGGCCTCCTTAGTGCTGGTGCGGTTCCACCGGTAATGGTGGTGTGGTGCACTTGTCTGTCTTTCGGGCCGCCAGGAGAGGACAACTTTGCGACAGTCCGCATGTTGGATGTCCAAATCCTGTCCAACTTTGGTGGTCAGGTGATGAGGGTCGGACAGGAGTGCGACCGGAAGGTTAACGAATTCCCGGAGCAGTCACGCCTGCGGTCTTCAATTGGGCCGTCTTTGGCCTGACTATGGAACCGATCCCTCGTAAATCACCGAAAGGTTCCAATGATGCCCCGTCGTTCATCGCCTAATACGCCGAAGTCGTCCCTGCCTCGCCCCTTGGTCTGGGCGCTCACGGCCTGTCTGTTCGCCCTGGCGTTGATCGCCGTCATCGCGGTTGCGAGCCTGGCCGGTTTCGATCCCCAGGAGTTGATCGACCTGGTGCACGAGGTGAGTTCCGTTGTGCAGGTCGGGCGTGGCTAGTCAGCGCTGCATGTCGGAGACCTAGCGGGTTGTGCCTGGTATAACACGGAATCATGCGACACCAACGGCATAGAGTCAAAACAAACTACACGCATCGCTGCTGGCCTCCCTAAACTTCACCGGGGATGCTCTATCCAACGGGCTAGTCATCCCCGGTGGGGCCGGAGATCACTGAAGGGCACCTGGCGGTGCGAGCACCCGCCGCGCCGTCGTTGTGGGATATGTCGACTACGAGGGCTTCCTCGTTACATGCCGCGTCGACGATGACAGACCATGCTCTTGTTCCCGTTGCCCGGCTGCACAGGTAGCCGCATAGTTTGCCCGAGCACTCTCGCAACCACACGGTCCGCCCCGGTGCCCGACTTCATGACGCGGTAAACCTCTCAGATTGAGAGCATCGCAGCATCTTGGGCTGGGACGAGGGGACGAAGGGACGAGTAGCTTTTCGTTCAACTCTGTGGCGACGACAGTACCTCCGGCGCACCCGACGTCTGGCTGACGGACGCGCGCAAGTCCTACCCGTGGCCGAGCATCACATGATTACCGGCCGCGTCCATCGTGGAGACAACAAAAACTTCTGTTCCGGTGCTGACGAGTTGATCTGGTGGGGTTGACCCGTTTTGACGGACAGGGTCGATGAGGTGTGGTCAGGCTACCCGGTCTGCCGTGTGGTGTCGGGTGGCTTCGTAGGTGGTGGGGCTGAGATAGCCGAGGCTGGAGTGCAGGCGGCGGGTGTTGTACCAGCCCTCGATGTATTCGAAGATCGCCTTGTGCGCCATGGCTTTGGTGGGCCAGGACTGTCGGTCGAGCAGTTCGGTTTTGATGGTGGCGAAGAACGATTCCGCGACGGCGTTGTCCCAGCACTGGCCCTTGCGGCCGACCGACAAGCGCACGCCCAGGTCGTCGGCAAGATTGGCGTAGCGGGCGGAGGTGTATTGACAGCCCCTGTCGGAGTGAAAAATCACGCCCGGCTCCGGGCGCCGTTGTCGCACGGCGTTGTCCAGTGCCTGGGCGACCAGGTCGGTGCGCAGGTGATCCGCGGTGGCCCAGCCGACCACGCGGCGGGAGTCGATGTCGATCACGGTGGCCAGGTAGAGCCATCCTTCCCAGGTGTTGATGTAGGTGATGTCCCCGCACCACCGGGTATCGATTTTTCTTGCATCGCACGAGAAATCGCGTCGGATCAGGTCCGCCGGGACGGTCGCGGCCGGGTCGGGAACCGTGGTGGTGCGCCACCGTTTCGGGGCCCGTCCCGCGCGTCCGGCGGCGCGCAGCAGCCGGGCGATACGTTTGCGGGAATGGCGCCGTCCTCGCGCCCGCAGTTCGGCATGCACCCTGGGCGTGCCGTAGGTGCCCCTGGACTCGTCGTGGATCGCGACGACCTGTGCGCTCAGGTCCGCGTCCTGTCGTGCGCGGGCCGTGGGCCCGGTGGTGCGGTGGGCGTAGTAGGCGGATCGGGAGACCTTCAGCAGCGTGCACGCCCGATGGACGTTGCCGCCGCCCGTCTTCTCCGCCTCGATGAACGGGTACACGTTCACCGGATCTCCTTGGCGAAGAAAGCCGTGGCACGCTTGAGGATGTCCACATCCTCGGTCAGTCGGCGGTTCTCCCGCCGCAACCGGGCCAGTTCCTGCCGTTCGTCGGTGGTCAGCCCGTCGGTGCGGGTCCCGGCGTCGCGCTCGGCCTGCACGACCCATTGCCGCACCGCGGTCTCGGTCAGGTCGAAATCGATCGCGACCTGCCGCACCGACCGGTCGCCCCGCCCGCACAGCTCGACGATCTCGGCCTTGAACTCCGGGGTGAACGACCGGCGAGGCCGCCGCTTCTTGCTGCCCATGGGTTCCATGATGGGACATCCCTTCGGGGACATGCGTCCCCTGATCTCAGATGTCCGTCAAAACGGGGCAAGCCCACTGGTGGGCGTTGGGACGTTGAATACCACGGCACCAGCCAGCTTTGTTGCTGAGCGAGTCGGCTCTACGTCATGTTCCTTACGGGGCTTCGTGGTCTGCCAGCACGACGGCGTTCATCTGCGCCATGAAGCTCCGCTACGGTCGATCGAGTCAACCTATGGAAGAAACCCGAAGTGGTGGGCCATCAGGTTGCTGACTTCGCGGGTGGCGTCAACGGTGGAGTACTGATCTGCTTGCTCGTCGGTTGTGCTGCGCCAAGTCTTGGGGTGGTCGCCTGAGCGGCATGCCATCGGGTCGCGGCCGAGCAAGCGGTCCAGGTCGCCGCGGAAGCCGCTGAGGTATCGGGCGTGGTAGTCCGCGGCCATGAATGGCGTGGCCGCCGGGTCGTGGTGGGCGTAGTAGTAGGCCCACGCCATCACGGCGAGTCTGTGCGCCAGGCCGTGATGGCTGCTCCAGCACGGCGGTACGAGCTCTTTCGGGGTGACGGCGTGGACGCGGTTGTAGTAGTGCACCCACTGGTCGATCAGCCTGCTCAACGCGGCAGCGGTGTTGTTGTCGAGGGCGGCCCAGGTCCACGGTGTCGCGCGGGGCCGTCCCGGTACTGGTTTTGCCTCGTACATTTCGACCAGGATCTGCATGTCCTGGCCGGTGAACGGCTGCGACGGACCACCGGGTGCGGTCACAGCAGACCACCGCGTTCGACGAAGCCGCTGCCAGCGGCTGCGGCGGCGCGGGTGGCGTCGTTGCCGGCGCGGTCGCGGTGCCGTGCCGTGCGGATGATCGCCTGCACCTGTCCGACTTCGCGTCGGATGCGCCGGTAGGACAGGTAGCGGTCGTGGATTTTGGGCGCGTAGGCCAGGAAGAGTCCGGCGCCGCGGGCGGCGATGATGGCTTGTCCGAGGCGCATTCTCTGCTGGTCGGACACCGGTAGCGCGTCCACGCGGCTGATGTGTTCGCTGTGGTTGGCGGTGCGGACTCGGTCGACCACGGTCTCACTGCCCGCTCGTGTGCTCAGTTCCGGCGCTACGCTCATGTCCAGGCCGCCGATGAGGTTGATGCTCACCGACTGGCGCAGAGCCCCGGCTTCGGCGCCGTAGAGCTCGTCTTCCTGGGTGCTGCCCTGCACCGAATAGATGAAGCTGATGCCGTGTTTGCGGCCGGTGTTGCCGATATAGGGCAGGTTGGGGACCACGACGCTGTAGCGCAGCTCGTCCAGCACGGCCACGAACGGGATCGGCAACCGTGCGTCGGGGTGGGTCAGAGCGGCGCGGCGTGCGGCCAAGAGCATCTCGGCGGCGAACAACGACAGCAGCGGGCGCACCGGTCCGATGCGTTCGTTGTCGGCCAGCACGTACACGGTGCCGCCGGTGTTGATGAGCCCGGCCATGTCGAAGTTCCCGTCGGCGCGGGACCCGCAGAACCGGCGCCCTTCTCTGCTGACCAGGGCGTTGATCGCCAGCGTGATGTAGCGCTCGACACCGGAGGTGGTGCCCTCAGCCCGCTGGTCCAGGTGCTTGGTCAGCGACGTCAGCGCGGTCGGATCCGCACGGTGGTCGTCGGCCAGGATCCGACGCGGGGTCGGGTGTCCGGTGTCACCGAGCCATTCCTGAATGTTGTCGAGTTCGTAGCCGCCGAGCGCTGCGGCGTGCAGCCACGCGGCGATGACCTCGGTCGCGGAGTGCCGCCAGAACTTGTCCTTGCTGCTGCCGCGGGTGTCGCCCTCGGAGCTTTCGGCGCCCTCGACCGAGGCGTGAGCCCGCCTGACCGCGACGAAGTGGTCCTCGCACCCAGGGATCGGGTTCCACCGCACCTGCTCGAATCCGGCCGCCCACCGGTTGTCGGGGTCGGAGAAGTCGGCCACCAGGACCCGGTATTCCGTCACCCGGCGGTTGCGGGGGAGCAGCCGCAGGACCGGCCACCGCACGGGAGGGCGGCGGTAGCGGCGGGCCAGCACGGTGTGGGTGAACAGTGCCTGTTCGTTGGTGGACACCAGCGCGGCGCCCGGCAGTTGCCGCACGATCGGCACCAGCAGTCTCAGCGTCTTGCCCCACCCGGAGTGGGCGATGATCCGGACGTTGGTCTCGAACCTGGCCCACAACCGCACCCGCCGCCCCGCCGTGGCGCGCAACGTGCGACCCAAGGGGTAGCCGAACGCCGAGGTGGCCATCGTGGCCCGCGCCCATCTGTGTGTGGTCGGCCAGGTGACTTTCCCGTTCTCTCGCGCCTGTCCTGCCCCCAAGACCCGACGGACATCGGCGGAGATGGCGAGCCCTTCGTCACGGCCGCCGACGATCCAGCGAACTATGGTGTGCAGCCACCCCGCCCACAGTGCGGCCGCGAACGCCACCGACCATCTGACCGAGACGGGCCAGGACAGCGTGAACGGCGCTTGCAGTGTCGGTGCCACCGCAGGGCCGTCGCGGCCCGTCGGACTGGGAGACGAGGTCGGTGGCACCACCGCAGGGTCGGTGTAGTGCGGCAGCCCGAGCAGTCCCTCGCCGCGGGCGGCGCCGGTAAACGGGGACCGCAGGTGCAGGACCGGTGGCTGCCAACCGTGACCGGTGAGCAGCGCGATCACGGTCGCGGCCAACCACAGGCTTCCGATCCCGCCCACCACGGACACCAGGACCGCGGTGATGCGGTGGCGTCGTTCTCGCGGGCTCAGGTGCCTGCGCCGTTGTCGTGTTGCCATGCTCGCACCACCAAAGGGTCGAAGTCGGAGGCTGTGGTGCGCACAGGCGAAACCTTGACCACGCTGCCGCTCTCCGGAGCCTCGACCATGTACGGAATCTGGTTGAGAGTGCCGATGTAGAGCGCGACGTGGTGAGCGGGCCGGCCCCAGAACACCATGTCGCCAGGTTGGGCGTTCCCCCACGGCAGCGACCGACCGTAGAGCTGCTGGGGCTGCGACGTGCCAGGCACGGTGATCCCGGCCTGCGCGAAGGCGTACTCCATGAGCCCGGAGCAGTCGAACCCCTCGGCCAGGTAGTCGCCGAAGACGTCCGCGACCCCGCCGTCGCGGATCCCTTTTGTCGGGCCGGTCGCGTTCCCGCCACCCCAGGAGTAGCGCGTACCCAGGTAGCTCAACGCCGCGGCGACCACCGTCGTGGCCGTCTTGTCGGGCATCACCAACTCGCCGGCGATGCCTGCCTCGGCCGGCAGGGTGATCGTGGTGCCGCGCACCATGACCCGAATCGGGCCCGATCCACCTCCCGGTTTGCAGATGAGCGTCCCGATTCCGACGTCCTGGGCGGGAGTGCCTGCGTACAGTTGCCCGGCCAGGGTCGTGGCCCACTGTTCCCAGCGGGCGTACCAGGACGCGCCGGCACCGGAGGCTTGCACGGTCTGGGCGGCATCGGCGAAGCTCACCGCCGCCGCGTCGTCGTACTGGGGAACACGCTTGAGCAGCTGTTCGTAGAACGCCCGCGAGGTGTCGGTGGGGTCGGTGCGAATGACCGCGGCGTACAGCTCTCCCTGTTGTTGGAAGAGGCCGATGCTCCGGCCGCTGGTGATGGTGGGGTTGAGGGTGGATTCCTGCATCGCCGTTCCCAAGGCGATGGCGGTGCCGCGCTGCGTGACCCCCATTCCCTTGCCGACCGCGATGATCGTGCGTGCGATCGACATCTGGTCGGCGTTGAGCGCTGCGTCGACCTGGGTGGACTGGCCAGTCGTGGCGTGCACCGCACCGGGGGAGGTGGCGCATCCGCCAGCCGGGACGGCGCTGCCGGAGACACCTCCGCCGATGCCCAGCACACTGACCAACAGCACCACGCCGAGCAACCCGCCGATGGCACCCATGACGACTTTGACCACGGCTGATCAGCCGCCTTCGGTGGCCGTGTCGACCCGCCACAGGGTGTCGTCCTCGCGCAGCACGATGCGGGTCTCGCGGACCTGCTCCACGTACGAGACGCCACTCGTGCCGGTGACCACCCGGTCGGCGGTGACGAGCACGATCGCACTGCGCGGCGACCGCGGCGCTTCCGGCGAGACGATCGCGCGAGGTGCCGAACAACGCCCACTTTCCTGCGCGGCCACGGTGCGCTGCCAGTTGGCCAGCGCACGCTCGCTGCGGGTGGGATCGAACAGCGTCCACGCCACCGCGGTCATGGCGGGCTGCGCCCGCCGCTCGGCTGTACCGGGTGCGTCGGTCCACGCGATGGCACACCACCGGCGCAGCCACGCCACCGCCGCGTTCTCCGGCGTCGACAGCTCCCCAGCACCCGGAGCATCAGGGGGTACAGGATCGAGGACCACCGTGTCCGCGGCGAGCGGAGTGCGTGCGGTCGGGGTGATCGCGGTGACACCACCGGCCGGGATCGGCGCGACAGCGGGCAGGGACGACGGTGCTGGCGAGGAGCCCGCCGGGGTGTGCAGTGTGAGCGGCGAACCCGTGGTGCTCGCCGTCGACGAGCCAGGCACCGCCGCTGGCGGCGTGGTCGGTTCGGGAGCGTGCTGGGTTTCGGTCCACCACATCGTCGCCACGACCGCGAACACCACGACGCCCAGCGAAGCGATGACGGTGGCGTTGCGGGCACGGTCGACCGGCCGCCACCGCCTCGGCAACGGGGTGGTCGCCACCGCGTGGTCGAACTCCTCACGCAGAGCCGCACGGCGCCGGTGGGCTTCGGCCTCGATCTGCTGGTGGCGTTGCTTGCGGGCGCGGGCCTTGGGGCCGAAGGGAACGATTCCCGGTCTCGGTCCGATCAGATCCCTACCCAGCAAGGCATCGCCGGCCTGACGCAACACCGCACCTGGAGCCGCATCACCGGAATCGTGGTGCCGCTTCTCCTCGCGCAACACCGGTGTGTCTGTGGCAGGCCTCGTGGTCGGGGGAGCTTCAGGATGGGGCGGTGGTTGTGCTTCTGGAGCGTCATCGACACCGTGCCACCGCGGTAGTCGCGGAAGCTGATCTTCTGCGGCGTGATGGTCGTGTGATTCCCCCATGTCGCTGCCTTTCGTCGGACGGACCTACTTGTCGTCGTTGGGATCGGCCGGTCGACCTGGACGGGGGCGTCTGGGCATCCGCCGTGCGGGCCGCGCATCGGTGATCCGGGGGACCCCACCGCGAATACGGGCCGGGGGCGGCGCGGTCTTGTCCGGAGGGGAGAGGTGACGACCGCCGGGAGGAACCACCCAGTCCTGTGACCGCGACGCGCCGCTGTGCGGTTGCCGTGTCGTGTCCTGGCCACCGGGGGGAGCGACCCAGACCCGGCCGGGTGCGACGAACCTGCGCTGACCGTCGAAGGTGGTGCCGTGGGCCGTGGGGCGCGGTCCCCGTGACGGAGCGCGGGGCGGCCCGGCGATGCCGCGACGGGACGTGCCCTCGATCGGCGTGAGCGGGTCGAACAGCCGCTGCGGGCGCACTCCGCCAGGTCCTGTCCGGTCGACGGTCGACGATGGTCCTGTCCGAGTCGCCGTGGCCCGAACGGGGCCGCCGTCCATCCCGGACATCCGCCTCATCCGCGGTCTCGCAGCGCTTGCCCGCAGACCGCCGGACACAGTCCGCATCCCGGCCTTGCCGATCGCCCCCGCCGCCGCGCCTACTGTGCTGGCACCGCCGGTGACGACCGCGGCAGCGGTCTTGGCCACCGTGCGGACCACCGACCTCATCACCAGGTAGGACGCGACGCCCATCGACTGGGAACTCTTGCTGCCGATGAGACCGTCCAGCCACACGCGCAGCTGAGAGGCTGCGCCGAGCAGTCCCAGGTTGAGCACGGTGACGATGAAAAACCCTTGTTTCCCGGTCAGGGAGATGATCACTGTGGAGCCGACCATCACCCCGCTGATCGAGCCGGTGATGAACAACGACTGGAGTTGTTGGCCGAAGGTGAAGACCAGCGCACGAGTCCCGACGCTGCGAGCAGGGCCGGGAATCGGCCAGCCGACCAGAAATATCAAGACCACGATCATCATGAGCAGCACGCCCACCGCGGCGGTGATGCCGGCGACGACCAGCCTGATCAGCATCACCGTGAGCGGCAGGATCAACGCCGCCAAGGCGAGCAGCATGCCCAGGCGGCTCATGTCCTGGCCGCGGATGTAGTTGCCGTACACCCCGAACTCGGGTACCTCGCCCTGGTCGTCGAGGACCTCCATCCACCGCTTCCAGGTGTCGTCGTTGGCCAGCGCGTGGGATCCGGCGACCTTGCACACATCCAGGGATTTGAACTGTGCGTAGCAGTAGGTGGTGGCGCCGAACTTGTTCCACATCCCGTCGACCAGCTTGCGTGTACCCGCCTCCTGCGAGTTCCCGTCGATCTTCGGATCGAGAAACCCCACCGGGTTTCCCTTGTTGGTGACGAATTGCGACGATCCGGCGATGATGCCGTTCGCCATGGCCTGACGAGTCTCATCCACCGTGGACATGAACGCGGAGGGCTGCGACGCGAACACCATGCCGAGCGCCGCCGCAGCGACGACCCAGACGAAGTCCGAGGCGAATCCTCGCCCCTCACCGCGCCACCGTGCGTAGGCGGTGACCGCGCCGATGGCGACGGTGGCGCTGATCAACGGCCAGAACACGTTGAACGCGATCGTGTTCACGGCGATGTCGACCTGGCGGGTGCCGTCGGCATAGACCGTCAGATTCAGCAGCCACTCCAACAACGTGAGCGCGCCGTCGAGCAACCCCAGACACAGCCACAGCAGGATCTGGCACAGCAGGCCGACGACCTGCCACACGATCAGCATGATCTCCAGCGGACCGTTGGCGTTGTCGTCGGGCCTCACGGTCAACGCGTAGTCGAGAAAACCGAAGCTCTCGAACAGCGTCTTCTGCCCACCGTGAGCCAGGTCGGGTCCGGTGATGATCTCGTCGTCCGCCAACGCACCATGGGCGTGGCCGGCGACCAGGAGCCCGACCATCCAGGCCACGACCAACAACCGCTGCGGGCGATCCAGGAACCACCGCACAGGGCGAGGCGAGAAGACCCGAACCTGCATGGCAATCCACGCAATCGATGCCACCACACGATGCCACCACCCCATCTGGCGAGGAGTGTTCGCGCTCAGCGCCGTCATGTCCGGCTCCTCCGGATCGGGGTGAGGGCCGCAATGCCGGTTTCATGACCGCGCTGTCGTAGCGGATTCGCGATCATGAGCGCGTCGAATCCGACGGATGTGCATCCTCGACAACACGGTCTGCGTCAAGGCTTACTGCGTCTCCGCCGTGCTCCGGGCTTGCGACGTCAGCGTCCGATGCCGAAGCAGGCGACGGTTCGGTGTCGTAGCCCAACAAATCGGCTGTGTCCTCGCCCGCGTCAGTGGACAACGTCTGCGCGATCCACTCGGTCAGCAGATCGAACGCCACCAGCCCGAGCCGGTCGTGACGATCGCGCATCACGGCCTCACCCGGCCCGAGGCCTGCCTGCGCTTCTCGGAGTCGTGGACCGGCTTGAGATCGTTTGAGCAGCAGCGCCTGGGCGTCTTGCTCCTCGGTGCCACCGGCCTCGAACGCAAACGACATGATGAGCTGTTCGATCAATCCGGTGATCGCGGCGAGATCGGTCGCCGACTGCGAATCCAGCAGCACGAACGTCTTGAGCGCGCGGCCCACGCGCGCCAACCATTCGACGAACGATCGGCCCTCGCCGTGGCCGGTGATGCGGTGCAACTCGGTCAACGCCACCACTTTGATCAACTCGCGCACGTGGCGCGACTGCAGCAGCGCATACCCCAGCGACACCCGGAACGTCGTGATCGCGCACCGTTCGGACACCGTCCATCGATCAGGGTCGCCGCCGGGTTGCGGCAGCCCCAGACCGGCCAGATTCAGGTACACCAAACCGCGGCCCAACATCATCGGATTCCCGCCGGCCTCGGGGACGCCCAGAACCGCGCGGATGCCAGGCTGACGTGACCGCAACGCCAACGTCTCACCGATCCGGCGCGACTGCTGAGCGGTCGGCGAGTCACCGGTCACGGCGACCAGCTCGCCGATCACCGCGGGGCAGGACCATCCCGCGCGCTCGCGCCGCACGACACGATCGATCGCAGCCTCCAACACCGTCTCGCTACCGCGCCGGTCATCGGCCGACAACACGCCAAGCAGCGCGTCCAGCATCAACGAGCGGGCTTCGTCCGGGCCGGGCGCGAACCGCATCGGATCCATGCTCCCGGCGGAAGCGGGTTCGGTGACATCGATCATCTGCACCGGGACGCCAAGGACCCGGTCGACGACCTCCACCAGCCCGCCCAGGTCGCCTTTCGGATCGACCAGCAGGCACCACGCCCCTTCGGCCAAGGCCGCCAGGATCGTGAGCATCACCGCGGTGGACTTGCCCGACCCCGAGCGGCCGGTGAACGACACCGACGTCGGCAGCCTGCGGTCGGCGGCCGCGCGCGACACCAGGTGCACGCGCACCGGCCCAGGTGTCGCACCCAGGTTCCCGCCGACGTAGGGGCCGTGACGGTCACCGACGGCCGACCCGCCGTGAAACCAACTGCCCGCCAAAGTGCGCATCGGCTGCACCTGACCGAACTCCGCCACCCGGACCTGGTCACCGGGCAGCAACTCCTGCCACAGCAACCCTTGCACGTGGGGGACCAGTTCGAGGGCGACGATGCCCACGTACCGCTTTCGCACCGCCTCCACCGCGTCGACCAGAGCCTCGGGGGTCTCGGCTTCCACCACCCACCTGGCGTGGGTGGTGGTCATGACGTCGATACGCCGTCGAACCTCGCGTTCCCGCTCCGTCAACGCCAGTTCGGCCTCGTCGATCTCCTCCGGGACGACGCTGCCCGCCTCACCCGCCTCCGCGGACTGCGACCTGGTCCACTTGCGGGCCTTGCGCAGCATCTCCACCGAACCGGCCCGACCGTGGTTCACCCCCCGCACCGACGCCTCCACACCGGGAAGCTCGGTCAGGATCGCCAGCCACTCACCGCCCGGAATCTCCAACTCATCCGGCGGGAAACCGTTCACCGCGGGCACCAGAACCGACACGTAGCGTCGACGGCCTGTGGCGGCGTCGGTGACCACGACGAAGGTCGGATCCTGCGAGGGGTCCATCTCACCGTCCATCAACGACACCAGCCGCGCACCCGACACCTCCGCCCCGCCGGGGGCTTCCAGGTCCGAGCCGCGGCGCATCTCTCGCGCATAAGCCCACGCGATGACCCCCGCGTCGGCTACTCGCGCCTGCAAGACGCTGGTTTCCATCTGCCGAATCCACCGGTCCACCGTGGGGCGCAGCTCGTCCACGCGGTCCCGCGCCTCACGCATGACCGCCGCGCGTGACCGCAGCAACCCGACCGCGGCTCGTCGGCCCCGGTCCGCTGCCGACTCCGCCGCGGGCTTGGTCGGCCACCGGACACCCAGCAGAACGACACGACGACGGAAGTGACCATCGCGGCTGTTGCGATCGATGCGGTGTGCGCCGATGTCGACGTAGTGCTCGGCGCCGGGCGCGCGGACACTACGCAGCTCCTCCCACGAGGCCCGGTAGTCCGCGGAGGTGTGCCGCGTCCACATGATCTTCACGTGGAAGTCCGCGTCCACCGGCAGCAGACTGCCCAACACCGCGGCCGAAGCCCACGTCGCCGAGGCCAACTCGTCATCCTCCATCAACTCGGTGGACCCGTCGGGAATCTGCACCCACGACCACACCGCGTCATCGGTAACCTCGATGCCATCCGCGATGAGCAGCGGTGCCGCCGGTGGCATGGTGACGCGGTGACGGTTCTTGGATGTGCCGGTCAGAAGGTTCACGCTGCGTCCTGTCTGGAGTGCTCAGCGGTGCCGGTCGAGGGCGATTCCTCGTTCGGACCTGTCCGATGGAGCAGTTCGGTCGTGACGCTCAGGCGCAGGATGGTGGGGGAGTAGGACTCCAGGTTCAGCAGCGGGTTGCGGATGACACGACGGCGCGCCGGACGTCGGCTGAGCAGCCAGTCGTACCAACCCATCAGCACCATCCGGCCGGAGTCGTCCTGCCGGGTTCCGTTGATCACGACGAACGCGGGCGGAACGAGATACACCAGCGGGGAGAACCTGGTCAGCACCGGCATCCCGACGATGAACAACACCAGCCACCACACACCTGCCGCGACGGCGGCGATGAGCATCGTGCGGCGCTCGATACCCTGGCCCAGGGAGCGGTTGAACAGCTCGAACTGCCGGGTCCGCAGGCGGATGTGCTGGGTGTCGGTGGGAAGACGCATCGGCATGAGCGCTAGACCTGCCCACCGAGGACGAGCTGCCCCAGTCCTTTGAGGATGTTCAGGGTCGTGTCCGGGAAGAAGCACACCATCACC
>JBDSAJ010000426.1:0-2538 GCA_039922235.1 Umezawaea sp.
GAGATGGAGACCGCGGCCCAGGACTACGCGTGCTTCACCAACGACCTGTTCTCGTACCAGAAGGAGGTCGAGTTCGAGGGCGAGGTGCACAACATCGTCGTCGTGGTGGAGAACTTCCTGGAGGTCGACCGGCTCACGGCCAGGGACGTCGTGGCGAAGCTGATGACCGAGCGGATGCGCCAGTTCGAGCACATCGTCGCCAACGACCTGCCGCGGCTGTTCGAGGAGTTCGACCTGGACGACTCGGTGCGCGCGATCCTCACGAAGCAGGCCGACGGGCTCAAGGAGTGGATGTCCGGCATCCTGGAGTGGCACCGGAAGGTGGTCCGCTACGGGGAGGCCGAACTGCGCCGTGACCGGGCGGCGAGCGGCCTTGCGCCAGGCGCGATCGGACGGCCGAGCGGGTTCCGGCGACCGGGGTTCGCGGTGTCGGGGGCCGGTCTGCCGGTGGCGGCGCCGGTGTGGACCCCGCCGAGTGGACCCGTGGCCACCGTGCCGAGCGCGTCTGGCGGGCCGGTGCCGAGCGGACCCGTGGTGACGACGCCGAGCACGGACGTCGTGGAGCCGAAGCGGATCGGGATGCCGACCGGCCTGGGCACCTCGGCGGCGCGGGTTCAGCCGCCGAAGGTCTCCTCGCGGTAGGCGCGCCAGCGCTCCAGCAACTCGGGCATCTCCTTGTGCACGAAGCGGAAGAACGCCAGTGTCTCGTTCAGGCGCCTGCCTGCGGGGGTGTCGGGGCCCAGCGCCTCGACACCCTCTTCCAGCGGGGCCGACCAGCGCTGGAGCGTCTGGTCCTTGTGGAAGACGGCCTCGTACCAGACGTCGTCGGAGACCTGGAAGACGTCGCGGCGGGAGCCGACCTCCCGCTCGCGGCGCACCAGGTCGACCTGGCCCAGGTAGCGCACGGCGCCGGAGATGGCGGCGGGGGAGACCTGGAGCAGGTCGCCCAGTTCGGCCGCGGTCATCCGGCCCGTCTCGCTGACCAGCAGCGCGACGAAGACGCGCGAGGGCATGCGGGCCATCCCCGATTCGGTGAACACCGAGGAGAAGCGCTCGATGAAGCGCACGATCTCCTGGTTGTCGCTCTTCGCCACCTCAGTCACCGCCGCATCATCCCCTTCGCCCGGTTTGGCCAGGAACCTTATCTTATTTCAGAACTTCACGAATTTGTGAAACGAGTGTAGCTTACAGGGCATGACAGAAGCGATATCCGTGTCGGGCCTGGTGAAGACCTTCGGCCCGACGCGTGCGTTGGACGGTCTCGACCTGACCGTCCGCACCGGTGAGGTCCACGGCTTCCTCGGCTCCAACGGGGCGGGCAAGTCGACCACCATCCGGGTGTTGCTGGGACTGCTCCGAGCGGACGCGGGCACCACCCGCCTGCTCGGCGGCGACCCGTGGAAGGACGCGGTCACCCTGCACCGCAGGCTGGCCTACGTGCCGGGCGACGTCACGCTGTGGCCGTCCCTGTCCGGCGGCGAGGTCATCGACCTGCTCGGCAGGCTGCGCGGCGGCCTGAACCCCACCCGTCGCGCCGAGCTGCTGGAGCGGTTCGAGCTGGACCCGCGCAAGAAGGGCCGCGCCTACTCGAAGGGCAACCGGCAGAAGGTGGCGCTGATCGCCGCGCTCGCCTCCGACGTCGAGCTGCTGATCCTGGACGAGCCGACCTCCGGGCTGGACCCGCTGATGGAGGCCGTGTTCCAGGAGTGCATCCAGGAGGAACGCGTCCAGGGGAGGACCGTCCTGCTCTCCAGCCACATCCTCGCCGAGGTCGAAGCCCTCTGCGACCGGGTGAGCATCATCCGCAGTGGCAAGACCGTCGAGTCCGGCACGCTCGCCGAGCTGCGCCACCTCACCCGCACCAGCATCGCCGCCGAGCTCGCGTCCTCGCCGAACGGCCTGGCCGCGCTGCCCGGCGTGCACGACCTGAAGGTCGAGGGGCTGCGGGTCCACTTCGACGTGGACACCGACCAGCTCGACGCCGTGCTGCGGCAGCTCACCCAGGCCGGTGTCCGCAGCCTCGCGAGCCACCCGCCGACCCTGGAGCAGCTCTTCCTCCGGCACTACGAGGCGGAGCCGAAGGACGTCGTGGTGTCGCGATGAGCAGCGGATACGTGGGTACCGGCGCGCTGGTGCGGCTCGCGCTGCGCCGCGACCGGGTCATGCTGCCCGCCTGGATCGCGGGCCTCGTGGTGCTGGCGGCGGGCTCCGCCGCGGCCGCCGCCGACCTGTACCCGACGGTCGAGTCGCGGGTGGCCGCGGCCAACGCCGCGAACAACACGACGGCGCTGCTGGCCCTGTACGGCCGGGTGTACGACCCGACCTCGCTCGGCGGCATCTCGATGGTCAAGACCGGCGGCATCGGCGCGGTGCTGGTCGCCCTGCTGTCGATCATCATCGTCGTCCGGCACACCCGCGCCGAGGAGGAGTCCGGCAGGCTGGAACTGGTCGGCGCGACGGTCGTCGGCCGCTACGCCCCGCTGACCTCGGCGCTGGTCATCGCGATCGGCACCAACGTCGTGCTGGCGCTCGTCACGG
>JBDSAJ010000427.1:0-6007 GCA_039922235.1 Umezawaea sp.
CCGTGACGAGCGCCAGCACGACGTTGGTGCCGATCGCGATGACCAGCGCCGAGGTCAGCGGGGCGTAGCGGCCGACGACCGTCGCGCCGACCAGTTCCAGCCTGCCGGACTCCTCCTCGGCGCGGGTCTGGTGGCCGACCGGCTCGGCCCCGCGTCCTCCACCCGGCTGAACAGCACGTTCGCCCTGGCCTGGCGCCTGCAGCGCGGGTCGCTGTTCGGCTGGGCGGCCTCCTTCGCCGGGCTCGGCCTGGTGATGGGCAACATCGCGGGCAACGTCAGCGGGCTCGTCGACAGCCCGGCGGCGCGGGAGATGGTCGCGAAGCTCGGCGGCACCCAGGCGCTGGCCGACGCGTTCATCTCCGCGGAGATGGGGATCATGGGCCTGGTCGCGTCGATCTTCGGCATCCAGGCCGCGTCGCGGCTGCGGTCCGAGGAGACCGGCCAG
This sequence comes from Umezawaea sp., assembly GCA_039922235.1. Lineage (GTDB taxonomy): Bacteria > Actinomycetota > Actinomycetes > Mycobacteriales > Pseudonocardiaceae > Umezawaea. The sequence goes on from JBDSAJ010000427.1 coordinate 446, forward strand.
CGCGTCGAACCGCTGCTGGCCTCCGCGGTCTCGCGGACCGGCTGGGCGTGGAGCCACCTCGTCGTGGCGCTCGGCGGCGCGGCCCTGCTGCTCGCGGCGGCAGGCGCGGGTGCGGGCCTGTCGATCAGCGCGCAGTTCGACGACTTCGGCCGCTTCGGCCCGGTGTTCGTCACCGCGATGCTGCAGTTGCCCGCCGCGTGGGTGCTCACCGGCATCGTGGTCTTGGCGTTCGGCACGGCCCCGCGCCTGGTCGTCGTCGGCTGGGTCGCGCTCGTCGTGTTCCTGCTGCTCGGCCAGCTCGGACCGCTGCTGGAGCTGGACCAGTGGGCGATGGACCTGTCGCCGTTCACCCACATCCCGAGGTTCCCGGCGTCCGACATCGACCCGCAGCCGCTGGTGTGGCTGGTGCTCATCGCCGCCGCGCTGGTGGGCGCCGGGCTCGCCGCGTTCCGGCGGCGGGACATCACCTCCTGACCTGATCATCCGTCCGGCCGGGTCCTGCTCGCAGGGCCCGGCCCTTGCCATGCCCTGGTGGGCGTGCGACTCTGAAAGAGATATTTCGAAAGAACTCTTTCAGGAGTTGGCGATGACCTACCCCCGGCCACGTCGAGTCGGTGACGTCGAAGCGCTCAAGGCGCTCACGCACCCGCTGCGCGTGTCGCTGCTCAACCACTTGCTCTCGATCGGGCCGCGCACGGCCAGCGAGTGCGCCGACGAGGTGGGCTCCAGTGCGTCGAACTGCAGCTGGCACCTGCGGCAGCTCGCCAAGTTCGGGTTCGTGGAGCGAGTCGATGGCGCGGACGGGCGGGAACGGCCGTGGCGCGCCACCGAGGTCGGGTTCGACTTCGGCGGGTTCGACGAGGACCCGGCCGTGCGCACGCAGCAGGACGCGCTGGCGGCGTTGCAGCTCAACGAGGACAACCGCCTGGTGCAGCACTTCCTCGAACGGCAGCACGAAATCCCGCGTGAGTGGCTCGATGCGTCGGCGCTCCACGGGTACGCGCTCAACGTGACGTCGGAGGAGCTGATCGGGCTCATCGGCATGGTGGACGACCTGCTGCGGCCCTACATCGCGCAGGTCCGCGAGGACGCGCCGGAAGGCGCGGCACCGGTCCACTTCGGCGTCCGGGCGTTCCTCCGGTGAACGGCCCGCTGGCCAACCCCGGCTTCCGGCGGCTGTGGATCGCCGGGTTCGTCTCCGAGATCGGCGACTGGGTGCTCCAGGTCGCCATGCCGGTCTACGTCTACCAGCTGACCGGGTCCGTCTCCGCGACCGCGACCACGTTCGTCGTGGCACTCCTGCCGAGCCTTGCGCTGTCGCCGGTGGCGGGCGTGCTGGCCGACCGGTTCGACCGGCGGCGGGTGATGCTGCTGGTCAGCCTGCTGCAAGCGGTGGCGCTGCTGCCGCTGCTCGCCGTGCGCGGAGTCGAGGACGTGGTGCTGGTCAACCTCGTCACGGCCTGCCAGGCGGGCCTCGCGGCGCTGTTCGAACCCGCCAGGAGCGCACTGCTCCCCTCGCTGCTCGCCCGTGACCAGGTCGCGGCCGCGAACGGCCTGATCGGCGTCGGGGTCAACCTCGCCCGGCTGCTCGGCGCGTCACTGGGCGGCGTGCTGCTCGGGTACGCCGGGCTGCCGGGTGTGCTGCTCGCCGACGCCCTGTCGTTCCTGCTGGCCGCGTCCCTGCTGGTGCGCGGGTTCGGCGTGACCCAGCCCGCGGTGCACCACCCGCCGGTGCTGCGCGCCTGGGTGGACGGGCTGCGGGAGATCGCCACCCGGCGGCAGCTGCGGTTCATGGTGTCGCTGGTCGGTCTGATGGCGATGGCCCAGGGGTTGTTCGTCGTGCTGTTCGTCGTGTTCGTGACCGAACGGCTCGGCGGCGGTGAGGCGGAGACTGGACTGCTGCGCGGCGTGCAGTCCATCGGCGGACTGCTCGGCGGGGTGCTGGTCGGAGCGCTGCCGCGGAAGTTCGTCGCGGGCAGGCTGCTCGGCTGGGCGCTGCTGGCGTTCGGCCTGCTGTCCGCGCTGATGTGGAACTCCGCCTACCTGACGACCTCTCTGCCGTACTACCTGGTCGCGTTCGCGGTGCTCGGCGCGCCCGGCGTGGTGGGTGGCGTCGGGATGATGTCGGTGCTCCAGCTCCACACCTCGGACGCCACCCGCGGCCGGGTGATGAGCAGCTTCTTCAGCCTGTTCGACGGGTTCCAGGCGCTCGGGATGATCATCGCGGGCGCGCTCGTCGTCCCGTTCGGACTGTCCGCGCTGCTGGACGTTCAGGCCGGGCTATACGTGCTCGCCGGGCTGCTCGCGCTGCAGCACCAGTGGGGGCACGAGGACGAGCAGGGCGGCCGGGACGCCGAACGCGAGCACCGGGTCGAGGTGGTAGAGGGGCACGAAAGCGGCCGGTGACAGCGCCCCGCCGAGGAACCGCAGCGACTGCACCACCGACACCGAGCCACCCCGGTTCGCGCTCTCCCCGGTCAGCACCAGCGCCTGCACCCCGACGATGACGCCCTGGCTGCACGCCCCGGTCAACGCCCACAGCAGCCCGACCGCCCACAGCGACGGCAGCGTCGCCACCGCCACCAGCAGCCCGGCGCCCACCACCGCACCCGCCAGCACGCACCACCGCGCGCCGAACCGGTCCACCGCCCGCCCGACCAGCCGGGCGGTCAGGATCCCGACGATCCCGAACCCCGTCAGCACCAGCCCGCGCTGCCCCGCGCTCAACCCGAAGTCGTCACCGAGCCGGAACGCCACCAGGAACGACAGCCCGCCGAGGCACCCCCACCCGACGAAGCCCGTCACCGCGATCCGCACCACCGACGGCCGCCACGCGCTGCGCAGCCGCGGCCGTTCACCCGACGGTTTCGCGCCCGCCGGCAGCCCGATCCACGCCAGCAGCGCCGCCACGACCGCCGCACCCACGAACGCCCACCGCCACGACGCCTCGGCCGCCAGCCCGCCCACCAGCGGCGCCGACGTCTGCCCGGCCGCTTGCATCGACGCGAACACGCCCAGTGTCCGGCCCAGCCGCTCCTTCGGCGTCACCGCCGCGATCGCCGCCAGCAGCAGGGGAGTGGTGAAGGAGTTCGCCGCCCCCTGCACCGCCCGCCCCGCGAGCAGCACTGGGAAGGCCCACGAGACCGCGCACAGCACCGACGCGACGACGTAGACGAGGTACGCGATCCGCACCGTCCGCAACGCACCCCACCGCGCGCCGAGCGTGCCGGAGAACAGCATCAGCCCCGCGAACGGCAGCAGGTACGCCGTCAGCGTCACCGCAGCGGCCCCACTGGACTGCCCGAAGTCGGCACCGATCTCAGGCAGGATCGACGACGTCATGGCCCCGCCGAACGGCCCGAGGAACCCGCCCGCGTACAGCGCCGCGATCGTCGCCCTGCCCCGCCAGCCGGTTCGGGGGGAAGTGGTGGTCATGCGGTCATGGGGCGGGTCGTCCTGTCCTGCGCGGGTTGCCGGGAAGTACCAGGATTCTCCGCCCTGACTTCGGTCCGGGACCGCGCGGGGCCGGCATCATCCGGGTGTGCCCGCTCTGGTTCCGCCCGTCGTCCTCGCAGGTGGCCTGCGCCGTCATCACCAGCCCCGCCTCGCGGTCGACGACCTGGTCGTGCGGCCGTGGGAGGCCTCGGACGCGCCGTCGGTGGTGGCGGCCTACTGCGACCCCGACATCCAGCGGTGGCACGCGCGCACCATGACCGAGCAGGAGGCGCTGGACTGGGTGCTGTCCTGGCGGGACCGCTGGACCGCCGAGACCAGCGCGAACTGGGCCGTCGTCCACGTGGGTGCCGTGGTGGGCCGCGTTGGCTTCCGGGAGTTGTCCCTCGCCGAGGGACACGGCGAAGCCGCCTACTGGGTGCTGCCCGCCGCCCGTGGCCAGGGCGTTGCCGCGCGGGCGCTCACCGCGGTCACTGACTGGATGTTCACCCACGTCGGCCTCCACCGTGCGATCCTGTCGCACTCGACCCGGAACGAGCCCTCCTGCCGCGTTGCGGCGAAGGCCGACTACGCCTACGAGGGGACGCAGGTCGAACACACCCTGCACGCCGACGGCTGGCACGACATGCACCTGCACGCCAGGGTGCGGCGCGATCAGCGCTGACCTGGCTCCACCGTGCGCAGCGGACGGTCAACCCTTCGCGGAGCCCGCGGGCGGTGGCGTTCCACTGGTCAGGACCCTCCGGATCGCAGTGGTCGTGTCGCTCTCCTGGCGGAGTTCGACGGTGTCCGGGCCGGTCACCCTGATCTCGCAGTCCAGGCCCGCCGCGCGGTACCGGCCGGGTGCCAGGGGGCGCAGTGGCACGGGCACCTGGTTCGGCGTGTGCAGCGCGAGGTGGCCGTCGGTGTCGGTGATCTCGATCGCGTAGTCGTCGCGGACCAGGTAGACGCCGGTCGGCCTGCCCTCCGCCTCGACCGCGGTGTACCGGCGGTCCGCCTCGTCCAGCAGGCTGACCAGGACCTCGTCGGCGCCGGCGTTGTTGGTCATCACCGCCGCCGTGGTCGCGGTGCCGGGCCAGGTGAACAGCCAGCAGCTGTACCCGATGTTGCCGCCGGTGTGGCCGAACCTGTCGGCGGTGACCTGGACGCCGAGGCCGTAGCCGCCGGGGACCTGCGGGGTCAGCATGTCGGCGGCCGTGTGCTCGGTGAGCAGGGCTGACCGGCCGGTCGACGCGCGCAGCACCTCGGCGCCGAGCCGGACCAGGTCGGTCGGGGTGGTCCACAGGCCTGCGCCCGCCAGTTCCGGCTGCACGCGCCACTTCCCGCTGAGGGGTTCGCCGTCGACGTGGTGGCCGACGGCGGCGGGCCGCTGGTGGGGGAACGCCTGGTCGTAGCTGCTGTCGGCCATGCCCAGCGGGTCGAGGACCAGCGTGCGCAGGAGATCGGTGAACGGGGTGCCGGTGACGTCCTCCAGCAGTTGCTGGAGGACGGCGTAGTGGCTGCCGGAGTAGCGGAACCGGCTGCCGGGCAGCGTGCTCACCCGGACCGGCGGGGTGTTCGCGGGAGGCTCGCCGTCCAGGACCTGCCGCAGGGTGGGCACCGGGTCGTCCTGGTGGAACCCGCGGAACCAGTTGTAGGACAGGCCCGCGGTGTGGGAGAGCAGCTGGCGGACGGTCACGACCGGCCGCCAGCCGTCGGACGCGGGCAGCCGCCACGAGGTCAGGTACGCGTCGACGTCCTCGTCCAGGTCGAGCACGCCTTGCTCGACCAGCCGCAGCGTGCCGAAGGCGGCGACGTGCTTGCTGATCGAGCAGGCCTGGAACACCGTTTCCCCGGTTGCCGTCCCGTGCGCCTCCGGCCGGGGTTCGCCGCCGTCCACCAGGACGGCGGCGCTGACCGCGGGCACGTGGTGCAGCCGCATCAGGTCCGCGAGCGGTGCCCGGTCTTCTGACCCGAGCCGCCGTCCCGCGTGCCGGTCGAGCAATCCCGTGGTGATCACGCCGTCGACCCTGCCAGAAGAAACGGGCGACGCCGGTTCTCACAGACCGGCGGGACCCCGGCCGGGGCCGCGGCCACGGCGGCGCAGGTAGCGCTCGAACTCCGCCGCGA
>JBDSAJ010000428.1:0-21914 GCA_039922235.1 Umezawaea sp.
TCGCGCGAAACTTTTCTCGGCTACGGGTGGAACATGTTCAGTCGGATGTTCTCGCCTGGTGGTGATGTCCTGTACGGGGTGCGGCCGGACAACGGGGACATGTTGTGGTACCGCTATGTGGAATCCACCGGGCAGTTGATCTCAGATCCGAGCACTGGGCTGGGCAAGCTGGTCGGCACCGGCTGGCAGAATGACACGAGCACGGTGGCGACAACTGATTCCTGTTCCTTGACGAACGAGCCCAATCCCGATCGTCCTCAGGTCCCGCTGGATCGGACGGCCAAGGCGGCACTGGTCAAGACCAAAAATGGGTATCTCCAGTACAGCTACGTGGACGGCGAAGGCAGGCTCGTCCACTCCGAGGTTCGCGACTTGTTCAACGTCAACCCGAACGGGTTCGGCGCGATCCCCGGCTACAACGGCCTGACCGGAAGTCCTTCGATCGGCGAAAGCGCGAACGGCCTGCTGAGGATCTACGGGCAGGGTACCGATTCGGATACCCGTGGTGTCACCCAAACTGCCCTGAACGGGCCATGGGGCGCGTTCGAACAGCAGGCAGGACGCATGTTCAGCGCATCCCAGTTCGTGAGGACCTCCAACGAGCGCCTCACCCTGTTGGCCTTGGACGACGCCGGAGCCCTGTGGACCAAGTCCCAGAAGACGACGGATGGCCAGATCTTCCCCTGGCAGAAGGCGAATCAGACCGGAACCCTGCCCGGAGGTGCGACCCGGCACCTCACCGCCGTGGCGTCCGGGGACGCGATCGTGCTGGGGGCGTTGTCCCTGGACGGCGTCTACCGGGTTGCCACGCTGACCAACGGCTCGTTGTCGGCGTGGGTCTCCACGTCAGGCAATGGCGGCATCGGCGCTGCTTCGATGGTGGTCATGCCTGACAACACCGTGCAGGTGTTCGTTCGCCGCGCTGACGGACGGGTCTACGGGCAGCGGTCTCGCACCGATGGCACTTTCGCCGGAACGTGGACCGCCGTGCTCGCTGATCTCGCTCCCGGAGTAACCGCGGCTGGTGCGCCCAGCGCCTTGATGGCGCCGAACGGGGCGCTCCAGGTCGCTGTGCGAGGCACCGACGGATTCGTCTACCGGACTGGGCAGGTCAGTCCCGGTTCGACGGGGTGGTTGCCGTGGGCGGAGATCACCGAGTACACCGAGGAGACCGGTGTGGATCCCACCTTGTCGCTTGCCGCCGATACCTGGGTGATCGCGTTTCGCACGCCCGACGGAGATCCGAAGCTCCGGAGGTTCCAGGCTGGGTCCGCGAAGGCAGCCTCGACGAATCGCACCTCCGACACGTCGTCGACGAGCAGTGGTTTTGTCGACGTGCCGTTGACCGCGCCTGACAAGTAGCCGGCCGTCACCCGCTAGCGGCAGTTCACGAAGAAGGGCCCCGGTGGGAACCGGGGCCCTTCTCGTTCTTCGGGTCTACGCGGGTGCGGGTGCGGGGACCCGGATGGGCTCGACCGGGCTGTCGACGGCGGGTGGCTCGTCGGCGGGTGGTTCGTCGGTGGTGGATTTCGGCTTCTTGCGGTTGACCACCTTGCGGCCCAGCGCGATCATCGGCTGCTCGACGTAGCGGTAGATCAAGTCCGCCATCAGCAGCGACACGATGGCGACACCGATCCAGGTCAGCGTGCGATAGGTCCCGAACTGCGGGACCAGCGCCGCGGCGAGGAACGCACCGAGGTACTGGACCAGGTAGAGCGAGTACGAGCGCTCACCGATGTAGACCATGATCGGCCTGCTCAACGCCCAGCGAGCGGGGCCGTTGCCGAGCAGGGCCGGGATCAGCAGGGCGACCGGGATGCCGTACAGCCCGAACACGATCTTGTACTTCCCGGTGAACGACACGTGCTCGGCCAACCAGCCCATGGCCGGGTCGATCGTCAGGTGCACCGCGATGAACACCAGGCAGGCGACGAGGCCGATCACCGGATGCGTCAGGGGCTTGACCAGCGCGAAACCCCGCGGGTTGTGCATCAGGATCGCCATCAGGCACCCGAGCAGGATCGCGATGTAGTGCACTGCCCAACTGCCGTTCGGGCTGTTCTGGAAGAACACCACGACGACCGGCAGGATCGCGAGCGCGGCCAGCGTCACACCCATCCGCCTGCCGAAGGACGCCCTCGCGATGACGAACGCCAGCACCGGCCACACCAGGTAGAACTTCTGCTCGATGCCCAGCGTCCAGGTGTGCGCGAACGGCGCCGGACCGACGAACTCGTTGTTGAACGTCAGGTAGTAGGGCAGCAGTGGCGCGTAGCTCCCGTACTGGTCGCGCACCGCCGCCAGGGCCACGCTGATGGCCAGCACCACGTAGTAGGCCGGGAAGATGCGGAAGACGCGGCGCAGGTAGAAGTCGCGCAGCGAGACGTGCCCCTTGCGGTCCTCCTCCCGCAACGACAGCGTCGTGATGAGGAAACCGGACAGCACGAAGAACACGTGCACGCCCAGCCACCCGGACAGCCAGGTCCAGCTCGGCCCGCCGAAGTGGAACGCCACCACCATCAGCGCTGCGACGGCGCGCAGGCCGTCGAGTGCGGGCAGTCTTCGCATCGACAGGTATTCATCGTGTGTGAGGGCCTGCATCCACGGGTCCTTCCATGCGTGGCAAACCGTGAACCGGGCTCGCACCACTTTGGGTCGGCAACGCCGAACGGCGTCCGATGACCGGGTACGCCCAAGGAGTGCTTTCTAGCGCACCGAGCGCCACAAGTCAGCTCAAACGCGACATTGTGAGATTTTTTCAGCCCAGTTGTGATGTCGTCAGGTCCGCCACGTGCCTGCCGATCTCCAGCGAACCCGTCGCGGCGGGCGACGGTGCGTTGAGCACGTGCACCTGGCGGGGAGCCGTCTCGATCAGGAAGTCGTCCACCAGCGACCCGTCGCGGAGCATGGCCTGCGCGCGGACACCGGCCTCCGCCTTCACCAGGTCGTCCTCGCGCACGGCGGGCACGAGCCTGGCCAGGCTCGCCGCGAACCGCTTGCGCGAGAACGACCGGAGCACCTCCTCCAGGCCGGTCCGGCCGAACTTGCGGGCCAGCTTCCAGGTGCCGGGGAACCTCGCCACGTCGATCAGGTCGCTGGGCGAGATGTCGCGCCAGCGGTACCCCTCGCGGCGCAGCGCGAGCACGGCGTTCGGGCCCGCGTGGACGGTGCCGTCGAGCATGCGGGTGAGGTGCACGCCGAGGAACGGGAGCGCGGGGTCCGGCACCGGGTAGATCAGGCCGCGGACCAGGTGGCGGCGGTCGGGCCGCAGCTCGAAGTACTCGCCGCGGAACGGCACGATCGTCGCGGACGGCGTGAGGCCCGCCAGCTTCGCCACCCGGTCGCTGTGCAGGCCCGCGCAGTTGACCAGCGCGTCGGCCCGCACGACGCCCTGCGGGGTCGCGACCTCGACGCCGCCGCCGGTGCGCGCGCGCCGGATCGCCAGCGCGGGGCTGTTGAGCCGCAGGTCGGCGCCGTGCTCGGTGAGCCGCCGGACCAGCGCGGAGCAGACGGCCGGGAAGTCGATGATGCCGGTGCTCTCGACGCGCAGCGCGCCGACGGAGGCGACCTCGGGCTCGTACTCGCGAGCCTCCTCAGCGGTGATCATCTTGGCGGGCACGCCGTTGGCCTCGGCCCGCTCGGCGAGCGCGGCCAGCCTCGGCAGCTCGTCCTCGGCGGTGGCGACGACGAGCTTGCCGCACACCTCGTACGGGACGCCGTTGTCGCGGGCGAACTCGATGATCGACGCGTTGCCCGCCACCGACATCCTGGCCTTGAGCGAGCCCGGCTTGTAGTAGAGGCCCGCGTGCACGACGTTGCTGTTGTGGCCGGTCTGGTGCGCCGCCCAGTGCGGCTCCTTCTCCAGAACCGTGACCTGGTGTCCCCTCTTGGCCAGCTCGTCGGCGGTCGCCAATCCGACGATCCCGCCACCGATCACCACGATGTGACGCACGTCAAACCCCATCTCCGATGAACCGCTCGTGTCACCGCGAGGTTACGGGGGCGTGAGAGGTGGACTGCAAACCACCTATACACTGGCTTGCGGTCCACCGCAGGGAGAGGTATGTCTGAGCCCATTATTCTTGGTCAGCCCACCGTCGGCGATGAAGAACTCGCTGCCGTCGCCGAGGTCTTCAAGTCCGGGTGGCTGGCCGGTGCCGGGCCCGCCTGCCTCAAGTTCGAGGAGCGCTTCGCCGTCACGGCGGGCACGTCCACCGCGCTGACCACGAGCAACTGCGGCGCGGCTCTGCACCTCGCGCTGCACGTGCTCGGCTCCAAGGCGGGCGACGAGGTCATCGTCGGCGACTACACCTTCCCCGCGACCGGCCACGCCGTGATGTACACCGGCGCCAAGCCGGTCTTCGCCGACGTCCGACCGGACATCTGGACGGTGGACCCGGCCGCGGTCGAGGCCGCGATCACGCCCCGCACCACCGGCATCGTGGCGGTTGACCTGTTCGGCCAGCCCGCCGACTACGACGAGTTGCGTGCCATCGCGGACAAGCACGGCCTGTTCCTCATCGAGGACGCCGCATGTGCCGCGGGTGCGACCTACAAGGGCCGCCAGGCGGGCAGCCTCGCCGACATCGCGGCGTTCAGCTTCCACGGCCGCAAGGGCATCACCGCTGGTGAAGGTGGCGCGCTGACCACGGACAACGCGGAGTGGGCCGCCAAGGCTCGCAAGCTGCACACCTACGGCATCGAGCCCGCCATCAACCGCGAGGGCTCCGGCACCCTACCGATTCCGAGCTTCCACGAGCTCGGCTGGAACTACCGCCTGTCCGACGTGCAGGCGGCGATCATGAACGTGCAGCTGGACCGCCTGCCCAGCCTCCTGGCGACCCGTCGCCACGTGGCCGACCGGTACGGCGAGCTGCTCAAGGACGTCCAGGGGATCGAACTCCCGGTCGCGCTGCCGGACCGCGAGCACCCGTGGCAGGCGTACGTCATCACGGTCGACGAGTCGATCAGCCGTGACCAGCTCGCGTTGAAGCTGCGCGCCCGCGGTGTGCAGTGCAACTTCGGCACGTACTCCTCGCACCTCCAGCCGTTGTACGGCCAGACCGAGCCCTGCCCCGTGTCCGCGGACGTCTTCCGCAGGCACCTCGCGATCCCGATGCACGCGAACCTCACCGACGACCAGGTCGAGCGGGCAGCCGAGGCTGTCCGGGACGTCGTCGCTGAGCTCTCCTGAACCAGCCTTTCCGGCCGCACCTAACCAAGGAGTACCCACCATGTCCGACCGCACCGTGTTCTTCACCGGTGGCGCCGGCTTCATCGGTATGCACGTGATCCCGCTGCTGCTGGAGCGGGACTACAAGGTGCGCCTGTACGACAACATGACCCGCGGCGACCGCGCCCGCGTCAACGAGCTGGTCGCCACCGGCCGGGTTGAACTGATCGAGAAGGACGTCCGCTACGGCGGTTCCGTGCGCGAGGCCATGCGCGGCTGCACCCACGCGATCCACTTCGCCACGGTGTCGATCAACAAGAGCATCGCGGACCCGCACGAGTCCCTCGACATCAACATGACCGGCAACCACAACGTCTTCGCCGCCGCGGCGGACGAGGGCGTCGAGCGCCTGGTGTTCGCCTCGACGGCGTCGGTGTACGGCGACCCGGAGCGGCTGCCGATGCACGAGGACGACAAGCTGCGGCCGCTGACGCCGTACTGCATCACCAAGCGTGCCGGTGAGGACCTGCTGGGCTTCTACGAGCGCCAGAAGGGCCTGTCCTGGAACGCGCTGCGCTTCTTCAACGTGTACGGCCCCGGCCAGAAGATCGAGGCCTACTACACGTCGGTGATCAACCACTTCATCCAGCGCCTGCGCGCGGGCCAGCCGCCGACGATCGACGGCAAGGGCGAGCAGTCGATGGACTTCGTGCACGTGCACGACCTCGCGCGCGCCGTGGTGCTGGCACTGGAGAGCGAGCAGGGCAACGTCCCGATCAACATCGGGACCGGGATCGACACCTCGATCGCCCAGCTCGCCAAGATCCTCATCGACGCCGTCGGCGTTGACGTCGAGCCCGTGTTCAACCCGCGCGACGTGCTGGTCTCGCGCCGGGCGGCGGACATCACCAGGGCCAAGGAAGTGCTGGGCTGGGAGCCGACCATCACGGTCGAGCAGGGCATGTCCGAACTGGTCCGCGCCTCGGCCCCGTGACCGAACCGACGTTCGACGAGCAGCACGGGCTGCCGCCGAACCCGTACAACAAGCACTCCTGGGTCACCGGTGAACCGGAGATCGGCCCCGGTACCTGGATCGGGGCCTTCACCGTGATCGACGGTTCGGGTGGACTCCGCATCGGAGCCGGCTGTGACGTGAGCAGCGGGGTGCACATCTACACGCACAGCTCGATGAAGCGGTGCGTGTCCGGACGGGAGTACCCGAAGGTCGACCGGGCGCCGGTGCACATCGGCGACCGCGTCTTCCTCGGCGCGAACTCCGTCGTGATGATGGGCGTGACGATCGGCGACGAGGCCGTGGTCGCCGCGGGCGCTGTCGTCACCAAGAACGTGCCCGCGCGAACGGTCGTGGCCGGCGTGCCCGCCAAGCCGATCGGCAAGGTGGAACTTCACGGGCCAGACGTCCGCATCCAGTACGAGCATGAGGAACGCGCATGAAGATCGCGGTCGTCAACAACTTCTACCCCCCGCGAGTCGGGGGCAGCGCCCACCTGTCGGAGGCGTTGGCCAAGGGCTACGCCGCCGCGGGGCACGAGGTGCTCGTGCTCACGGCCGAGCACGCCGAGGAGCCGATGGACACGGTGCACGACGACGTGCGCGTCGTGCGGTTCCCGGCGTTCCGGCTCCCGGAGACCCGGTTGGCGATCAACTTCGACATCGCCTTCACCACCCGGCCGTCGATCCGCAGGCGCGTGGGCAAGGTGCTGGACGACTTCCAGCCCGACGTGATCCACCAGCACGGCCAGTTCTTCGACCTGACCTGGTGGAGCGGTCTGTGGGCGCGCAAGCGCAAGGTGCCCACGCTGCTGTCGGTGCACACCCGGTTGCAGAGCCCCACCACGCTCTACCAGCTGGTGTTCAACGTCCTGGACAAGTTCATGGTCGCCCCGTTCCTCCGGCGCTACAAGCCGACGTACGTGGTCATGGACATCCAGATGCAGGAGTACATCAACCGCAAGTACCGCGGCGCGATCAGCGGCATGGTGCCGATCCCCGTCGGTGTCGACCCCACCTGGGTGCGCGGCGGCGACGGTGCCGTGATCCGCGAGCGGCACGAGCTCGGTGACGCCCCGGTGATCCTCTCGACCGGCCACGTGATCCCGTTGCGCGACCGGCTCGCGCTGGTCGAGGCGATGCCCGCGGTGCTGCGCGAGGTGCCGGACGCCAAGCTGCTCGTCGTCGGCGGCGTGTACTTCGACGCGTTCCTCAAGCGGGCGGCCGAACTCGGGGTCGAGAAGTCGGTCATCACGACCGGCGCGGTGCCCAAGTCGGACATCCCGCACTACCTCGCGGCCTCCCAGGTGGAGTGCCACGAGATGCAGGGCTACGGCTTCGGCACGGCCAGCCTGGAGAGCATGGCCGCGGGCGTGCCCGTGGTCGCGGCGGTCCGGGAGGACAACTTCCTGGACATCAAGCTGGTCGACCGGCACAACGTGCACCTGGTGCCGCTCGGCGATGTCGCCACCGTCGCGGCCAGGCTGATCGAGACGATCAAGGACCCGGAGGAGTCGAGGCACATCTCCGAGTCCGCCGTGGAGCTCGTCGACAAGTTCTTCACCATGGACGCCGTGCTGACCAAGCACCTCGAAGTGCTGTCGGATCTGGCTTCCCGCAAGGAGTAGCTCGCTCGTCCCGCACGAACGTCCTCAGGGGACGGCCTTCGGGCCGTCCCCTGAGAACTTTGCGGAAAAGATGAACCACTCCGGCGCACATCGGCTATAAAGGACATGGGGGGACGAGGGAACTCGTGTCGTTATGGTCTGGGGTTGGGTTTGGGGGCCTGACTGCGATTCGTCGCACCAGCGGCGGCCGCACCTCCCTTTGCCTAGGGGAGCTGGAGATCATTTTCATGCAGCAGAAGCTGCGAATCCTGGCTGCTTCAGTAGCAGCTGTGGCGTTCGCTTCGTTCATCACCACCGGTGTCGCCGTGTCCGCGCCGACCGAGCCCGCGGGCCGGACCGGTGCCGGTGCGGAGATGCGGGCGGGTGCGGTGCAGCCCGGCAAGGTGAGCGGGATCAGCGCCCAGTCGTCCAGCAGTGGCGCGAACAGCGCCGACTTCACCGGTGACGGCAGACCGGACATCCTGGCCCGCCAGGCCGACAACGGCGTGCTGAAGGTGTACCCGCACAGCGGCACCTTCAACGGCACCGGCACTTACCAGGCCGCCACCACCATCAGCTACGGCTGGGGTGGCTTCCGCTGGATCGGCACGGGCTTCGTCAACAACGACAGCCTCCCGGACGTCGTCGGCATCGATGGCAACGGCGTGCTGAAGGCGTACCCGCACAGCGGCAGCTTCAACGGCACCGGCACGATCACGGCTCCGACTGTGCTCGGCTACGGCTGGAACATCAACGACCTCATCGTGGTCGGCGACTTCACCGGTGACGGTCTGACCGACATCATGGCTCGCCAGGTGGGCGGCAACATCCTGAACCTCTACCAGCACAGCGGTTCGTTCTCCGGCACGTCGACCTACCTCCCGCCCGTCGCGATCGTCATCGGGGTCGCGAACGCGGTCGACATCAACTTCGGGGACTTCACCAGGGACGGCTACCCGGACCTGCTGTTCCAGGAGCCCGCCAACACCCTCGGCGTCTTCTCCTTCCAGGACGGGCCGAAGGACTCGAACGGCAACCCCACCGGTTGGTCCTGGGACCTCGGTTACGGCTGGAACATCACGAACTTCATCGGCGTGACCGACGTCAACAGCGATGGTGCGGTCGACGTGCTGGGCCGTCGCCAGAACGGCGAGCTCTACGTCTACCCGCACAGCGGAACCTTCAACCCGAACAACGCCCTCACCACGCTGAACGGTCCGGTGTACCTCGGCGCGGGCTGGAACACGAACAACGTCATCAGCTGATCTGAACGACCTTTGTGGACGAAGGCCGGGAAGCCCCAAGGGTTTCCCGGCCTTCGTGCACGCACACCCCGATGGAGGCTTCATGAACCGAGGAGCCAGGACGGCCGCGGTCGTCCTCGCACTGCTCACCTGCACCACGAGCGCACCCGCGTTCGCGGAGCAGGCGACGCCGATCAACGACGTGACCGGCCCCATCGGGGACATGACCGGCGACGGGAAGTCGGACATCACCGCGCGGACCGGTGACGGGAGACTGGTCGTCTACCCGCAGGTGAACGGCAGCTTCGGCGCACCGGTCACCATCAGCTACGGCTGGAACGGCATGGCCTGGATCGCCACGGGTCGCATCGACGCCAACGGCGGCAGCGACGTGCTCGCGACCGACGGCCGCGGCGACCTCTGGCTGTACGCCAACGGTGGCTTCGACGGCATCAACACGCTGCGCTCTCGCGAGCAGTCCGGCACGTGGGACCGGTGGAACTTCTCGTGGGGCCGCCCCACCATCACCGCGTACAAGGTCGACGGCTTCGACGACGTCGAGATCCTCTACCCGTCCCGATACCCGGACACCCACGAGAACCCGATCCACCAGCGGTTCAACACCGGGCTCCCCGGTCTTGGCCGGTTCGAGGACTTCGGCCACGAAACCCTGAAGGAGCCGGGCAGCATCATCTGGACGAAGTTCTCCGAACACCCCGGATCGGTGATCGGGGGCAAGTACCGCGATCGGCTGCTGGCCTATGAGGACGGACGGCTGGTGGTCCGAGTCTTCGACATAGCCACCGTCACCTACCGCCAGATCGTCCTCGGCTACGGCTGGAACACCCTGGACTCACTGATGATCAAGGACGTCAACGGCGACGGCATCGAGGACATCCTCGGACGGCGGATCAACGACGGCGCGCTCGTCGTCTACGAGCACCGCGGGTGGTTCGACGAGCAGCACCCGGTCGACACCTACCGGCCCGCCCGCGTGCTGGGCTGGGGTTGGCACACCGTCAACCAGATCTCGTGAAAACGCTCTCTGGGCCACCACGACAACAGGTGGTGGCCCAGAGGGCGCGTGGAACCATCAGACCTTCGAGCTGGCCAACACCTGCGAGACCACCCGGTGCGCCGGCAGGATCGACCGGCGCTCCTCGGCGGCGTCGACCTTGCCCTCGATCAGGTCGAGGAACCGGTCGAGCTGCGTCGCCAGCGGCTCGCGCCCGGAGATCAGCTCCGGGATCTCGATCACGGTCTGCTGCCGGTAGCCGAGGCCGTCGGGCGTGACCGCGTCGTGCGAGACGTGGCGGTAGATGGTGACGTCCCGGCGCAGCAGGTCGATCTCGATGAGGCGGTCGATCTCGGCGATCAGCAGCGAGCGGACCTTGCGCTGCCCGATCCGGCTGGCGGACACGGTGGCCAGTCCACGCGGGAACGTCAGCACGGTCTCCACGTTGTCCTCGGCGCCCTGCACCGAGTCCGGGTGGAAGTAGCCGACACCGGACGCGACGCGGGTGGGCTCGGCGCCGTCGAAGCACCTGATCGCCAGGTCCACGTCGTGCACCAGCAGGTCCCACGACACCCCGGTCTTGATCCGCGGCGCGTACGGGCCGTGCCTGCGCGCGGTCACGTGCACCGGCGGCTCGTTCAGCAGGTGCAGCGCGGTCATCACCGCCGGGTTGTACCGCTCGAGCAGCCCGCACATCATCGGGATGTCGCGGCTCTCCGACAGCGCCACCACCTCTTCGCTGGCGGCCAGGTCGTCGCAGACCGGCTTCTCCACCAGCAGCGGCAGGCCGAGGTTCAGCACGTCCAGCGCGATCTTGTGGTGCACCTCGGTCGCGGCGGCCAGGATGACGCCGTCGACGTCGTCCAGCGTGCCGATCTCCGGAGTCCACTGTGCTCCGAACCGGTCGGCGACCGCGCGGCCCGCTTCTTCCCGCGGGTCGATCACGCGGACGAGCTCGGCCCGGTCCGACTGGGACAGCACGCGGGCGTGGAGCGAGCCCATCGATCCGGTGCCGATGAGAGCGATGCGGTGCTTCGCGGTCACGCGCCGAACACCTCGCGGACGGAGTTCACGATGGTCTCCAACTCGGACTCGGTGAGCTTCGGGTGCACGGGCAGCGACAGCGCCTGCTCGGCGACCCGCTTGGCGACGGGGACGTCGGACGCGATCACGCCGGGGTTCTCGCGGTAGCAGTCGTAGTCGAACACCAGCTTCGGGTAGTAGATCCCGTTGCCGATGCCCTTCTCGTTGAGCTTGGCGGACAGCTCGTCACGGGTGACGGCGGCGTCCTCGCCGACGAGCACCGTGTACTGGTGCCACACGTGCTCGCGGCCGGGCAGCACGGCCGGGACGGTCAGGCCGGGCACGTCCGCGAGGCCCTTGGACAGCGCCTCGGCGTTGCGCTGGCGCGCCTCGGTCAGCTGCGACAGCTTCTCCAGCTGCGGGATGCCGAGCGCGGCGTGCATGTCGGTGAGCCGGTAGTTGTGGCCCGCCATCTCGTACTGGTAGCGCGCCCGCATGCCCTGGTTGCGCATCACGCGCAGCTTGTCGGCCAGCGCGTCGTCCGAGGTGGTGATCATCCCGCCCTCGGCGGTGGTGATGTTCTTGGTCGCGTAGAGCGAGAAGCAGCCGATGCCGAAGCTGCCGGCGGGCTTGCCGTCGAAGGTCGCTCCGACCGCCTGCGCGGCGTCCTCGACGATGGCCAGGCCGTGCTGCTCGGCGAGCGGCACCAGCTTGCCCATGTCGGCGGTCTGGCCGTACAGGTGCACCGGCATGAGGACCTTGGTCCGGTCGTTGACCTGCGCGGCGACGGCGTCGGCGTCGACGCAGAAGTCGTCGGTGCGGATGTCCGCGAACCGGGCGGTCGCCCCCGCCTCGAGGATCGCGTTGAGCGTCGCGACGAAGGTGAACGGCGAGGTGATGACCTCGTCGCCCGGCTTGAGGTCGAGAGCCTGGATGGAGGCCACGAGCGCGGTCGTGCCGTTGTTGACGGCGACCGCGTGGGGAACGCCCGCGACGATGGCGAACGCTTCTTCGAAGCGCTTGACCATCGGGCCCTGTGCGATGACGCCGGACCGGAGCACCTCGAGAACGAGCGGCTCCGCGTCGGAAACGTCGACGACGGTGATGGGAATCATGCGGCAGTCTTTCGCTCCGAGGACAGGGGACCACGTCCGGTACAGTGCCCAATCGGCCCTGTTCGACGCCGATCCACACATTACCTTCTTGTTTCGGTAGTGTTCCCGTGGGCGGCAACCAGAACCCCTGGTGCGCAGGCCTGACATGGGGTTGAGCCTTCCGTCACTGTTCCTGCCGTGCCGGGCCCCCCGCTGAGCTAGCGACTACGTGAGGCGAGAGACAAAGGTATGGCCAAGATCCTCATTACCGGTGCCGGTGGTTCCGCTGCGTACAACTTCCTGGACGCGGTGAAGCTCTCGGGTCGCGACTACCGCGCGGTCGGCACCGACATGAAGCCGTTCCACCTCGAACTCATGGACGTCGAGGCGAAGTACCTGATGCCCGGCGTGACCGACGCGGGTTACGTGGACGCGCTCAACCGCGTCATCGAGCGCGAGCAGATCGAATTCGTGCACCCGCAGCCGGACGTCGAGGTGGGATTCCTCGCCGAGCACCGCGAAAAGATCAATTCCCGGATCTTCCTGCCGGAGCACTCCGCCGTGGAGCTGTGCCACGACAAGATGTCGTTCAACGCACACATGAAGAAGCACGGCGTGTCCGTTCCCGAGGCAGTGCACATCGAGAGCCAGGACGACCTCAAGCGCGCGTTGAGCGACCTGCAGAGCCTGAACCCCAGGGTGTGGCTGCGGGCGATCCGCGGCGCGGGCTCCCGCGCCAGCCTGCCGATCAACTCGTACTACCAGGGCGATGCCTGGATCGACTACTGGCGTTCGTTCCGCGGCCTCGACTACGGCGACTTCATGGCGAGCGAGTTCCTGCCCGGCGCCGAGTTCGCGTGGCAGAGCCTGTGGTGGGAAGGCGAGCTGATCACGTCGCAGGCGCGCGAGCGGGTCGAGTACATCTTCGGCAACCTGACCCCGAGCGGCCAGAGCTCGTCGCCGTCGGTCGCGAAGACCGTGAACCGCGATGACGTGAACACGGCGGGCGAGGGCGCGGTGCGCGCCGTCTCGGAGAAGCCGCACGGTGTGTTCTGCGTGGACATGAAGGAGAACGCGGCGGGCGTTCCGATGGTGACCGAGATCAACGTCGGCCGCTTCTTCACCACCAGCAACTTCTTCGCCCACGCCGGGCTCAACATGCCCGACATGTACCTGCAGCTCGGCCTCGGCAACAAGCTGGAGGACCGTCCCGCGAAGTACAACCCGCTCCCGGACGACCTGTACTGGGTCCGCATGATCGACATGGGTTACCGGCTGGTCAAGGAGGGTGAGTGGTCCTCGACCAAGATCTAGGGACACTCGTCTTCGACTTCGACGGCACGCTCTTCCACCTGCCGGTGGACTTCGACGCGGTCCGCCGCGAGCTGGCCGTGGGGCAGGACGCCAAGATCGGCGTCCTGCTCCAGGAGTTCGTGGACGCGGGCGACGTCGCGGGTCTCGACGTGGTCACCAAGCACGAACGGCTGGCCGTGCAGGCTGGCGACTTCACCGCGGGCTCGCGCGCCGGGCTCGCGGACTGGCCGCGGCGGTTCAACGTCGCGATCCTGACGCGCAACTCCCGCCACTGCGTCGTGGACGCGCTGGGGCCGCTCGCCGACGGCTTGTTCATCGTCGGGCGCGAGGACGTTCGGCGGCTCAAGCCGGACCCGGAAGGCCTGCACCTGGTCATCGAGCACTTCGGCACGCCCGCCGACCGGTGCGTCATGGTCGGCGACACGTTCCACGACGTGCAGTCCGCCGCGGCCGCCGGTGTTCGCAGCGTGGTCGTGCGGAACCCCTTGCTGGCCTACGCCCCCGAGGGCGCGGACGTCTACCTGGACGATCTGGTCGACGCCTTCTAGTCGTGCGGGTCTCAACACGGCTCTGTTTCCACCGTGTTTCACCCCTGTGCACAGCACCAGGTAAGCTCGGTCACTGCTTGGCCTGCCGAACGGACCGCGTTCACTCGAACGCCAGGTGTACCTCTGAGTCGAGCTGACGCCCAGTACGACTGCCTCGCGAGAGCGAAGGCAGCGGCACCATCGGAGATCAGATGACGTCCGTAGAAACCGACGCGCAGGATGACGCGCGCGCGACCGTCCAGCCTGCGAAGTCGACCAAGGCCACGCTGATCACCCTGGCCCGCCGGGTGCTGGTGCTTGCCGTGGTCGTGGCCGCCGGGTACCAGCTGGTCACCCACTGGGACGACGTGTGGACCACCCTGTCCGGCATCGCCTGGCAGTCCGCGCTGCTCAGCCAGGTCGCCGTCGTGGTGTCCATCGTGTTCGGCGTGCTCGGCTGGCAGACCCTGATCGACGATCTCGGCAAGCCCATCGGGGTCGTCCGCGGTGCCCAGATCAACCTGGTCGGGGCGCTCGGCAAGTACGTGCCCGGCTCGCTGTGGGCCTACGTGCTGCAGATGGAACTGGGCAAGAAGGCCGGTTTGGCGCGAGCGCGGATCTTCACCTCCGCGCTGGTCCAGGTCGGCATCTCCATCGTGGTCTCGCTGCTGCTCGGCGCCTTCGTGATGCCGGTGATCTTCGACCAGACGCCGCAGGCGATGTGGCTGTTCGTGCTGCTGCCCATCGGTCTGATCGCCCTGCACCCGCGGATCCTCACCTGGGGCACCTCGCTGGTGCTCAAGGTCCTGCGCAAGCCGCCACTGGACCACCGGCTCAAGTGGACGACCATCGGCAAGGTCTTCGGGTACGCGGTGCTGGGCTTCGGCTTCCAGGGCGTGCACCTGTGGCTGCTCGCCAACTCCGTCGGCGCGCCCGGTGTGAAGGGCCTGCTGCTGTGCGTCGGCGCCATGGCGCTCGCGATGACCATCGGGCTGTTCTTCTTCATCATGCCCGCGGGCGCGGGAGCCCGCGAGGTCGTCATGGGCGCCGTGCTCGTCGCCAGCGGCATCGACCCGATCCAGGCCGCGGCGTTCGCGGTGGCGTCCAGGGCCATGTTCATCGTGGCCGACGTCATCACTGCGGGAACGGCCGCGCTGATGGCTCGTGGCCGCAACAACGTGGAGCCCGAGGCCGTCGACGCCTGATCCGCCTGCTCGGCGCGTGACCGGGTGGCGGAATCCCGACCCGGTCACACCGCCTGGCGGTCAGAACCAGCGTTCGAGGACCAGCGCCACGCCGTCCTCCTCGTTCGTGGTCGTCACCTCGTCCGCCACGCCCAGCGCGTCCCGGTGCGCGTTGCCCATCGCGACCCCGTGGCCCGCCCACGTCAGCATCGGCACGTCGTTCGGCATGTCGCCGAACGTGATCACATCCGCCGCGTCGACGCCGAACCGCTCGGCCACATCGGCCAAGCCGGAGGCTTTCGTCACATCGGGCGCCGAGATCTCGATCAGACCCGAGTTGGATGAATAAGTGATGGCGAATTCATCGCCGAGCACCGCGGTGGCCGCCAGCGCCATTTCCGCGCTCGTCATCCGGCTGTCCGCGAACAGCAGTTTCACCGCTTGGTGACCGAGCACTTCCGCCCTGGTCCCGACAATGTGGTCCGAGCCGATCCACGGGTGTTCGTAGGATTCCACGGCGATGAACGGGCTGACGTCCGTGCTCGACGTCGACGTGCCGATCCGCTCCGCGGCCATCGAGGCACCGGGCAGGACGGTTTCCAGCGCGCTTGCCAGCTCAGCGAGCCGCACCGGGTCGATTCCGCGCTGCCACACCACGTGATCAGCGCCGATGTCGTAGAGCACCGCCCCGTTGGCGCACACCGCGTAGCCGGTCGTCCCCAGGCTTTCGGCCACCGCGGGCACCCAGCGCGGTGGACGGCCTGTGACCAGCAAGAACGGGACTTCGGTAGCCAACACCCTGCCGACCACGGAAGCGGTGCGGGCACTCACCCGGTCACCGAGCCCCAGCAGCGTGCCGTCGATGTCGGAGGCGATCAAACGAGGTCTCTCCACGTCCCAATGATGCCTTGTCGCCCGTTCTGCCGTGCCGTTGCCGAGGTAACGAGCGTCACCGCCGTGTGGAAGGATGCGCGCCGAGATTGTTTCGCACGTAATTCGACAATCGGAAGTGTTGATGACTTTTTCCGATGCCACTCTGCTCCTCGTCGCCCTGATCGCGGTCGTGCTGCCCGGTGCCGCGCTGTTGTTCGCGTTGGGGGTGCGAAGACTTCTGTGGACCGTGGGACTGGCCCCGGCGGCTTCCGTCGGCGTCGCCACGATCGTCGGGATGGTCTGCGGACTCGTCGGTCTGCCGTACGGCGGTTGGGCACTGGGCGCCGCCGTGGTCGTGCTGCTCGTCGTGGCCGCTGTGCGTGCTCGGGAAGCCGTCGAGGGCCGCGGGCTGCCCCGAGTCCGCGGTCGCGTCGGGCCGATCGCCGCGGGCGGCGCGGTGCTGCTGCTGGCCGTGCTGTACGGCCTGCGCACCTGGATGTCGGGGATGGGCGGCACGCTGACCTCGATCCCGCAGGAGCACGACACGATCCTGCACACCGAACTGGTCGCGTACATCATGCGCACCGGTCGCGGCGCGGCGTGGCAGCTCCTGCCGGTCGACCTGTTGTCCGGCAGCCCGGTGAGCTACTACCCGTCCGGCATGCACCTGCTGGCCGCGGCGACCGGTGACGTGGTCGGTGGGCCGATCGCGGGGCTCAACGCGGTCACGGTCGTCCTGCTCGGCGTGTGCCTGGTGCTGTCGGCCGCGGCCTTGACGTTCGTGGCCGCCAAGCAGGCCAGGTTGGGCGTCCCGGCGTCCCTCACGGCCGCGGGGATCGCCGGGCTCGTCGCGGTGGGCCTCAACGCGCCCACGATCACGTTCGCCACCCAAGGGGGTTTGCTGCCCAACGCGGCCGCGCTGTGCCTCGCCCCCGGTGTGATCGCCGTGCTGCTCGACCTGCGCGAGCGCGACTGGTCGGCGGCCGTCGCGATCGCGGTGGGGTGCCTCGGCCTGCTCGCCCTGCACCCGAGCGCCGCCATGACCGTCGGGCTGACGCTCGTGGTGTGGTGGATCGGTCGGGCGTTCGACAGGGGTGGGCTCGCGCTGCTCCGCGCGCAGGCGGCGCCGACCGCCGTCGCGGTGGCGGTCGCGGGGGTGCTGGCGGCTCCGCTGCTCATCCTGCTCACCACCGTCTCGACGCGCACCGCCTCCTTCCCCCCGGACGTCGGGGCCGTGCCGCTCTCCGTCGCGCTCAAACAGACACTGGCCCTGCCGTTCACCGGCTACCTGCCGGAGTACAACGGGCAGTGGCAGGTCGCCGCGCTGGCGTTGACCGCACTGGGTGTCGCGGCGGTCCTGGTGTCCCGCCGAGCGCTGGGACCCATGGTGGCGGCGGCGGTGTGGGCGCTGATCACCATCGGCATGTGGGTCAGTCCGGGCACCGGTCCCGACGCCGTCATCACGGGCTTCTACTACAACTCGATCCTGCGCGTTCGATCGCACGTCGACCTGCTCGTGCCCGTCCTCGCGGGCCTGGGTGTGGTCATCACCTCGGTGATCGTGGTCCGAGGACTGCGGCGGGTCTCCTCCGGGCGGTTCGCGCGGCGGCCGGTCCACCTGGTGGTCGCGCTGTCCGTGGTGGTGGCGGCGGTCTACGCGCTGGTGCCGGGCCTGAGCTACCTGCGGGTCAGCGCCCACTACCTCGCCAGCCGCTACGGGGCACCCGACCTGAACCGCGTCGGCCCGCACGACCAGGACGGGTTCGACTTCCTCGACGGCAGGGTGAAGCCGGGGGAACGGGTGATGAACTCGGCGAACGACGGCTCGACGTACCTCTACGTGGAGAAGGGCATCCCGGTGGTCAACACCATCGCCCTTGGTTTCGCGCAGGCGCCGTACACCTACCAGCTGCTCGAGCGGTTCGACACCTACCCGACGGACGCGGAGATCCGGGAGGAGGTCGTCGACCTGAACATCACGTGGGTCTACGTCGACACCGATCCACCGACCATCGGTGCGTCGGGTTCCCCGGAGAACTGGGCGGGGGGCGGTGGGTTCACCTCGGCTCCGGGGCTGGACTCGCTCGACGGGCTGCCCGGCCTGACCGAGGAGTTCCGCAGCGGACCGGTGCGGGTCTACCGCCTCGACCTCGACGAGGTCAAGGAGATGGGCTGACCTAGTGCGGTGGCCGCAATCCCCACCGGGTTGGCGGCCACCGCACTGGCGGCCCGCGGTGCAGGTCACAGGCCTCTCCGTTCGTGAGCGCGGACCGAGGTCGTTTACTGTCCTCATGTGCGTACCGGCATCGTGATCCTGCCCGAACACCGCTGGTGGGTTGCGGAACCCAAGTGGCGGGCCGCTGAAGAGCTGGGCTTCCACCACGCGTGGACCTACGACCACCTCGGGTGGCGGACCCTGGTCGACGGTCCGTGGTTCGGTGCCGTGCCGACCCTCACCGCGGCCGCGATGGTGACGTCCACGATCAGGCTGGGCACGCTGGTCGCGACACCGAACTTCCGCCACCCGGTCCCGTTCGCCCGCGAGCTCATGACGCTGGACGACGTGTCCGACGGCCGCCTGACGCTCGGCGTCGGAGCCGGGGCGCAGGGCGGCTACGACACGGCCGTCACCGGCGGTGGCGCCCAGCCGGGCCGGGCCGCCAGGTTCGGCGAGTTCGTGGAGCTGCTCGACCTGCTGCTGACCCGCGACCGCACCACGTGGCGCGGCGAGTTCTACGCCGCAGAGGAGGCCCGCAGCGCGCCCGGTTGCGTGCAGCGGCCCCGCCTGCCGTTCCTGGTCGCGGCCAACGGCCCCAAGGCGATGGACGTCGCTGCCCGCTACGGCACCGGGTGGATCACCACGGGCGCGGGCGGCGAGGACCTGGAGGAGTGGTGGCGCGGTGTCGAGGCACTCTCCGAGCAGTTCGACGAGAAGCTGGCGGGCATCGAACGGGCCAGGGAGACCGCCGACCGGTACCTGCTGCTGGACGCTTCGCCGCAGTACTCGCTGGCGAGCGTCGAGGTGTTCCGCGACATGGTCGGCCGGGCCCGCGACCTGGGCTTCACCGACGTGATCACGCACTGGCCGCGGGCCGACGGCGTGTACGCGGGCAGCGAGTCCGTGCTGGAGCAGGTCGCCGCCGAGGTCCTGCCCGAGCTGACGGCCGTGCCGATGCCGTGGCCCGCGCCTCCTCGGCACCCCTGACGGATCCGACCCGCGTCAGGTGAGCGGGTCGGTCACCAGCCCGCCGTCCGGGCCGATGGCGAGCGCCAGCACGCCGTCGCCGTCGGCGACGACCACGGGGTAGTCGACGGTGTCGGCCACGCGGCTCGTCCACGGGGCGAAGCCGCCGCCGGGGAGTTCGCGGGTCGTCGTCACCTTGCCGGCCGCGTCGCGGCCGACCAGGCGCAGACCACCCCGGTCGACGGCTCCCACCTGGCCTGGTCCGCCTGGTCCCGGAGTGAGCACCGGGCTGCCCCAGCCGTTCGGCCCGCGCTTGCTGACGGCGACCTCGCCGGTCTGGGCGACGCGGTAGACGAGGGTGTCGCGGAGCACGACCGGCGGAGCGGAGGGGACCGCGGACGGGAAGTCCGCGTCCCAGCCGTCGTGCCAGCGGCGGATCCCGGTCGCGGTCGTGGCGAACACCTCGAAGCCGTCCGGGCCGTTGACGACGGCCAGGCCGTCGAGGACACCGGTGCCGCCGAGGTCCGTCCACGAGCCCCAGCCGCCGTCCACGCCCTGCGAAACGCGGCTCACGGTGCCGCGGCCAGTGCTGGCGAACACGCTGACCGAGCCGTCGGGGGCGGCGATCGCGAACGGGGTGCCTACGTCGGTGCCGGACGAGGGGCTGCCGAGGTCGAACCAGTTGCCGCCGCGCCAGCAGGTGATGGTGTCGTCGTCGGTCCTCCTGCCGCACACCTGCAGGCCGTCACGGCCGGTGGCGACGCTGAGGGCGGGGGCGAGCGGGCCGCCCGGCGGAGCGAGGTCGGAACTCACCCAACCGCGGGGACCGCGGGTCCACGTGGTGACCTGACCGCCGCGGACCGCGAACGCGCGGAGGTCGCCGCGCTCGTCGCGGCCCACCCACGAGGCGCCGCGCGGCCAGCGGTGGTACATCCGCCGCGGCCAGTCCTCGTAGCTCTGCCTGCTGCCGACCATCGGGTCGTGGACGCGGTACTTGGCGAAGTCGTCCAGCTTGTCCTGCTGCTGGGCGGCGTCCAGGTTCACCGGCACCTGCTCGATGTTGTAGTCGCGGTAGCCGATCTGGACGAACACCGGCTGCCGGGCCGATTTGCGGTACAGCCGGGCGGCCTCGTCGGTGAACTTGGCCGTCATCAGGTGGTCGGGGTGGTCGTAGAACGGCTGCCAGTGGGGGTAGTCGGTGGTCGGGTTGCTGTCCTGCGTGCGCACGACGGTCGGCTGGAACCTGGCCATCAGCGTCTGGAGCAGGTCGAGGAGCGCGTAGCGGGTGTACCGGTAGCGGTGCGGCACCCGTGCGCCCGACGGCAGGAGGGTCGTCGCCCGGACGGACTCGCTGCGGTCGGCCCAGAGCCTGCGCAGGGCGTGCGAGCCGCCGTGGTCCTCCGGGAGGTTCACGAAGATCAGCTTCACCTCCTCGCGGGCCTTCAGCTCGTACTGCTCGACCGAGTGGTCGGCGTCGATCTGCAGGGCCGAACCGCGCCAGTCGTCGGCGACGCCCGCCATCGCCGCGTATGCGGCCCGTGCACCCGCTTGGCGCCGCGCGATGTAGTCCGGCACGTCCTGCGCGTCCGACTCTCCGCTGGTCAGGTACACCGTGACCACCGGACGGCCGGAGCGGACATCGTCGCCGAGGTCGGGGTTCATGAACAGCAGGTCGTCGTCCTCGTGCGCGACGACCTGCAACGACAGCGGGCCGGACGACACGTCCCCCGCCGGGACCCGCGCCGAACAGGCGACGACGAGCCCGGCCAGGGCGAGGGCGACGACCACCCGCATCCGACTCACGAGTTCGAGTTGTCCGACGGGGTGAGCCGGTAGATCACCGCGTCCTCGTTCTCGTAGACCTTGGTCAGGAAAGCGGCGCTGTTCAGGTCGCGCAGACCGGGCGCGCGGCGGTTGAAGTCGCGGACGTAGCCGCGGCCGACCATCACGTACTTGACGTTGAGGCGCTTGATGGTGGACCGCACCCTGGGGTCCGTCTCGTACTTCCGGAAGTCGTTCTGGAGCGAGGTCAGGTCCGGCGATTCGAGCGATCCGTCGAAGTGGCCCGCCACGGGATGCGCGCCGGAGATCGCGTACATCCACGCGGAGCCGTCGTTGCGGTCGTTCAGCACGCGCTCGTTCGGCTTGACCAGCTCACCGAGCTTCTCCATCGCGCGGGCCTCGTTCTTGCTCACGACGGTGGGCTGGTAGCCGTTGGCGGTGTAGCCGTAGGCCAGGCGGGCCTGGCTCTCGTTCAGGCTGAAGTACATGCCGCCACTGAGGAAGACCAGCGCGGCGAGCACGGCCACCGACGTGACCAGTGGGACGCGGATGCGGCTGCCCAGCGCGTCGTGCACCTGCGCCAAGCCGTGCCCAGCGATCACGCACAGCGGCACGGTGGCCAGCGCGACCAGCCGGAACTGGTCGTTCCACCACGGGCTGGTCATCTTCGCGATCCATGGCTGCGAGTACGACGCGGTCAGGACGAAGGTCACGCCGAACAGCAGCGCGGTGCCGCCGATCCACCGCAGGGAGCCGAGTTTGCCGAACCGGAACAGACCGATCCAGAGCGCGACGGCCAACCAGAGTTGCGGGTACGCGGCCACGTGCTGGAACGTCAGCAGGGTGCCGATGGACTGGCTGACCGGGAACGTGGACGGCCAGT
>JBDSAJ010000429.1:0-8644 GCA_039922235.1 Umezawaea sp.
GAGTCAAATCGCAATGCCAGTAAGTTAAGGCCGCTCAAGATCAACACGTAGCCAGGCGACCTGCACGTGCGCGGCATCGGAAGATCAACTTGGATGCTTAACTTACTGGCATTGAGTCAAATCGGCCGGCCACGCTGGGAGTGTTGGCCGCCTGGGTGGGTGCCGCTTGAGCAGGGCGGGTGCCGCTTGAGCAGGGCGGGTGCCGCTTGACCAGGGCGGGTGCCGCTTGACCAGGGGGTTGCTGGGGAATCGCAACGGTGTCGGGTGTCTGCCGATTTGACTTGGGGGCCCCTCATTTTGACCTTTTGTCGGGCCAAAAAGGGCAGGTGGTGAAGCCCTCGGCCCGACCGATTTTAAGGGTCAAAATCCCCAAGTAAAATCGGCTTGCGCCGTGTCGGGCTTGCTCGGCGGGTGGTGGGTCGCCCCTGGGCTGCTCGCCGGTGGTGGGTCGCCTGTCGGTATGGCATCGACCCGGAGGCGCGACGTCGTGCCAACCCCCCAGACCTTGTCACGGGCCCGAGTGAGGAGCACCGTCGGTCCGGTGAGCGTGACGGGGGATGCGGCGCGGCTGTTGGCCCGGCAGGAACGGCTCCAGGTGGAGGCTTGGGTCGTCGTTGCCGAGTTGGACCTGCTGTCCCTGCTCGGCAGGCTGGGCGGGTCGAGGTGATTGGCAGTGCCGCGTCCGGGTTGATGGTGTGGCGGGATCTGGACATCAGTGTGTACACGTCGGCGCCTCGGGAGGAGGTCGCGGACGTGGTTCGTGTGCTGGTGGCGCATCCGGACGTTCACGACCTGCACTTCCTTGGGTCGCACACGCCGTCCGGCGAACCCAAGGACCAGCGGTACTACGCGGTGGTCCGGTTTCGGGACTGGAAGATCGACCTGTCGTTCTGGACCGACACCGGGCCGTCCGGTGGGTTTTCCGATGCTGCGGAGCTGCGCGGGCGGTTGGACGATGAGACGCGGTTGGCGATCCTGCGGATCAAGGACCACTGGTGCGGGCTGGACAGCTACCCGGACGTCGTGAGCGGGGTGGACGTTTACGACGCCGTGCTGAACCACGGGGTGCGGACCGTCGCGGAGTTCCAGGACCGTTTGGGCTAAGGGGTCGGCGCGGGCCGTCTACGGATGTGTAGACGGGTGGTCCCGTCGAGCATGAACCCCATGGGACACAGGAGATCACTGGCGGTCGTGCTGGCGGTCGTGGCGGGGTCGTCGTTGCTGACCGGCACGGCTCAGGCGCGGATCGCGTTCGAGGTGCAGAGCCTCGACGGGACGGGGAACAACCGGGTGCACCCGGGGTGGGGGGTGGCGGGGGCCAACTACTCACGCGTGGCTCCCGCGCACTACGCGGACGGGATCGGGCAGCCCGTGACGGGGCCTGGCCCGCGGTACCTGAGCAACCGGGTGTTCGCCGACGGTGGCGTGACGCAGCCGTCGGCGCGGGTCAGCCAGTGGGGAACGGCGTGGGGGCAGTTCCTCGACCACTCGTTCGGGTTGCGGGCGGGTGGTGGGCCGCAGGTGGACATCCCGTTCGTCAACGGCGCGCCGATGGAGGACTTCCACAGCGACTTCCCGTCCGTGCCGTTCGGGCGCAGCGGGGCGGCGCCGGGGACCGGTGTCACGACACCGCGGGAGCAGCCGAACAGGCTGAACTCCTACCTGGACGCGGAGGCGGTGTACGGGACGAAACCCGACCGGCTGACGTGGATGCGCGACGGGGCGAAGCTGCTGATGCCGGACGACCTGCTGCCGCGGCGGGACGCGCGCGGCGACATCAGCACCGCGCCGGGCGTCGACGACCCGATCGGGATGGGGGCGCGGGCCGTCGTGACGGGTGACGACCGGGGCAACGAGAACGTGTCGCTCACGGCCGTGCAGACGCTGTTCGCCCGCGAGCACAACCGGATCGTGTCGCTGCTGCCGTCGTGGCTGCCCGAGGAGCAGCGGTTCCAGCTGGCCCGGCGGGTCGTGATCGCGACCCAGCAGTACATCACCTACACCGAGTTCCTGCCCGCGATGGGCGTTCGGCTGTCGCCCTACCGGGGTTACGACCCGTCGGTGGACGCGACCCTGTCGAACGAGTTCGCGACCGTCGGCTACCGGGCGCACAGCATGCTGCGGGGCAACGTCCTGGTGACCACCGCCGCCTCCCGGTACACCTCGCAGCAGCTCGACGCGCTGCGGGCCAAGGGTGCTCAGGTCGTGCCGCGCGGGAACCGGGTGGAGATCACCATCCCGCCCGCGCTCGGGGCGTTCCGGCCTGAACTGGTGGGCGAGGTGCAGCTCGGGCCGCTGCTGCAGGGGCTCGGCTCGCAGGCGCAGTCGCGCAACGACGAGCAGATCGACGACGTGGTGCGCAGCCTGGCGCTGACGCCGACGGGGTGCGAGCCGAACTGCCCGACGGTGATCTTCGACATCGCCGCGATCGACGTGGAACGCGGGCGCGACCACGGGATCCCGTCGTACAACGAGCTGCGGAAGGCGTACGGGCTGGCGCCCCGGACCTCGTTCCAGGCCGTCACCGGGGAGTCCACCGAAGCGTTCCCGGTCGACCCGGAGCTGACGCCCGGCGCCGAGGTCGACGACCCGGACAGCATCGACTTCGTGCGGCCCGGTGTGCGGCGCACCAGCGTCGCGGCCCGGTTGAAGGCCCTGTACGGGGACGTTTCGGGGCTGGACGCGTTCGTCGGGATGGTCGCGGAACCGCACGTGCCGGGCACGGAGTTCGGTGAGCTGCAGCTGGCGATCTGGAAGAAGCAGTTCGAGGCCATGCGCGACGGCGACCGGTTCTACCTGGGCAACGACACCGTGCTGGCGATGGTGAAGCAGCGGTTCGGCATCGACTACCGGCACCGGCTCGGCGACCTGATCGCGCTGAACACCGACGTCCCCCGCCGCGACCTGGCCCGCGACGTGTTCCGCACGTCCTAGGGCGGTAACCCCGTGCCGTTCAGGGCAAGGGGTCCACCTGGGCCGCGTGAAACGCGGGGAGGACTGCGGTCACCGCACTAGCATCGGGGAATGCGCATGGGGTCGCGCGGCTTGGTCGTGCTGGGGTGCTTGGGGCTGCTGGGTTTCGGCGGGCTGCTGTGGGCGATCGTCCACACGTCGCGGCCGCCCCTGCCCGCCGTGGCCGTGATCATGCTGGTGGTGGTCGCGCTCGCCATCGGGCCGTGGGTGGCGCTCGTGCACCGCAGGCTGCGCGATGCCCCGGAGGCAGGAGGGGTGTTCCGGGTAGTGGTGGCGGCCGCGGTGGTGATCGCGGTCGGCGGGATCGTGATCGCAACGGGGCTGGGCTACCGCGAGGAACTGGCGTCGCCCGCGGTGATGCTGTCCGTGCTCGTCGCGGGCGCGGTGGCGCTGGTAGGAGCGGTGGTGTTCCCGTGGCTGTTCCTCACCACCCGGATGCTCGCCAGGGAACGCGCCGCCAGGGCCCGCGCCGAGGAGCGCGCGGACCTGGCGGCGCACCTGCACGACTCGGTGCTCCAGGCGCTGACGCTGATCCAGAAGCAGGCCGACTCGACCGAGGTCCGCAAGCTGGCCCGCGGCACCGAGCGGGACCTGCGGGCGTGGCTGTACGGGCGGCAGCCGTTGGCGGGCAACGACTTCTCCGCCGCTGTGACCGCGACGGCCGAGGTCGTGGAGGACACGTTCGACGTCGTCGTGGAACTGGTGTCCGTCGGCACCTGCGCGATGGACACCCGGTCGCGCGCGGTCGTCGGCGCGGTGCGGGAAGCGCTGACGAACGCCGCGAAGCACGGCGGGGTTGGACGGGTGTCGGTGTTCGCCGAGGTCAGCGAGTCCGAGGTGTTCGCGCTGGTCCGCGACCGCGGCCGCGGCTTCGACCCGGCCGTGCACAGCGGGGGGAGCCGGCATGGCATCGCCGACTCGATCGAGCGGCGGATGCGCCACGAGGGCGG
This sequence comes from Umezawaea sp., assembly GCA_039922235.1. Taxonomy (GTDB): domain Bacteria; phylum Actinomycetota; class Actinomycetes; order Mycobacteriales; family Pseudonocardiaceae; genus Umezawaea. The sequence goes on from JBDSAJ010000429.1 coordinate 3,924, forward strand.
CAACGCGACCATCCGCACCGCGCTCGGCGGGGGCACCGAGGTCGAACTGCGGATGCCGTTGGGGCGCAGGTGATCCGCGTCCTGGTGGTGGACGACCACGCTCTGGTCCGGTCCGGCGTGCGGGCGGAACTGGGCGACGACTTGGAGGTGGTGGGCGAGGCCGAGGACGTGGCGTCCGCGCTGGCCGCCATCCGGGCGCTGGTCCCGGACGTGGTGCTGCTCGACGTGCACCTGCCCGGCGGTGGCGGGCGCGCGGTGCTGGAAGCCGCCGTGCCCGCGTTCCCGGCCGTGCGGTTCCTCGCGCTGTCGGTGTCGGACGCCGCGCAGGACGTGATCGCGGTGATCCGCGCGGGTGCGCGGGGGTACGTGACGAAGGCGATCACCGGCTCCGACCTGCGGGCCGCGGTCCACCAGGTCCACGAGGGCGACGCGTGCTTCTCGCCACACCTGGCCGGGTTCGTGCTGGACGCGTTCCGCGGCGACCCGGACCTCGACCGGCTCACGCCGCGGGAACGGGACGTGCTGCGGCTGGTCGCCGCGGGGTACACCTACCGCGAGGTCGGCGAACGCCTGTCGATCTCCGGTCGCACGGTGGAGACCCACGCCGCCGCGGTCCTGCGCAAGCTGCGGCTCCCGAACCGGCGCGCGCTGTCCCGGTGGGCGCGGACCCGCCTGTAGACCCCTTGCGGCGAACAATGGGATACCGATCGGTTTACGCCAAGTGTGCCCGTTCAGGTGACATCGTCGCGGAATTCCACGCGAAATAGCGGATATCGATCGGTACCATATGGGAATGGGGAACCCGAGCGCCGATGCCACGCCACCGCTCAGCCCGCGCAAGCGCCTGCTGACGGCGTCGACCAGCCTGTTCTACCGCAACGGCATCCAGGCGACCGGCGTGAGCGAGCTGTGCGAGGTCGCGGGGGTCTCCAAGCGCACGCTCTACCAGCTCTACGGCGGCAAGGACGAGTTGGTCGCCGCGTACCTCCTCCACCTGCGCGACAAACGGGTCATCACGGCCGACCGGAACCTGTTCGACGACTCCCTGCCGCCGAGGGCGCGGCTGACGCAGCTCTTCGACCGACCCGACCCCGACTGGTTCCGCGGGTGCCCGTTCCACAACGCGAGCGTGGAGCTGACGACGTCGGACCACCCCGCCCAGCCGGTCATCCACGCGTACAAGGAGAGCTTCGAACTGCGGATCGCCGAGACGGCCCGCGAGGCCGGCTACCGCGACCCCGAGGGGCTCGGGCGGTCGCTGATGCTGCTCTACGAGGGCGCCACCGCACTGGCGACGTCCACCGGCGACCTGGCGGCGTTCGACTCCGCCCGCCCGCTCGCCGGGAAGCTGATCGAGGAAGCCGCAGCCTGACGCACCTGCGCCTACGCTGGTGTTCCGCAGATGCGGAGATACACTCACCCGCATGCCGAACTTGCGGATCAGTGAAGCCGCCGCGCTGCTCGGGGTCAGCGACGACACCGTGCGCCGATGGGCCGACCAGGGCCGCCTGCCGGTCGTGCACGGGGACAACGGGCGCATGGCGGTGGAGGGCAGCGCGCTGGCCGCGTTCGCACAGCAGCTCGCCGACAACCCGGAGCCGGGGGCCACGGTCGCCGCGTCCGCCCGGAACCGGATGCGCGGCATCGTCACCCGCGTGCTGAAGGACGGCGTGATGGCCCAGGTCGAGATGCAGGCCGGGCCGTTCCGCGTGGTGTCCCTGATGAGCCGGGAAGCCGCCGAGGAACTCGGGCTGGAGGTCGGGGTCGTCGCCGTCGCCTCGATCAAGTCAACGCACGTCGTCGTCGAGATCCCGGAGTCCTGAATGTCCCGTCGCACAATCGCGGTCGCGCTGGCAGCTGCTCTGTCGCTGGCGGGCTGCGCCGCGCAGGACACAGCCGCGGCGCCCACGTCCGGCGCGGCACCGACGTCGGGCGTGACCGGGGCGCTCACGGTGTACGCGGCCGCGTCGCTGACGGAGTCGTTCACCGAGCTGGGCGCGGACTTCGACGCCGCCAACCCCGGTGTGAAGGTGACGTTCAACTTCGCGGGCAGCTCGGCGCTGGCGCAGCAGATCAACTCCGGCGCGCCTGCCGACGTGTTCGCCGCGGCGTCGCCCGCCACCATGAAGCAGGTCGGCGACGCGGGCGGGCTCACCGGCAGCGCGACCACGTTCGCGAAGAACGAGCTGGAGATCGTGGTGCCCAAGGGCAACCCGGCGAAGGTCACCGGCCTGGCCGACTTCGGCAAGACGGACCTGAAGATCGCGTTGTGCGCCGAGCAGGTGCCGTGCGGCGCGGCCGCCAAGAAGGTGTTCGAGGCGGTGGGCGTCACCGCCGCGCCGGACACGCTGGAGCAGGACGTGAAAGCCGTGCTGACCAAGGTGAAGCTCGGCGAGGTGGACGCGGCGCTGGTGTACCGGACCGACGTGAAGTCCGCGGGCGCCGAGGTCGAGGGCATCGAGTTCCCGGAAGCGGGCCAGGCCGTGAACGACTACCCCATCGCCCCGCTGGCGAAAGCCCCGAACGCCGCGGCCGCCAAGGCCTTCGTGGACTTCGTGCTGTCCGCCAAGGGCCGCGGGGTGCTGTCCGACGCGGGCTTCGACGCTCCGTGAGCCGACGTGCGGGCACGCGGGGACGGCTCCCCGCCGTCCTCGTCGTGCCCGCCGTGCTCGGGCTGGCGTTCCTCGTCGTCCCGCTGGCCGGTCTGCTGGTCCGCGCACCGTGGCCGACGCTGCTCGACCAGCTCGCGAGCCCGGCCGTCGGCGAGGCGCTCGGGCTGTCGCTGGTCTGCGCGTCACTGGCCACGGTGATCTGCCTGGTGCTGGGCGTGCCGCTGGCGTGGCTGCTGGCACGGGGCGACCTGCCGGGGCGCGGCTTCCTGCGGGCACTGGTGACCGTGCCGCTGGTGCTGCCGCCGGTGGTCGGTGGCGTCGCGCTGCTGCTGGTGCTGGGACGGCGGGGCCTCATCGGGTCCTACCTGGACTCGTGGTTCGGGATCTCGTTGCCGTTCACCACCACCGGCGTCGTGATCGCCGAGGCGTTCGTGGCGATGCCGTTCCTGGTGATCTCCGTGGAAGGCGCGCTGCGGGCGGCCGATCCGCGGTTCGAGGAGGCGGCCGCCACGCTCGGCGCGTCGCGCTGGCTGGCGTTCCGGCGCGTCACGCTGCCGACGATCATGCCGGGCGTCGTGGCCGGAACGGTGCTGTGCTGGGCGCGGGCACTGGGCGAGTTCGGCGCCACCATCACCTTCGCGGGCAACTTCCCCGGCCGGACGACCACGATGCCGCTGGCGGTGTACCTGGCGCTGGAAACCGATCCGGACGCCGCGATCGTGCTCAGCGTCGTGCTGCTGGTGGTCTCGGTGGTCGTCCTGGCCAGCCTGCGCGACCGGTGGGTCAGAGGTGTGTCGTGACCCTGGTGGCGGACCTGCGGGTGGAGCGGTCGACGTTCCAGCTCGACCTGGCGCTGTCCGTCGCGCCGGGCGAGGTCGTGGCCCTGCTGGGGCCGAACGGGGCGGGCAAGACCACGGCGCTGCGGGCGCTGGCGGGCCTGCTCCCCCTGGAGGGCGGCCGGATCCGACTGGACGACGCGGTGTGGGACGAACCGCCGTCGACGTTCCTGCGCCCCGAGCAGCGACCCATCGGCGTGGTGTTCCAGGACTACCTGCTGTTCGGCCACCTCTCCGCCGTGGAGAACGTCGCGTTCGGCCTGCGAGCCCGCGGTTTGGGCCGACAGCCCGCCCGCAGAGCGGCACTGGAGTGGCTGGACCGCGTCGGCCTGACCGAGCACGCGCAGAGCAGACCGGGCGCCCTGTCCGGCGGGCAGGCGCAGCGGGTGGCACTGGCACGGGCGTTGGCGACCTCACCGTCGCTGCTGCTGCTGGACGAGCCGCTGGCCGCGCTGGACGCGGGCAACCGCCTGCTGGTCCGCACCGAGCTGGGCAGGCACCTGGCCGACTACCCCGGCCGCACGGTGCTGGTCACCCACGACCCGCTGGACGCCATGGTGCTGGCCGACCGCCTGGTGATCGTGGAACGCGGCCGCATCGTCCAGGAAGGACCACCGACCGAGGTGGCCAGGCAGCCGAGAACCGATTACGTGGCCCAACTGGTAGGCCTCAACCTGTACCGGGGCCACGCCTCCGGCACCACGGTCACGGTGGCGGGCGGCGGCACCATCACCACCGCCGAACCCGCGGCGGGCCCCGTCCACGTGGCGTTCCCGCCGTCAGCGGTCAGCCTGCACCCGACCCGCCCCGAAGGCAGCCCGCGCAACACGTGGCAGGTCGTCGTGGCGGACGTGGAACAGCACGCGCACACCGTCCGCGTACGGCTGGAGGGCAGTCCTCCCGTGCTCGCCGACGTCACGACAGCGGTGGTCGCGGAACTGCGCCTCACCCCCGGAGCTCCGCTGTGGGCCGCGCTGAAGGCGACCGAGGTCCACACTTATCCCGCGTGGGCGGAGACGTGAGGGGGGGCCCGCCGGACCCCCGGTGGAGCGAGGTGCGAAAGTGCAGTGCCGAAGGTATCCGTGACCCACAGATCGGCGATTCCCCGCCCATCGTGGAAAACTGAGTGGTCTACTCGATCGGAACCACGTCCGGCGAGGGAGGGGTAGGTCATGATCTGCTGGGACCGGGTCGGCGACCACCTCGTGCTCGGGTTGTTCGACCGGGCGGAGATCGACCGGCTGCGCGGCCACCTGGTCGGGCTGCGGGAACT
>JBDSAJ010000430.1:0-14788 GCA_039922235.1 Umezawaea sp.
CGTCCGCCGACGGGCCGTCGGCGGGCGGGCGGTACGAGTTCTGGCTGGACAACTCGAAGCTGGCGGCGGGCGGGCACGTGGTGACCGCGCGCGTGCGGCCGAGGGACCCGTCGGCGCCGCCAGGGGAGACCCAGCAGGTGTTCGAGATCAGGGCCGGTTGATCTCGGCTCGACAACGACTAGTGACCGCGGTCCGCACTCCGCCTAGCTTGACGCCATGGACCGACGTCGGATCGCCGTGGTGGCCGCCGGTCTCGTGCTGTTCGGCGGTGCGGTGGTCGTCCTGCGCAGCACGGGGCTGACCGAGCCGTCCGTGGTGCTGACCACGGCCCCGCCACCGCCGACGTCGTTGGAGAGGTTCGCGGGCCAAGGGGTCCTGCTGCCGTCGTCGACGGAGAAACCCCAGTCGCCCCAAGGGCTTTCCGTGCAGTCGGGACCGCAGCGGCTGCAGTTGCGGTGGTCCGGTGACACCCCCGGCTTCGAGGTGCGGTGGGGTGAGGACGGGCTCGACCACACGATGCTGGTCGCGCAGCCCGTCGCCCAGCTCGACGGTTTGGAGGACGGGCGGGACTACCAGGTCGAGGTGCGCGGGGTCGACTCGTTCGGGAAGCGCTCGGTGGCGGCGACCGGCTCCGGCACGCCGCGCACCGACACGTCGACGGACGGCAAGTACGTGCTGCTGGACCGGTTCGACCAGTCGAACGCCCCCGATCCGACCCGCTGGCGGCTGGCGACGCGGGACAACTGCGCCCGCGCGACCCCCGGCAAGGGTGACGACGCCAAACGGCTGGTGATCAGCAGCAACTGCGCCTCGGCGCCGGTAACGCTCCGTTCGCGGACCCCGTTCCTGCTGGCCGACAAGGACGAACTCGGCCGGTTCGCCATCGAGTCGGACGCGCCGGGCGTTGACGGCGAGCTTTACCTGGACCTGGTGCCCGGCCCGGTCAGCGTGGTCGCGGGCGCCACCACGGAGCAGGCGGCGGACCGGGCGATCGACGCCGTCGGGCTGCCACCCGGCACGATCCGGACCCGGATCGCGTCGAGCGCGGGCACGACGACCGCGCAGGTGCTGGTGGCGCCGGGAACCCCGCGGATCGCGCCGACCGACGAGCAGCCGCACCCGGTGCCCGCCGCGCGCCTCGGCATGAGCGAGCGGTGGGAGGTCGTGCTGCGCCGCGACGGCGTGCGGGTGCTGCGGGACGGCGCGCTGGTCGCGAAGGGCGAGGTGGTGCCGCAGTGGACGGAGGCGACCGCGCTGGTCGGCATCGTCGGGCCGTCCGGTGAACGCGTGCACGTGGACCTGATCGCGTTCGCGGGCAAGGCCGCCGCGACGCCGCCGCTGGTGCCGTCGCCGCCCATCCGGACCGAGACCGGCGGGACGCCTGCCGGGGAGCAGGGCGGGGACCTGGTGCCCGACGTGCTCGGCGGGCAGCTGCGCATGAGCATCGTGCACACCGACGGCTCCCCGGTCGCGCCCGAGTTCACCGCCCTGGTGGGCGGGAAGGTCACGGTGCCGCTGCGGCCTGCCGTGCCGGGCACGGGGTGGCGGCCGGAGAGCGGGTACCCGGTGGTCGCCGACCTGCCGCTGGAGTCGCTGCTGCTGGTCGGGCCGGACAAGCACCTGCTGGTCAGCGTGGTGACGCCGCGGCCGATGCGGATCCAGTTGACCCACGTCGACCTGGAACTGGTGCCCCGGCCGGGTTCGCGGACCGCCGCGGCGCCGAGCACCGAGACCGGGGCGTTGAACGGCGCCGAGGTGGACCTGGCCCGGACGAACGGCAAGGTGCTCGACGCGAGCGGGCAGCCGGTGCCCGACGGCAAGCCGCTGCAGGCGGGGCGGCTGGTGCTCGACGTCGTGCTGGACGGCCTGGAGGGCAGGCGGACCACCGCGCGGCTGCCGGGGCTGGCCGGGTTCACGATCCGGCTGGACGGCGACCAGGTGGCCAGCGTCCCGACGACCGACGAGGGCCCGGCCGTCGCCGGTCGGTGGCGGCTCTCGCTCAACACCAGCGGCCTGTCCCCCGGTCCGCACATGATCGAGATCAAGTCGTTCAGCACCGAGGAGACGATCCGGCCCGCCTCGGCGTTCGTGTCGTTCTTCATCGCCGAGTAGCCGGCCGGGGTCGCCGTTCCGGTGCAAGATGGGGCGCATGTCGCGTGCCTTGGTCCTCGACGTCGCCCGCACCCCGTTCGGCCGCTACCGGGGTGGGCTGGCGGGCATCCGGGTGGACGACCTGGCGTCGCTGCCGATCGTCGAACTGCTGCGCAGGCACGGTGACCGGCTCGACCCGGCCAGGGTCGACGACGTCCTCTACGGCAACACGAACGGGGCAGGCGAGGAGAACCGCGACGTGGCGCGGATGGCCGCGCTGCTGGCGGGGCTGCCGCCGAGCGTGCCCGGTGTGACGGTCAACCGGCTGTGCGCGTCCGGCGGTGAGGCCGTCGTGCAGGCCGCGCGGGCGATCTCGCTGGGCGACGCGGACCTGGTGGTCGCGGGCGGGGTGGAGGGCATGACTCGTGCGCCGTTCGTCGTGCCGCGGCCGGAGAAGCCGTTCGCCGACCGGCTGGAGTCGGTGTCGACGGCGCTGGGCTGGCGGCTGGTCAACCCGAGGATGCCCGCGAAGTGGACCGTGCCGCTCGGGCGGGCCGCCGAGGACGTGGCCGTGGAGCTGGGCGTCACCCGGTCGCAGATGGACGCGTTCGCGCTGCGCTCGCACCGCCGGGCAGCCGCCGCGTGGGACGCGGGCGTGCACGACGGCTTCGCGTTCCCGGTGCAGCTCCCGGACGGGAGCACGATCCGCCGGGACGAGTCCGTGCGGCCGGACACCAGCGTCGAGAAGCTGGGCAAGCTGCACTCGGCGTTCTCCGAGCGGGGTCCGGTCACCGCGGGCAACTCCTCGCCGCTCAACGACGGGGCGGCCGCCGCACTGATGGGCACCGAGGAAGTGGCGGCCGAGCTGGGTCTGGAGCCGCTGGGCGAGGTCGTGGGCAGCGCGGTCACCGCGGTCGAGCCGCAGCGGTTCACGCTGGCGCCGATCAGCGCGGTCCGCAAACTGCTGGCCCGGCACCGGCTCGACGCGGCCGACGTGGCGCTGTGGGAGATCAACGAGGCGTTCGCGGCGATGGCGCTGTCCGTGCTGCACCACCTGCCCGAGATCGACCGGGAGAAGGTGAACGTGCACGGCGGCGCGATCGCCTACGGCCACCCGCTCGGCGCGTCGATGCCGAGGGTGGTGTTCGACCTGTGCCGCCACCTGCGCGCCCGCGGCGGCGGACTGGGTGTTGCCGCCGCCTGCGTCGGTGTCGGCCAGGGGATGGCCATCGCCGTCCGGGTGTGACCTAGATGCGGTGGGACACCTGTGGGTAGTCCACGACCACGCCCTGCGGGTCGACGACCACGTCCGCGGAGAAGTCGCCGGAGCTGAAGTTGATCACCGACGTCTCGTCGCCGATCGAGACCGTCCGGTACGTCTGCTCGACGACCCGCACGGACAGGTCCGGCAGCGACACCCGCACGACCGGGAGCACGGCCTCGCCCGCTTCGCGGTGCAGCCCGAGCCGCCGGATCGGGATCGAGTTGAACAGCACGACGAACTGCACGTCGACGTCCATCGCCCCGTCGAACTCGGCGCGCTCGGAGCCCTTGCCGGTGTCGATCAGCCAGGCGCCGTCGGCACCGCGGCTCAGCGAGATCTGCTTCTCCTCCTCCACGGTGGCGCTGCGCAGCAGCAGTCGCTTCACCGTGCCCTCCTCGCCGACACCCAGCTCGAAGGAGGCGCTGAACTGCTCGTTCGGGCCCGCCGTGACGAGTCTGCCGGACGCGCGCAGGCGCCGCTGGTCCGACAGGAGCAGGCGCACCTGCTCCAGTCTGGGCTCCCGGTAGCCCTGCCAGGTCACCATCTCGGGACGGCGTGCGGATGCGGAAGGAGAGCGGGCTTCCCCGGAGGGAACAGCCCGCTCTTCCGTGTTAGACGAGTTCACTGCCCACCCGGAAGGAAGTCCTTGGCTTTCTCGGCGACCGACTTGACCTGGTCATCGTGACCGAACTTGCCCGCGGCGAACTCAGCCGCCTTGTCGATGCCCTCGTCCACCTTCTCGTGGTTCTGCTCGAGCAGCTCTGCGGCCTTGTTCTTGATCTCATCGAAGTTCATGGTGCTCCTTACGCACTCCCGACGAAGGGTACCGGAGCACGCCCCAGTACCCCACGGCCAAACGGACGGCGGTGACGCTACGCCCGATGCCGAACTTCGGCCCGGTCAACACTGGACCAACACCGCGTGTCGCGTGCGAAGATGTCCGCGCCGCCGCCTGGTCGGCCGTATCACACGGCCATCACCAGGAGGAACGCACGATGTTTCGGCTCATGCGCCTGATGGCGCCGCCGCTGTTGGTGCTCGCGGTCCTGCCCGCTCCGGCGAACGCCACCCCGGAGTGGACCCCCGAGTTCACGACGACGACCACGGCCACCTCGGTCGCGGCACGCAGTGACCGACGTCCGGTCGCGGGCGGTCTGTACGACGCCACCGCGAAGAAGACGTTCGTCTCCTGGGCGGGTCAGTACGAGGACAACTACGCCCAGGCCTTCGACCACCGCGCGAACACGTGGTCGACACCCGTCAAGTACGCCGACGGCGACTCCGACTCGCACAACTACCCCACGCTCGTGCAGGCCGGGGACGGGCACCTGCTCTCGTTCCGCGGCAGGCACAACGTCGAGCTGGTGATGAACCGGGCCCCCGACGCGCACTCGTCCGACGGCGCCTGGTCCGAGCGGGTGATCTCGAAGGACGCGGCGACGTACCCGATGCCGTTCGTCACGGCCGACGGCACGATCTTCGTGTTCTTCCGCGAGACGTCGCACGACCTGGTGCCCTCGATCCCGACCGACACCCGACCCATGCAGTACGTGGTGTCCAAGGACGACGGCCAGACCTGGAAGACCTCTCAGGAGCTGACCGGCAACGCGTTCGCGCTCGGGTCGAACACCCGCGCGGACAACATGAACGAGACCTACTTCGGCCAGCTCCGGCAGGAGCCGGACGGCCGGATCCGGATCGTCTACACGCTGGCGGGCGGTGGCCCCGAAGGCCACCTGCACGACCGCTACCACCGCAACCTCTACTACACCTGGTTCAACCCGAAGAACCTGCACTTCTACTCGGCGGGCGGCCGGGACCTCGGCACGCAGGTCGACGACGTGGACCAGGAGGCGCACCTCAAGGTCGCCGAGACGCCGCTGACGCTGCCGAACGGGGTCAAGTCGCCGGACTACATCCAGCTGGTCGGCACGACGCTCGGCCAACCGTTCCTGCTGTGGTTCAGCGGTGACGAGGCGAAGGGTCCGCTGCACGACCACCTGTCCTGGTGGAACGGGTTCAGGTGGCAGACCAAGGAGGTCGCGCGCGGGCTGCGGGTGCGGGAGATGGAGCCGCTGAACCCGGTGACCTGGCGGGTGTACGCGACCGAGGACGGCAAACCGAACGTGAACACCTACCTGGTGCGGCTGGGCCGCACCTGGGACGCCGAGGCGGTCATCCCGACCGCGAAGCCGGTGCAGCGGATCGAGCTGATCAAGGACTTCCGCGACCCGGTCCGGGTGCTGCTGTCCGGCGCCTCCTCGGCACGGGAGGTCGCCATCGCCGACGGTGACATGTCAGTGGCGGGCATCAAACGCCGCTGACGTGCGAGAACGCCCCCGCGAGCGGTGCTCGCGGGGGCGTTCTCCGGTGCGTGGGGCGTTAGACGGACTTGCGGCGACGCATCACCAGCAGCGCGCCTGCGCCACCGCCGACGAGCACGATGCCGATGATCAGCGGCACGAGGATCGACGCGCCGGTGCTGGCCAGACCGCCGGTCTCACCACTGCTGCCACCGGCCGGGACGGGCTGGGTGGTCGTGGTGGGAACCGTCTCCGAGGTGGGCGGCGCCGTCTCCGAGGTGGTGGACGGCGGGGTCTCCTCGGTGGTGGTCGACGGCGGGGTGCTGGGCGCCTCACCCTTGGCCCACGCCGCGGTGCCGTTGGCCTTGAGGTCGACCTTGGCCGGGAACGCCACAATCAGCGACTGGGTCTGCTTCCGGTCGTTGCTGCTGACGAAGAGGCGGCCCTGGGTCAGCTCCGCGTTGACCTCGACCGAGAAGGTCGCCTTGCCGTCGGGGGCGTCCGTCGGGACCTTGACGAAGAACTGCTTCGTCTTCACGCCCGCGTCCTGGACCGCGAAGGTGCCTTCCTCCGGATTGGCCAGCGGGTTGCCGTTCTCGTCCGTGAGGGTGACGTCCGCGGGCAGGTCCGCCTTGAGGACGGCCTCGCCCGCCGTGGTGGTGACGGTGAACGGGCCGATCAGGTCGCCGGTGACGCCGGTCTTGTCGGCGGGCGCGATCGCCAGCGTCGGGGTCGGCTGCTCCTTGATGCCCACGTTCTCGGAACCCGTCAGGTAGTCGTAGACGGCGACGACGTCGGCGTCCTTGACCCGGCCCTTGTCGAGATTGGCGCCATCGCTGAAGTGCCAGATGGCGGCCTGGGTCGCCCCGATGGCCTCTTCCTCGCTGACGTTCTTGCCGACTTCCTTGCCCAGCGCCTCGGCCTTGATCAGCGGGTAGGTGTGCTGCAGGATCCAGCTGATCTTGTCAGCGTTCTCCTTGAACTTCGTCTTGGGGTTGGGGTGCTGGTCCCAGGCCACTTCCTTGAGCCCCTGACCGTGCTCGAGCCGCGTCGGCAGCTCCACGCAGTAGGCCTGGACCTTGGTCTTGGTGTCGTCGATCTGCAGGCCGATGAGACTGGTGGAGAGCTTGTCGCCCTTGCCTTCCAGGAAGACGCCGGCGCCGTTCTGGTCCCAACCCCTGTTGGGCTTGACGTGCACTTCCGCCAAAGCCGGCAGGGCCGAGGCCATCAGGGCGAGGGAGGCGCCTAGGACTGCCGCACCAATGCGCGAGGCGCTCAACCGGGATGCCATGGATCTCCTTCAAGCTCTCTGACTAGCCCGAATCGGGTGAGAAGAAGTGGGATCTTGTCGTCCGGCTAGGGGTCCGAGACCCCGGACTTCACGCGGATCCGACAGGAATCGGCGGAACACTATCCGATCGAGTTACCCCCGACCGTGCACGGGTAACCGAAAGTGTTGCTATGCGTACGAACAGCGACAACGCGTGTTAGAAGTCCACAGTGGATGGTCAAATATTGGTGACTGATCTTGTTCGCCGCGGCGGACCTGCCTGCGACAACGCGCAGACCGACCAGTCCACGCGACCGTTTCCCCAGGTCGACGCCTGTTAATGAAGGTTCAACAGTGAAGGACTGACCGTTCTGTGGTCGCACTGTTACCGAACGGTGATCCGATGATCAGCGGGCGGGCGGCGGATCTGCGTCGACCCGTCGCCCGCCCGCACCGTCGTACCGGGCTCGTGGCGGCGGACGGGACCGTTCCGCTGGCCACTAGCGCACCACCCGAAGCGAAGAACGGGGCCACACCGCCACAGCGCTGTCCGCCAGTCGCGATCCGGGGCCACACCATGGCATCGCGACTGGACCAACGGGAGCACCAGCCCACCTGCCGGATGGAGGTCCGGCGGGTGGCCCAGGTGTGGCGCAATTCCACACAGGACTCGGCGGTCCGGCAACGAGGGGGTCGACTGTTCACCGGAACAGGGGCGACACGTCACCTGACCTGGTGATCACGCGACCAGTTCGACCGGTTCGGTCGCCCGGATGTCGCTCGCGCGCAGCGACGTGCCCGGCAGGCACAGCGCCCCGACGTCGGGCTCCTGCCCGCTGAGGATCCACCGGACCAGGCCCGCCAGCTGGTAGGCGATCATCGGCGGCACCGCGTCGCCGATGTGCCTGTAGGCGTTGCCGAGGATCGACACGTCGAACCGGAACCGGCGCGGGAAGCCCTGGAGCAGCGCCATCTCGCGCACGGTGCACAGCCGGTGCTGCTGCGGGTGCGCGTACCGGCCGTTGCCGACGTGCGCGCACTCGCGCTTGATCGTCCGGGCGGGCTCGTCCCACCACATGCGGCCGTAGACGTCCGGGTGCGACCCCCACCGGCCCGTTTCGATGATCTTCAACTGGGCCGGGTTCAGCAGCGCCGCCGTCGCCTCGGAGCCCACGAGGTCCGCCCACGACCCGCCGTCCACCGGGATCGCCCGCATCCGGTGCAGCGTCCGGTCCTGGCGGAACGACGGCGACACGTGCGTCGGGTCCTTCGGGTGCGCGAACCCGGCGGGCACGGCGGGCAGCCGCGAGATCGCCCGGCGCACGGTGATCGCCGACGGCCGCACCTCCCAGCCGTCCCACATGTCCTCCAGCGTCCGCAGCGGCAGCCCGGCGTCCACCGCGACCACCAGCGCGCGTTCGCGGAGCTGCGGCAACCCGAACCTGGACAGCAGGTGCGAACCCGCGGCGACCCGGTAGCCGAGCTTCTCCAGCTCGTCGGCCAGCCCTTCGAGGTGGTGCCGCTGCCTGCCCTTGACCAGCTCGCGGGCGTTCTCCATCAGCACCACGCGCGGCCGCAGCTCGGCCGCGTACGCCGCCACCCGGCCGACGAGGGAGTTGCGCGGGTCGTCGCGCAGGTGGTTCGCCGCCGTGGTGCGGCTGAAGCCCGAGCACGGCGGGCACGCCACCAGCACGTCCAGCTCGCCGCGCCGCAGGCCCCAGGCCTCGCGCACCACCGAGGGGTCGACCGCGGCCAGGTCGAGCTCCAGCGGGTCGATGCCGATGTTCGCGCGGTAGGTGCCGTTGCAGCGCAACGAACCCAGCTTCGACGACGGCTTCCCGATCTGGGCGTCGGCGGCGCCGACGACCGCGAAGTCCGGGTGGGCGTGGAAGCCGAGGCTCATCCCACCGGCTCCGGAGAACAGGTCCGCCACCCGGTAGGTGGCACCGCGGAGGGCTACGGGCGACGGCACGAGCGTGATCGTACGGCTGGGTGTCACCCGTTGTCGCAGACGACCCGTCCGCCCGGCGACACCGCTGTCCACACGGCATCCCGTAGGTTCCCGACTATGGAGCTGCCGCCCGCCTGGCAACGGCCGGATCCGTTGCGTGGTCTGGAAGCCGTGCCCTGGAACGACTTGTCGGACGGGCGCGGGTCGGCGCACGGGATCGACGAGCTGCTGCGCGGAGTGACCGACGAGGACCCGGCCGTCCGCGAGGCCGCGCTGACCGGCCTGGTCGAGCGGCTGCTGCCCGAGGACACCGTGTCCGAGGCGAGCGCCTTCGCCGTGCCGTTCCTGGCCGAGCTGGGCGCGAACTACAAGGTCGCGCCGGACGTCCGCGACCGGCTGATCTTCCTGCTGGCCGCGCTGGGCCTGGCGGGGTGCGGGTTCACCGAGGACGGCAAGCGCACCTGGCGGCGGTGGAACGCGCTGGGCCGCGAACTCCCCCGGCTGGCACCCGACTGGATCACCCAGACCAGGTACGCCGTCGCGAAGGCGGCGCCGAAGGTGTTCGACTCGCTGGCCAACGCCGAGGTGGGGTGCGTGGTCGCGTTGGCCGCCGCCGTGCCGGAGGCCGTGCCGGCCCGGACGGCGCACGTGGTGTGGGACATCGCGCACGACGACTACGGGCGCTTCTCCGCCGTGCTCATCGACGCCGCCGCGGTCGCCCACCACCTCATCCAGGGCGAGGAGTCCCACCCCTGGGTCCTCATGGGCACCGCCCAGCCGTACCCGGACCTGGTGCGAGCCTTGGAGGACGACGAGTACCCGCCGCACCAGCCGGGAGACGTGACGATGGCGCTGATGGGCTACCGGCTGGCCTTCCTCGCCGCATACGACGAGGAAGGCCTGCCGGGCTAGTGCGGTGGCCGCTAACCCTTGCCGGGTTTCGTGCCGTTCAGGGCGATTCATCGTGGTGCCGCCTCCCCCACGCCCGCCGGCGAAGAGGCACCGGCACCGTCCTCGTACTGGTAGTACGGGGGCGTGGGGGCGGTGCCGCGAGGGATCCACCTGAGCCGCGCGAAACACGGTGAGGATTGCGGCCACCGCGCTAGGCCGTGACGGCTTCGCTCAGCTCGACCGACACCAGGACGTCCTCGTCGGCGATCGGGATCGCGGGCTCCAGCGGGCCGAGGCACGTGCCCCACTCCTGGTCCGCCAGCGCGAACGCGGCGACCGTGAGCGCGGCGACGGGACGGCCGGGCGGGAGCTGCTCGGCGTGGAAGTCCAGCTCCAGCCGGGCCCCCAGCGGCGACGGGCGCAGCCGGAGCGTGGCCTGCGGGGCCTCCTCCGGGTGCGCGAAGCGGGACGACCAGTCGGTGAAGACGATCGGCCGCTCGACGACCTCGGTCGGGTTGACCGCGCGGACGTTCGCGCCGACGGAGCCCGTGCGGAAGCCGTCCGACGCGGTGAGCAGCAGTTCCTCGAACTCCATCGAGGAGATGCCGAGGTCGTGCCCGGCCACCAGTGCGACCTGGACCAGCGACACCGGCAGCTGCGGCAGGGCGTCCTCGAAGCAGACCATCGCGCCGCCGTAGCGGGTGTTGATCTCCGTCGGCAGGAAGCCGTCCTCGGTGGCGATGCCGTCGAGGGTGAACGTGCCGCGGTAGTCGACCGTCTCGCGCAGCCGCTCGCCGACCCGGCGGGCCAGGTTGCGCATCTCGTCGCGGATCCACGCGGGCGGGTCGTAGTACGACGCGCAGCCCGCGTAGAGGAACCTCGCCGAGCCCGCGCGGCGCGGCACGACCATCTCGATCGGCCGCAGCACCGCCGTGCCGTCCGGGAACACGATCCCGTGCACGCTCACCGGGATGCCTTCCAGGAACGGCATCACGCGGACGAAGTCACACTTGGGCGCGAGCACCGCGAAGGCGTCGGCCGCCTCCTCGCGGGACCGGACCCGGCGGACGAAGTTCGCGCCGCCGTTGATCGCGGGGCCGTCGCCGGACCACACGACGCCCGCGCCGCGGTCCAGCTTCTCCGTCGCGACCCAGAGGGCCTCGAAGTCCAGGTCCAGCACCACGGCCGGGGCGCGCGGCGCGGACAGCTCGTCCCACAGCGCGTCGATCGTGGTCTTGTTCTCCAGCTCGACCCACTCGGGGCGGCGGGCGTTGAGGACCGGGCGGCCGGCGAACTCGGGCGTGGAGATGTACGGGGTGCTGATGACCAGCGCCTCGCCCTCCGGGTCGAAGTCGTCGAGGATCGCGCGCACCTCGGCGTTCGGGCGTTCGAGCAGCTGGGTCAGCCTGCGCTGCTCCACCGCGACGAACCCGCCGGCGATCCCGAGCGGCACCCAGCGGGAGACCTCGGAGTCGTGCAGCGGCGCGTGGTCATCGGTCGAGAGCACGAGCGTGTGGCGAGCACCGAGCTGGTGCAGCTCGTGCACGCGACTGCTCAGGCGCGCACCCCCGGCGAGCACGACCTTGCGGTCGCCGAACAACGTGCGAAGGCGCTCTTGGAGCGCAGGAAAGACAGGAGTCATCGCCGAGATCTCGCTTTGATGAGCAGCGGAGGAGAGCACCGGCGAGCGCCGGGTGACCCGCACTGTAGAGGCACCCGGATGGATCAGCGAAGCACGGTCAGGCAACAACCGGATGAAGGTCGTGGGACGCGTCCCGGACGACGGCCGCCCTCGCGCTGAAGATCAGCGAGCGGCGGCGCGAAGGACCTGGTCAACGCGGTTGAGGAAGGCGCGTGATCCCTTGGGCTTCGGGAACGCGAGGTGGAGCGACGACAGCTCGTCCTCCGACGCGGGCGCGGCGGTGACGATCGCCGCGGCGTCCTCAAGGAACCGCTGGCGCTTGGCCATCAGGCCGGCGTGCTCGGCCAGGGCACCGTCGATGCTCATGTGCACGGCTGGATGCGGGTAACTCACTTGAGTTACATCGGTCCACTCGAACGAGACCTTTAGGGCCAGTTTTGGCCAGGTGTCCGTAATTCGATCGGGGAGGGTCTGCTGGGATGGGGTCATGCGAGTCCTGGTCACCGGCGCGTCCGGGTTCATCGGTCGCGCCGTCGTGGGTGGACTACTCGCCGCGGGCCACTCCGTTCGAGCGCTGACCCACACCGCCGACAGCCTCGACGGACTCGAGTCCGTACGGGGTGACCTGCGGAATCGTGCCTCGCTCGTCCCCGCGCTGGCGGGCGTGGAGGCCGTCGTGCACCTCGCCGCGGTGGCACGGGTGCGGGAGTCGTTCGAGCAGCCGCTGCACTACTACGAGGTCAACGCCGGCGGCACGGTGAACCTGCTGGCCGCCGCCGACGGGCCGCTGCGTGTGGTGTTCGTCTCCACCGGCATGGTCTACGGCGCACCGCTCGCGCAGCCGATCGCCGAGGACTGCCCGCGCGCGCCGGCGAACCCGTACGCCGCTTCGAAGGCCGCCGCCGAGGACGTCGTGGCGTGGACCGCCCGTTCTGGCGCGATCGGGGCCGCCACCCTGCGGGTGTTCAACGCGGCGGGCGGCGGCGACCGCGACGGCACCCGGCTGATCACCCGCGCGGTGGACGCCGCGGCGGGCGGGCAGGCGCTGACGCTGTTCGGCAACGGCACGGCGGTGCGCGACTTCGTGCACGTGGAGGACATCGCGGCCGCCGCCGTGCTGGCGCTGGAGCACACCGGGTTCGGGCGGCACGACGTGTTCAACGTCGGCGCGACCGCCGCGAGCGTGCGGGACGTGGTCGGCTCGGTGGAACGCGTCACCAGCCGCCCGGTGCCGCTCGTGCGCGCGCCCGCGCACGAGGGTGAGGTGGCGGAACTCCGCGCGGACACGACCAGGCTGCGGTCCGTGCTCGGCTGGGAGCCGAAGCGGTCGGCGCTCGACGACCTCGTCCGCGACCAGTGGCTCAGCCGCGCTTAGGCACCGGGATCCGCTCCAGGTCCCTCGCGACCACGATCTCCCCGTCGAACACCTCGGCCGCCTCCGCGTGGAACCGCGACGCGTCCGGGTAGCGCTGGGAGAAGTGCGTGAGCACGAGCTTGCGCACCCCGGACTCGGCGGCGACCGTCGCGGCCTGCCGCGCGGTCAGGTGGCCGTGGTCGATGGCGTGCCGCTCGTCGGAGTGCAGGTAGGTCGACTCGATCACCAGCAGGTCGGCGTCCTCGGCGAGCGCGTACACGCCGTCGCACAGCCGGGTGTCCATGACGAACGCGAACCGCTGACCCGGCCGGGGTTCGCTCACCTGCTCCAGCGTGACGTCGCCGAGGACGCCCTTCTCCTGGAGTTCGCGGACCATGGGTCCGGAGATCTCGTGCTCCTTCAACCGGTCCGGCAGGATCCGCCGCCCATCCGGCTCCACGAGCCGGTACCCGTAGGTGTCCAGCGAGTGGTCCAGCCTGCGCGCCTCGACCGTGCCGAACGAACCGGTCGCGATGACGCCCTCGGCTTGGACGGGTTCCTGGCGGATGTCCGTGACGTCGTAGAACGAGCTGGCGTGCCGCAGCCGCTCGAAGAACTGCTGCCCCGACGCCGGGTAGTGCGCGAACACCGGGCGGGTCACCTTGTCCAGCGACAGCCGCTGCACGATGCCCGGCAGGCCGAGGCAGTGGTCGCCGTGGAAGTGCGTGACGCAGATCCGGGTGATGTCGCTCGCCGCGACCCCCGCCATCAGCATCTGCCGCTGCGCGCCGTCGCCGGGGTCGAACAGCAGGCCCTCGGCGTCCCACCGCAGCAGGTAGCCGTTGTGGTTGCGCGCACGGGTCGGGACCTGGCTGGCGGTGCCCAGCACGATCAACTCACGGATCGACACGGCACGACGTTAACGTTGGGGGCATGGAGAGCCTGCGTGCGGTGTCCGAGTGGCCGGTCGACAACGCGGCGGCGGCCGTCGTCGCCTCCGACGGCCGGGTCGTCGGTGGCCACGGCGAGGTCGAGCGGCCGTTCGCGCTCGCGTCCGTGACGAAGCCGCTCGTGGCGTACGCCGTACTGGTCGCCGTCGAGGAGGGCGCCGTCGAGTGGGACCAGCCCGCCGGTCCCGACGGCTCGACCCTGCGACACCTGATCTCGCACACGTCCGGGCTCGCGTTCGACAGCCGCGCCGTCCAGGCGTCCCCCGGCACCAGGCGGATCTACTCCAACACCGGCTTCGAGGTGCTGGCCGAGGCGGTCGAGGAGGCCACCGGGTTCGCGTTCCGCGACTACCTGGCCGAAGCCGTGTTCCAGCCGCTGGGCATGAAGGCCACTTCCCTCGACGGGAGCCCCGCGGCAGGCGCCACGTCGACCGTGGCGGACCTCTCCCTGTTCGCCGCCGAGCTGCAGGCGCCGAAGCTCGTGTCGGAGCAGCTGGTCGCCGAGGCGACCTCCGTCGTGTTCCCCGGCCTGGCGGGCGTGCTGCCGGGGTACGGGAACCAGCGCGAGAACGACTGGGGCCTCGGGTTCGAGGTCCGCGACGGCAAGTCACCGCACTGGACCGGCGCGACGAGTTCACCGGCGACCTTCGGCCACTTCGGCCAGAGCGGCACGTTCCTGTGGGTCGACCCCGCCGCCGGTGCCGCGTGCGTCGCACTGGCGGACCGCCCGTTCGGGAAATGGGCGATCAACGCGTGGCCCGCTTTCACCGATTCGGTGTTGGCCGAACTGTCTTGATTGGTTTTCGTTGACGAAGACGAAATGCCCTCGGTGCTAATCTCCGCCCCATTCAGCTCTGACGAACATGGGGAGAGAGATGAAAAGGCTCGGCACAGCGTTGTTCGCCTGCGTTCTCGCGCTCGCGGTGGCACCGGCCGCCAATGCCGGAACGCAGAAGTCGTTGCAGGTGGTAGCCCTTGGCGACTCCTACGCGGCGGGTACCGGCGCAGGTGATTACGAAGCAGGGACCGAAGGCGTCTGCTACCGCAGCGCCAATTCGGCGGCGGCCGTCGC
>JBDSAJ010000431.1:0-7998 GCA_039922235.1 Umezawaea sp.
CTGCTCGCCACGCCCGGTGCCCCGGTCTGGGACTACCTCGACCCGACCGCGCTGCGGATCCGCCTGTCCCGCCCCGATTCCGACCGCGCGACCCGTGCCGGCCTGGACTTCGCGCTGTCGTTCGACCTCTGGCTCAGGTCCTCCGGGCGTAGATGATCGCCCCTGGTCCGTTGTCGGGCGGGGTGAGGAGCGTTTCCGCGTCAACGGTGAACCCGGCGTCGCGCAGCCACGCCGACACCGTGGCGGGCCTGCGGCGGTGGATGTGCACGTTCATCGGGTGGCCGCCGTAGCCCACCGTCTTCAGCACGGTCTCGTCGCCGACGTGGAACGCGACCAGCAGCGGGCCGCCGGGGCGCAGCACGCGCCGGAAATGCGCCAGCACGGTGGGGATCTCGTCGTCCGGGATGTGGATCAGCGAGAACCAGGCGAACAGACCCGCGAGCGAGGCGTCGGCGAGGACCGGGTCCGTCATGGAACCCACCTCGAACCGCAGGTCCGGGTGGTCGCGGCGGGCGACGTCGATCATCGCGGGCGAGAGGTCGATCCCGAAGGCGTCCAGGCCGAGGTCGCGCAGGTCGGCGGTGAGCCGCCCCGGTCCGCAGCCGATGTCGCACACCGGCCCGTCACCCGCCGTGCGCACCAGGTCGGCGAACAGGGCCAGAGCCGCCCGTAGGTGCGGCTCGTCCGCCATGGCGTCGCGCAGCAGGTCGGCGTAGCCGGCCGCGACCGTGTCGTACGACGTCCGGGTGTCGGCGAGCCAGTCCTGGGTGGTCATGGCGGAGGAGGCTATCGCACGGCGGCGGCGCCGATGCCGATCATCGACGCGGTGTGGCGCATCTGGAGGTCGAAGTACGACTCGCGCGCCTCGACCACGTTGTTGAGCTGTCCGAACAGCTCGAAGCTGACCGCGCCGAACAGCTGCGTCCAGCCCTGCATCCCGCGCGCGAGCAGGGTTTCCGGCACGCCGGGGATGGCCTGCTCGCGCAGCCGGGCCAGGTCCGCGCGGACGTCGTCCGGCAGGTCGCCGCCCGGATCGGGGATCGCGCCGGTGTCGTAGCCCTCCTTGACCAGGCCCATGAGCACGGTCGGGGTCCGGGTCGCGGCGATGATCGTGTCCGTCGGCGCCAGGTAGCCGGGGACCGGGCTGCCGAAGATCAGCGCGTACTCGGCCGGGTGCTCCAGCGCCCAGCCGCGGACGGCGCGGCACGTCGCCAGCCAGCGGCCGAGGAGGTCGGCGCGGTCGGGGACGGCGGCGTCGCCCGCTTCGGCGGCGGCGCCGAGCGCGTTGTACGCGTCGATGATCAGGGCGGTGAGCAGGTCGTCGCGGCTGGCGAAGTACCGGTAGAGGGCGGAGGAGACCATCCCCATGTCCCTGGCGACGGCGCGCAGCGACAGGTTGGCGCCGTCCGTCGCGAGGTAGCCGCGGGCGGTCGACTTGATCTCTTCGATCATCTCGGCGCGCACTCGGGCGCGGATGGAGCCTGCTGACATGGCGAGATTGTTGCACGAATTCGAGAGCATTGCTCTCGGAACTGTGCTCTACTTGGAGAGCACTGATCTGACTCTTGAAGGGGAAGTCCCATGTCGCTGCACGTGATCGTCGGTGCCGGACCGATCGGCTCCACCACCGCTTCGCTGCTCGCCGAGCGCGGTGAGCAGGTCCGGGTCATCACCCGCAGCGGTGGCGGCCCCGAGCACCCGAGGATCGAACGGGTCGCCGCCGACGCCACGGACGCCGACCGGCTGGCCTCGCTCACCGAGGGCGCGGTCGCGCTCTACAACTGCGCGAACCCGGCGTACCACCAGTGGCTCACCGACTGGCCGCCGATCGCGACCGCGCTGATCGCCGCCGCCGAACGCACCGGCGCGGTGCTCGCGACCACCAGCAACCTGTACGGGTACGGCGAGGTGAGCAGTCCGATCACCTCGTCGACGCCGCTGGCCGCGACCCACCCGAAGCTGAAGCTGCGGGCCGACATGTGGCGTGACGCGCTCGCCGCGCACGAAGCGGGCCGCATCCGCGCGACCGAGGTCCGGGGCAGCGACTACCTCGAAGCCAACTCGATCTTCGCGATCGGTCTCGGCAAACCGCTGCTGGCGGGTAAGAAGGCCTGGTCACCGGCTCCGCTGGACGTGCCGCACACCTGGACGTCGATCACCGACGTCGCGGCGCTGCTCACCACCGCGGCCACGGACGAGCGCGCGTGGGGCAAGGCGTGGCCCGTGCCGAGCGAGCCACCGCTGACGATCCGCGAACTCGCCACCCGCTTCACCGCCGTCGCGGGTGTCGGGGCACCGAAGCTCGGCGTGATCCCGACGCCCGTGCTGCGCGCAGTCGGCCTGTTCTCGCCGATGGTCAAGGAACTCGGCACCACGGCGTACCAGTTCACCCGCCCGTTCGTGCTCGATTCCAGCGCGTCCACGGAGACCTTCGGCCTCAAGCCGCGGCCCATCGACGAGTCGCTGCGGGCCGCGGTCACGGCTTTGCGCTAGTTCGACCGAACACCGGTCACGGCGGCCGTCGGGACGTCACACTCGCCCCTCGTGAAGATCACCCAGACCGCCGACACGTGCCCCGAGTGCACGCACACCCTCGTGCGGCCGGACGCCGACCTGCCGTGGTGCCCGGCCTGCGAGTGGAACCTCGGCGCCTACGACCGCGCCGCGCCGCAGGTGAAGGGGTGGGGCTGGATCGACCGGCTCGCGCACCGCCTCGCGTTCCGGTGGGACGGGGTGCTGTTCGGCCGGTTCTCCACCGAGCGGCCGACCCGACCGGGGTGGACGCGCGCGCACATCGCGCTGGTGGCCCTGTCGGTGCTGCTGGTGCTGGTGTTCCTCGGGCTGCTGGCCGGCGGAATCCTGTTGGTGCTGCACGACTTCTTCAGCTGGGGCGGGCTGATCGGCGTGGCGATGGTCGTGATGGCGGTCGTGATCCGACCTCGGATCGGTCGGGCTTACCCGCGCAAGCGGGCGTTGCGCCGGGAGCAGGCGCCGACGTTGTTCGCACTGGTGGACCGGGTCGCCGAAGCCGTGGGCACCACCGCGCCCCCGGTGATCGGGATCGTCACCGACTTCAACGCCGCGACCGGGACCGGAGGCCTTCGCCGCACCCCGTTCCTGCTGATCGGGTCGCCGCTGCTGGCGATCCTCGCACCGCAGCAGCGGGTCGCGCTGCTGGTGCACGAACTCGGCCACCAGGTGAACGGCGATCCCGCACGGAGCCTGCTGGTCCAGCCCGCGCTGTCCGCGTTCCGCAGTCTGGTCAACGCCACCGGTGGACTGCGGACCCTGCGGGGCGTGGTCTTCGACGACGACCGCTTCGCCGCGCTGCCGCTGCCGATCGAGTTGGCGAAGTGGCTGGTCAACCGCATCGTGCTGGCGATGTACCTAGTCCTGCGCGCGCTGGGGGACCGCGACGGCCAGCGCTCCGAGTACCTGGCTGACGCGGTGGCGGTCGACGTCGCCGGGTCGGTCGCGGCAGCGGCCCTGCTGGACCGCACCGTGCTGATGCCGCAGATCGCCGGCCTCCTCGTCCACCACGCCGAGACCAAGTCCTCGCGGCAGTGGGCGGCGATGGCCGAGTCGATGCACGAGAGCAAGCTCGACGACCTGCCGAGGCTGCGGCAACTGACCCTGAGGCGGACGGACCTGTGGGACTCCCACCCGCCGGAGGGCCTGCGCGCTCGGATGGTGGAGGCGTGGCCCCAGCAGGACCCGCAGGTCGTGCTGTCCGACGCGGACTCCGCTCTGATCGACGCCGAGCTGGCCGAGTGGAACGCGCGTGCGCACCGCGAGTTCCTCGGCACCCGCGACTACCGCGGACCTCGAACGACGTGAATCGTGCTCGGACGTTTCCGCTGCTGGGCGGCTCGTCAGGTGCCAGGATGGGCGTCCAGCCACGGGAGATGTAGAGAACTCGCCGCCTGTTCCGTCCTACTCATGACGGCGCCGGAACGGCGCGGTGAACCGCTAGGAGACGACGATGCCGAAGTTCATGCTGCTGATGAGCTACGAGAAGATCGAGGGCGTGGAGCCGATCACCAGCTGGACCCCCGGTGACATCAAGGCGCACATCGACTTCCAGCAGGCGCTGGGCCAGGAGCTGACCGACAAGGGCGAGCTGGTCGACGGCCAGGGGCTGGCGGGGCCGGAGTTGGCGAAGGTCGTGGTGTTCAAGGGCGAGGGCTCGCCGGTCGTGACCGACGGGCCGTTCCCGGAGACCAAGGAGTTCCTCGCGGGCTACTGGCTGGTCGACGTGGAGTCCGAGGACCGCGCGCTGGAGATCGCCGCGCAGGCGTCCGCCGCGCCCGGCCAGAACGGTGTGCCGATCGGCCAGGCCATCGAGGTGCGCGAGGTGATGAGCGCGCCGAGCGTCGAGCAGTGACGACCGGCGTCGAGGACCTGCTGCGCGAGCACGCGCCGCAGGTCCTCGGCGTGGTCGTGCGCCGGTTCGGCGACTTCGCCGCCGCCGAGGACGCCGTGCAGGAGGCGCTGCTGGCCGCCGCCCTGCACTGGCCCGCCGACGGTGTCCCGGACAACCCGCGCGGCTGGCTGGTCCAGGCCGCGGTGCGGCGGATGACCGACCAGTTCCGCAGCGAGCAGGCTCGACGGCGGCGGGAGGACGCGTCAGTCTCGCTGGAACCGCCGCCCGGTGACGTGGCCGACCGGGACGACACGCTCATCCTGCTGTTCCTCTGCTGCCACCCCGCGTTGACGCCCGCGTCCGCCATCGCGTTGACGCTGCGCGCCGTGGCAGGCCTGACCACGGCGGAGATCGCCAACGCGTTCCTCGTGCCGGAAGCGACCATGGCGCGGCGCATCAGCCGCGCCAAGCAGCGGGTGAAGGCGTCCGGGGTGCCGTTCGCCATGCCCGTCGGCGACGACCGCGCACCCCGGCTGCGCACCGTGCTGCGGGTCCTCTACCTGCTGTTCAACGAGGGCTACACGAGCAGCATCGGGCACGAGCTGCACCGCCGAGAGCTGTCCGGCGAGGCGATCCGGCTGGCGCGCGCGGTGCACGAGGTGCTGCCCGACGACGGCGAGGTCGCCGGGCTGCTCGCGCTGATGCTGCTGACCGACGCCCGCCGACCCGCGCGCACCGCGGCCGACGGCTCGCTGATCCCGCTGGCCGACCAGGACCGGGCGCTCTGGGACCACGTGCTGATCGTGGAAGGCGTCGCACTGGTGACCAGCGCGCTGACCAGGGGAATGGTGGGGGAGTACCAGCTCCAGGCCGCCATCGCCGCCGTCCACGACGACGCGGCCAAGGCGTCGGACACCGACTGGCCGGAGATCCTGGGGTTGTACGGGCTGCTGGAGCGGATGACCGGCAACCCGATGGTCGCACTCAACCGGGCCGTCGCCGTGGCCATGGTGCACGGGCCCGAGGCCGGGTTGACGCTGCTGGAAGCGGTGGCCGGGCGGCTGGACGGGCACTACCGGCTGGACGCGGTGCGGGCACACCTGTGCGAGATGGCTGGTGACGTCGACGCGGCCGTGGCGCACTTCCGCGCGGCGGCGGCCCGGACCACGAGCACGCCCGAGCGGAACTACCTCATCACCCAGGCCGCCCGGTTGGGCGTCACGCCAGGAACTCCGTGACGGTCGCGGTGAACCGGGCCGGGTCGTCCAGCCAAGGGAAGTGGCCCGCGCCCTCCTGGACGTGGAGGGTGGAGTGGGGGAAGAGGGCCGCGACCTCGGCCACGACGGCCGGTGGCACCCCCAGGTCGAGTTCTCCGGCGACGAGCAGGACCGGTGCCGCCAGCGCGGCCAGCGCCGTGCGGGTGGCAGGCGGGTCGAAGGCTCCTTCGGCGACGTGCGCGACGGTGACCTCGGGGTTCGCTCGTCCCTGCTGAGCTGCGTGGTGGGCCTGCGCCGCCGCGTCCCACCGGCCGTAGGTGAACGGCACGATGGCATCCCAGTCGCCCTCGGCGGCCTCTCCCGCGGCGATCCGCTCGAACGCCGTCGACACCTGCTCGAACCACGGGTCGTCCGCACGTCTGCCCAGCACGTCACGCCGGTGCTGGGCGGTGGTCGTGACGCCGACGGCGAAGGTGCTCGGCGTGACGAGGACGAGCCTGGCGACGCGGTCGGGGTGCCTGGCCGCGTACGACACGGCGAGGTTCGCGCCCGCGGAGTGCCCGAGCAGGTCGATCCGGTCCAGGCCGAGGTGGTCCCGCAGGGCTTCGACGTCGTCGGCCATGCGGTCGCAGCGGCACGTGGTGAGGTCCGACGGCGTTTCCGACCGGCCGGTGCCGCGCGGGTCGAGCAGGACCAGCCTGCCGGGAAGACCGCCGAGGTCGCCGAGGTAGGCCGCGTCCTGCATCGGGCCGCCCGGCAGGCACACCAGCGGGCGGCCGTCGCCGATCACGTCGTAGGAGAGCTTCGTTCCGTCAACTGCGGAGAGGAAGGCCACGCGCGGAGCATGGCAGCGGCTCCCCAGTTGGACAATCGGGTTATCGGGCGGTCGAGCGGTACGTGGCGGGGTCGTGGCCCGCCTCGCGGAGCGCTTCTTCGAGGCCGCGCAGGGCCAGCCGGTCGGCGTGCTCGTTGCCGGGGTCCCCGGCGTGGCCCTTGACCCAGCGCCACTCGACCGAGTGGCGTTCCACGGCTTTTTCCAGCAGTACCCACAGGTCGGCGTTCTTCACCGGCTGCTTGGCGGCGGTGAGCCAGCCGTTGGCCTTCCACTTCGGCATCCACGCGGTGATGCCGTTGCGGACGTAGGTGCTGTCGGTGAACAGCCGCACGGTGACCGGCCGTTTGAGGTGGTCCAACGCGCGGATGGGGGCGGTCAGCTCCATCCGGTTGTTCGTCGTCTCCGTGGCCTCGCCGCCGCACAGTTCCTTCTCGTGCGCGCCGTACTTCAGCACGGCGCCCCAACCCCCAGGTCCGGGATTGGTCCAGCAGGCGCCGTCGGTGTAGATGTCCACGATCTGGTCCACGGCCGCAATCTACCGTCGATTCCGGTAACCTCGCCCACGGACCGAGAGGCGCTGCGACGGACCGGGTGTCCGCCACGCTCGGCCCGTCATCCGGTCAGCAAGGGCGCCTCCACCAAAGTGGAGGTTGCCCGTGCGCGATCTGCGTGACCTGCTGGAACGGCGTATCGCGGTGCTCGACGGGGCGTGGGGCACGATGCTCCAGGGAGCGGGCCTGTCCGAAGCCGACTACAAGGCGGACCGGTTCCACGACCACACGCACGACGTCACCGGCGACCCCGACCTGCTGAACCTCACCCGGCCGGACGTCATCCTCGACGTGCACCGCCAGTACCTCGCCGCGGGCGCTGACATCACGACGACGAACACGTTCACCGCGACCAGCATCGGGCAGGCCGACTACGGGCTGCAGCACCTGGTGCGGGACATGAACGTGCGCGGCGCGGAACTCGCCCGCCAGGCCGCTGACGAGTTCGGCGGGCGGTTCGTCGCCGGGTCGGTCGGCCCGCTGAACGTGACCCTCTCGCTGTCGCCCCGCGTGGAGGACCCGGCGTACCGGGCCGTGTCGTTCGACCAGGTGCGCGACACCTACGCGGAGCAGATCTCCGCGCTCGTCGAGGGCGGGGTCGACCTGCTGCTGGTCGAGACCATCTTCGACACCCTCAACGCGAAGGCGGCCATCGCGGCGGCCCGCGAGGTCGCGCCGGACCTGCCGCTGTGGATCTCGGTGACCATCGTCGACCTCTCCGGGCGCACGCTGTCCGGCCAGACGGTCGAGGCGTTCTGGAGCTCCGTCGAGCACGCGAAGCCGTTGGTGGTCGGCGTGAACTGCTCGCTGGGCGCCGAGGAGATGCGCCCGCACGTCGCCGAGCTGGCGCGGTTCGCCGACACCTACACGGCCTCCCACCCGAACGCGGGGCTGCCCAACGCGTTCGGCGGCTACGACGAGACGCCGGAGCAGACCTCCGGGCTGCTCCGGGAGTTCGCCGAGGCCGGCATGGTCAACATCGTCGGCGGCTGCTGCGGCACCACGCCCGCGCACATCGAGCAGATCTCGGCC
>JBDSAJ010000432.1:0-5157 GCA_039922235.1 Umezawaea sp.
GGCCGCGATCCGGGAGCGCCGGGCCAGGTTGGCGACGCTGCTGGCCGGTGTGCCGACCGCCGAGGACCCGCTGTCCGCGGACCTGGCCGCGCTGCTCGCCGCGATCGGCCACCAGCCGGACTCACCCATCGCCGCGAAAGAACGGGAACTGCTGGCACTGCTGGACACCAGCCCGGACCGGGACCGCGTGGTGGCCGTGCTGCGGCTGCTGGCCGACGATCCGGCCGTCGTGGCGCGCGGGGTGGCGCTGAACCGGGAACTGGACGCGCTGGCCGACGCGGAGACCGACGACCCGCGGATCGGGCCGCTGGCCGCGGCGATGGCCGAGAGCCTGCCTTCCGAGCTGGTGGTCGGGGTGGCCGACGGGACCGCCGACGACCCGTTCGGTGCGGCGGTGCTGGACTCGCTGGCGCCCGCACAGGCCGAGGTCGTCCGGCGCGCGCTGGAACTGGCGGTCCGGCGGTGAAGAGCCTGCTGTGGTGGGTGCTGCGCAGGCGGGTGGGCGTCGGGCCGGGTGACGTCGCGATCGGGTACTCGGCGGAACGGCTGCCGTTGATGATCGCGCTGGCCGGGGTGCTGGTGCTGGAGACGGCGGTGGTTGGACTGCTCGTGCCCTGGCCCGTGGTGCACGTGCTCGACGTTTGCGCGGTGTTCCAGGTGCTGGTCGTGGTCGCGCGGTGGGTGACCCGGCCCCACCTCCTGCGGCCGGACGCGCTGGTCCTGCGGTACGGCACGGCGTTCGAGGCCGTGGTGCCGCTGGACGTCGTGGCCGCCGTGCGGGTGCGGCGGCGGCACCACACCGGCTACCGGTCCGTGCGGCGGGACGGTGACGAGGTGTCGGTCGTGGTGGGCGACCAGACCACCGTGCTGCTCGAACTGGCCGAGCCGGTGGACGTGGTGCTGCCGGGCGGCGACCGGTGCGCCGCCACGGCGTTGAGCTTCCACGCCGACGACCCCGCTGCGGCGGCGGCGATGATCGGCGGGCGAGCTAGCGCTTGCGCGCCAGGGTGACGCCGTCGCGCACCGGCAGCATGACCGAGTCGACCCGCTTGTCGTGCACGACGATGTCGTTCATCCGGCGCATCGCGACGTCGCCGGGGTCCTGGGAGGAGTCGTCGAGGACGCCGCCGTCGCGCAGCACGTTGTCCAGCGCGATCAGGCCGCCGGGGCGCAGGCGCCGGACCAGTTCCTCGTAGTAGTCGGGGTAGCCGACCTTGTCGGCGTCGACGAACGCGAAGTCGACCACCTCGTCCGCCGGGAGCGCGCGCAGGGTGTCCAGCGCGGGTGCGAGGCGGAGGTCGATGCGGTCGGCGACGCCCGCCCGCTCCCAGTAGCGGCGGGCGATCGACGTCCACTCCTCGCTCACGTCGCAGGCCAGCAGTCGGCCGTCGGCGGGGAGGCCGCGGGCGATGCAGAGCGACGAGTAGCCGGTGAACACGCCGACCTCGACGGCCTGGCGGGCACCGGTGAGGCGGACCAGCATGGTGAGGAACTCACCCTCGTCGTGCGAGATCTGCATCTCGGCCGAACCGCCAGTGGCCGCGAGCGTCTCCTCGGCCAGGTCGCGCAGGACGTCGTCGGCGGGGGTGCAGTGCGCCAGCAGGTACTCGCTGACGGCGGGGTTGATCAGGTCCATGACGTCAAACTAGCTTGACCGGCATGAACCTGGTCGGCGCGGCGCGGGCCGGACTGGCTCGGGTCGCGA
Organism: Umezawaea sp.; assembly: GCA_039922235.1. GTDB lineage: Bacteria > Actinomycetota > Actinomycetes > Mycobacteriales > Pseudonocardiaceae > Umezawaea. The sequence continues at coordinate 1,706 of JBDSAJ010000432.1, forward strand.
ACCCCGCGAAGGCCGACGACATGCGCCGGTACATGAAGTCGGAGCTGCCGTTCCGCGGTGTCGCGAAGCCGGAACGGGCGAAGCTGGCGCGGGAGGTGTTCGCGGCGCACCCGCTGCCGGACGCCGAGACGTGGGTCTCGACCGTGCTGGAGCTGTGGCGCGGGGCCGAGTGCCGCGAGGAGCGCTACCTGGCGCTGGACCTGACCGGCGCCTACCCGCGGTGGCAGGGCACGGGGCTGCTGCCGCTCTACGACGAGCTGGTCGTCACCGGCGCGTGGTGGGATTTTGTAGACGAAATCGCCGCTCGGCGCGTCGGGCCCCTGTTGCGGGCCGAGCCCGCGGTCGTCGGTCCGCTGATGCGGGAGTGGTCGCGCGACGAGGACCGGTGGCGACGGCGCACGTCGGTGATCTGCCAGTTGGGCTCGAAGTCCGCGACGGACACCGACCTGCTGGCCGAGTGCGTCGAGGCGAACCTGGCCGACCCGGACTTCTTCCTGCGCAAAGGCATCGGCTGGGCGTTGCGCCAACACGCCAAGACCGACCCCGGCTGGGTGCTGGCGTTCGTGGAGTCCCATCCGGGGTTGTCACCGCTGTCCCGGTGCGAGGCGCTGAAACACCTCGGCTAGGCCGCGGGTGGCACCGGGTCCAATGCGAGCAGACCGGACATTACGGCACTGACCAGTTTCGCAGAACAGTGGCGGATTAATGCAGCCTGTACGCGATTCTTTGCTTACTGTAGACAATAGGCATTTCGCTTACCGTCACGAAAAAGAGGTCAGACCGATCGGTGTTCACGTACGTGTCAATCTCAGCCCCTGGTGGCGTGCCCGGAATAGGTCAGCGGGAACACGAGGTCCTTGCACACGGCGGGCACATCGCTGGACACCTGCACGACCATCTCGACCTCGACCTCACCGGCCGGGGGGATGAGCACGGGTGTGTCCATGGGCACCACGCTGAGCAGGCCGGACGGGCAGCCTTCGACCTTGTTGCGCGCCGAGTCGACCGGTTGGCCGGGTACCGCGGACAGGTTCACCACGATGATGTCGACGCCGTTCGGGTTGGACAGCCGCACATGCCGGACGCCCTCGGTGCCGGGCGTCAGCTCCACTGCGCCGCCGGACACGTCGTTGATCTCGAACGGCTTGAGGTCCGACACCCCGCCCTCGCCTGAACTGACGGAATACGCCATGGCCGGCATCTGGGGTTCCGGCCAGGTCAGGTGCATGGCGGCGACGACTGCCGCGCCGACACCCAGAATGGTCGTAGCCACGGCGACTTCCATTCGCGGGCCCAAACTTCGCATGGCGCAACTCCACAGGCCGTTGCTCCAGGCGGTGGGTTCGCCGCTAGCTCCCTACCGGACCGGCGACCAACTCGCCCGGCAGTTCATCGCTTCGCCCCTCGGCCCAGCGGGCCGCCCGCCAATCTTGGAGAACATTCAACTGAGACGCAAGGACTATTCACCATAAGTGAGCATTCGTCACTAGAGGTTTCGGTCCCGTCAATGACCTTTCGAGGCCGATTGATCAGGGAATTCGCCGATATTCCCCGTGATCGCGATTCACCCGGTCGGACTAGCGGCATCCGACCGGGTGAAGCACCAATTACCGCAGGGTAGCGCCGTACCGCTCGGCGAGCGACGCCACAGCCGTGTCACGGGCCGCTGTGGCCTCCTCGACGGTCAGCGTGCGGTCGGGAGCGCGGAACCGCAGCGCGTACGCCAGTGAACGCTTGCCACTGCCGACCTGCTCGCCCGTGTAGACGTCGAACAGCCGGATGTCCTCCAGGAGGTCACCGCCGCCCGATTCGAGCACAGCGGCCACCTCAGCGGCAGGCACCGACTCGTCCACGACGACCGCGACGTCGAGCAGCACCGGCGGGTACGCCGAGATGATCGGCGTGGGCCGGTGGTCGGTGAGCGGCAGCGCGTCCAGGTCCAGCTCCATCGCGACCGTGCGCTTGGGCAACCCGAGCGCCTCGATCACCTTCGGGTGCAGCTCACCGGCGTGGCCGACGGGCCAGTCGCCGACGCGCAGCTCGGCGCAGCGGCCGGGGTGCCACGGCGCGAGGTCGGACGCGACCACCCGCAGCGTCACGCCGTACGCCGTGCCGACGAGCTTGGCGGCCTCGACCGCGTCCGCCCAGTCGGCCTGGCGGCCCTTGCCCCACCAGCCAGCGTGCTCGCGGTGCCCGGCCAGCACGACGGCGACGTGCACCGGCTGCTGCGGCAGCGCCGCGAACATGGACGCGACCTGCGCGTCGGTCGGCCGGGCGGAGACGCCGACCTCCGGCACCGGCACCTGCTGGGTGCGCGGCAGCGTGACCTGGGCGATGTTGAACAGCGCCACGTCCTTCTGGCCGCGGGCCAGGTTGCGCTGCAGGACGTCGAGCAAACCCGGCAGCAGCGTGGTGGCCAGCGCGTGCTTCTCGGCCTCCAACGGGTTGAGCACGCTCACCGTGTTGCGCCGCGAGTCGTTCTCCGCCAGCCCGAACGCGTCGAACACCGCGGGCGAGATGAACGGGAACGGCAGCACCTCGGTGTAGCCGGACTCGGCCAGCGCGCGCGAGACCGTGCGGCGGCGGCGCTGCTGCTCGGTCAGGCCGCGGCCGGCGGGGGCGGGCGGCAGCGTGGACGGGATCGTCTCGAAGCCCTCCAGCCGCAGCACCTCCTCGACCAGGTCCGCGGGCTGCACGAGGTCGGCGCGCCACGTCGGCGGCGTGGCGGTGACCATGGTCGCGCCGTCGTCGCCGGTGGTGACCTCGACCTGGCAGCCGATCTGGCCGAGCCTGCGCGCGGTCACGCCACGGGCGTAGCGCACGCCCGCGACGCGGTCCGGCAGGTCGATCGGCATGGTGACCGGGTCGGGCAGCTTCGGCGAGCCCACGTCGGTGCGACCGGGCTTGATCGAGCCGTCGCCGTAGAGGTGCAGCAGCTTCGCCGCGCGCTCCAGCGCGACCGGGGACAGCGCCGGGTCGACCGTGCGCTCGTACCGCTTGGCCGCCTCGCTGGGCAGCTTGTGGCGGCGCACGGTGCGGGCGATGGTCGCGGGGTCCCAGATGGCGGCTTCCAGCAGGATGTCGCTGGTCTTGTCGCCGACCTCGGTCGACGAGCCACCCATGACGCCCGCCATCGAGATGACGCCGCTGTCGTCGGTGATGACGATGTCGTCGGCGTCGAGCACGCGCACGGTGTCGTCCAGCGTGGTGAGCTTCTCCCCCGCCTTCGCGCGCCGCACGACGAGGTTGCCGCGCACCTTGGAGGCGTCGAACGCGTGCAGCGGGTGCCCGAGTTCGATCATCACGTAGTTGGTCACGTCGACCGGCAGCGAGATCGAGCGGATGCCCGCGAGCATCAGCCTGCGGCGCATCCACCACGGCGTAGGCGCCGTCGGGTCGACCCCGCTGACCTGGCGCGCGACGAACCGCGAGCAGCCGGAGTGGTCCTCCAG
>JBDSAJ010000433.1:0-4852 GCA_039922235.1 Umezawaea sp.
GTGGATGAACACGACAGCGGCGGCGTCCTGCGCTCGTGGCGACCGCCGGGGCAGCCGGGGACCGGAGGCCGCGGCGTCGAGCAGGACGCAGGGCGTGGTCACCGACGCCAGTTCCGTCGCGGACCCGGTGTCGCACAGGACGAGGTCGACGGCCGCCGTCGTGAGCAGGATCCGTTGCCTGCCAACAGGATCCGCCGGATCCAGCGGCACGACCACCGCCCCTGCCTGGAGGACGCCGAGCAGGCCCGCCACGGCCAGGCCGGAAGGCTGCGCAGCGACAGCCACCACGCGGTGTCCGCCGACCGCGGCGGCGATCGCGTCGGCCGCGTCCGCCACCTCGGCGTACGTCCACGACCGGTGCGCGTCGACCACGGCCGTCACCTCGGGCGTCGCCTCGGCCTGGCGCCAGAACGCGTCCAACAGCGAGTCGGCCGCCGGGGAACCGCCGCCCTCACCCAGCGCGAGCACCCGCGCGAGGTCGGCGTCGGCGAGCAGAGGTACTTCGGCGATGGGCGCCTCCGGGTCGTCGACGAGGGCGGTCACGAGGGTGGCGAACGTGTCCGCGAGCCGGTGCGCGTCGTCGGCGGAGAACACCGCCTCGGCGCAGTAGAACCAGCCGCGCAAGCCCTCGCCGTCGCGGAACAGGTCGAGGCTCAGGTCGAAGCGGGGTGCGTCGGTGTCGGTGTCGAGCGCGGTGACGTCCACCCCGGCCAGTTCGAACGAGCCGTCGGCCGGTTCCTCGAAGAGCTGGCAGGAGACCTGGACCAGTGGCGGCACGCCGGGCAGGCGCTCGGGGTTGACCGCCTCGACCACCCGCTCGAACGGCAGGTCCTGGTGGACGAACCCGCCGAGCAGCGCGTCCCGCGCCCCGGCGACGACCTCGAGGAACGCCGGGTCGTCGCGCAGGTCCGCGCGCACGGCGAGCAGGTTGACGAAGAACCCGACCAGGCCCTCGACCTCGGGCGTCGTCCGCCCCGCGACCGGCACGCCCACGAGCAGGTCACGGTGCCCGCTCATCCGCGAGACCAGCACCTGGAACGCGGCGAGCACGGCCATGAACAGCGTGCCGCCCACCTCGCGGGCCAGTTCGCGCAGGCCCGCGGTCAGCTCCGGCGACAGGCGGATCTCCACGGTCGTGCTCCGCTGGGAGGCGGTCCGCTCCCCCGGCGCCAGCGAGTCGAGCACAACCGGCGCACCGGCGATGTAGTCGAGCCAGTAGGCCAGCTGCCGCTCCAGCGCCGGTCCCCGCAGCGCTTCTCGTTGCCACACGGCGAAATCGCCGTACTGCACGGGAAGCGGGTCGGTCCGGAGCGGGGTCCCCGTGGTGAGTGCCCGGTAGGTCGCGCTGATCTCGTCCAGCATGAGGGTGACCGACCAGCCGTCGCCGATGATGTGGTGCATCGTCAGCGCCAGCAGGTGGTCGTCGTGGCCAAGCCGGAGCACCTCGGCCCGGAACAGCGGTCCGCGCTCCAGGTCGAACGAGTGGCCCATCACGCGGGCGGTGAGCGCCTTGACCACTTCGTCGGCAGGTCGCTCGGTCGTGCCGAGCTCGACCGCACCGCGCCAGCGCTCGTCCACCACCTGGACGGGTCCGCCCGCAGCGACGGGGAACGTGGTCCGCAGCACCTCGTGCCTGGCCACCAGGTTCTCGATCGCGGCGGTCAGCGCGCCCAGGTCCACCGGACCGCGCAACCGGTAGAGCTCGCCCATGTTGTACGCGGTCGACTCGGGGTCCAGCTCGGTCAGCATCCACAGGCGCAGCTGCGCCGAGGACAGCGGCCGCGGCCCCGGCCGGTCGACCCTGGTGATCGGCGTCGGCGCGGTCTTCGCCGTGGCGCCGACGACGGCGGCGAAGCCCTCGACCGTCGGGTTCTCGAACAGGGCGCGCACGGAGACCGACGCACCGAACAGCTCGCGGACCCGCGACACCACCTTGCCCGCGCTCAGGGAGTGGCCGCCCAGGCTGAAGAAGTCATCGGCCCGGCCGACCCTCGGCAGGTCGAGCACGGCCGACATGATCGCGGCGACGACCTGTTCCGCGCCGGACCGGGGCGCGGCGTGCGCGTCGAGGTCCTCGTGGGCCGCCGAGGGCAGCGCGGCGAGGTCGATCTTGCCGCTGGCCAGTCGCGGCAGGTGGTCGGTGAGGACGAACGCCCTCGGCAGCATGTAGTCGGGCAGCCGGGACAGCACCAGCGCGCGGAGGTCGGCGGCGGCAGGCGGCACGCCCGGCGCGGGGACCACGTGCGCGAGCAGGTGCGGGCCGTCGCCCCGCAGGTCGCGGAAGCTCACCACGACCTCGGACACGCCCGCGTGCGCGGCGATGACCGACTCCACCTCGCCCAGTTCGACGCGGTACCCGCGCACCTTCACCTGCTGGTCGGAGCGGCCGAGGAACTCGACGCCGCCGCCCGCGCCGACCCGCCCGAGGTCGCCGGTGCGGTACATCCGCGCACCCGGTCTGCCCGCGAAGGGGTCGGGGGTGAACCTGTCGGCGGTGAGCGCGGGTTGGCCGAGGTAGCCGCGGGCCAGCAGCTCCCCGCCGAGGAAGATCTCGCCGACGGTCCCGTCCGGGACCGGGCTGCCCGTCCGGTCGAGCAGGTAGACCGCCGTGTTGTCGACCGGGTGCCCGATCACCGGGGACGTGCTGTCAGCCAGCCGCCAGGTCAGCGCGTCGACCGTGCACTCGGTGGGGCCGTAGAAGTTCCACGCGTCGACCCCCTCCTCGGCGGCGAGCCGCGCCCACAGCGCGGGCCGGATGGCCTCGCCGCCCATGATCAGCGTCGTCGGCCGGTGCGCATCGCCCAGCAGGCCGAGGTCGACCAGCTGGGCCATCTGCGACTGGGGCACGTCCAGCACGTCGATGGCACGCTCGCGGACGAACCCCAGCAGGCCCTCGGAGTCGCGCCGGGTGACCTCGTCCACCACGTGCAGCTCGTGGCCGCCGACGAGCCACAGCAACTGGTCCAGTGCGGCGTCGAACGCGAACGACGCGCTCAGCGCGACCCGTCGCGGCCCGGTGTCGCCGAAGTGCAGGCGCTGGTGCGCGTGCAGCAGGTTGACCAGTGACCCGTGCTCCAGCTGCACGGCCTTGGGCGTGCCGGTCGAACCGGAGGTCGCCAGCACGAAGGCCAGGTCGCGGGCACGCACGGTCGGCCGAAGGGTGGCCGTCGGACCGGCGACGGCGGTCTCCAGCGCGATCCTCGCCAGTCCCAGCGGTGCCAGCACGTCCGCCGCGGCGTCGTCGCACAGGATCGTGGTGACGCCCGCGGTCCCGGTCACGGCCGCGACCCGGTGCACCGGGTCGGCGAGTTCCAGCGGGACCACGGCGGCGCCCGCGATCAGCACGCCGAGTTCGCCCGCGACCACGAGGCGGGAACGCCTGCCCGCCACCGCGACCAGCTCACCGGCGCCCGCGACGGCGTTCGCCACCGCGTCGGCGGCGCGGGCCAGTTCGGCGAAGGTCCACGCGCCCTCCGCGTCGACCACCGCGACCGCGCTGGGAGTGGCCGCGCACTGCCGCCGGAACTCGTCGACGAGCGACAGCCCGCGCCCAGTGGTGGTGGTCGCGCCGAACAGCACGCCGCTCTCCGCGGGGCCGTGCCCGGTCGCCGTCAGCGGCAGCTCCGAGACCCGGCGTGCCGGGTCGGCGAGCACCTCGGTGACGAGGTGCTGGAACGACCTGACGATCCGGTCGGCGTCGGCGGCGGAGAACACCGACTCGCTGAAGGTCATCAGCCCGCGCAGGCGGTCGCCGTCGCGGTAGAGGTCCATCGCCAGCGGCAGGTCGGCGTTGAGCACGCCAGGGGTGTCGAGCACCGGCGTCGCGGTCGCCCCGCCGAGCCGGAACCCCCGGCCCGTCTCGTCCTCGAACACCTGGAACGCCACCTGCACCAGCGGTTGCACACCGACGGCCCGCTCCGGCGCCACGGCCTCGACGAGCTGTTCGAACGGCAGGTCCTGGTGCCCGAACCCGCCGAGCACCACCTCCCGCACGGTCGCGAGCAGGTCGGTGAACGCGGGGTCGTCACGCAGGTCGGCGCGCAACGCCAGCATGTTGACGAAGAACCCGACGACTCCCTCGACCTCCGACGAGGTCCGACCCGCCACCGGCATGCCCACGAGCAGGTCCCGCTGGCCGCTGACCCGCGACAGCAGCACCTCGAAGACCGCCAGCAGCGTCATGTACAGCGTGCCGCCGGACTGGCGGGACAGCGTCCGCAGGCCCGCTACCACTTCCGCGGGGAGCTCGAACTCGACGAAGCCCTCGACGCCCGCGCGCTCGGTGGCGATCCCCTTGGGGCGCAAGGCGTCGATCGTGGTCGGCGCGCCCGCGACGGCGTCCACCCAGTAGGCGAGCTGCTCGGCGAGGGCGCTGTGCTGGGTCTGCTGCCACACCGCGTAGTCCCGGTACCGGACCGGGACCGGGGGCAGCACGACGTCGTCGTACAGGCTGGTCAGCTCGTCCAGCATCAAGCCGATCGACCACCCGTCGCTGACGATGTGGTGCATCGTCAGCGCCAGCACGTGGTCGTCGTCGTCGAACCGCAGGACGTCGACGCGGAACAGCGGGCCGTCGGCGAGGTCGAACGGGTGCGCGACCGTGCCGTGGGCGAACGACCTCGCGGTGGTGTCGCGGTCGTCGGTCGCGCCGACCTCGGCCAGGTCGACGGTCCCCCGCCACTCGTCGTCCACGACCTGCGCCGGCACACCGCCGACCACGGCGAACCGGGTGCGCAGCGACTCGTGGCGGGCCACCAGCCCGCGCACCGCGGCGGACAGCCGCGCCAGGTCTAGCGGCCCGGCGAGCCGGAACGCCTCGCCGAGGTTGTACGCGGTGCTGGCCCGGTCGAGG
>JBDSAJ010000434.1:0-10357 GCA_039922235.1 Umezawaea sp.
CGGTGGCGATCAGGCCGGGGATCGCCACGGCTACCGGGAGCAGCAGTACGAGCAGGGCGACGTTGCCCAGTGCGGTGCGGAACAGGGGATCGTCGAGCAGGGTCAGGTAGTTGGCCAGGCCCACCACGGTGCCGTTGCGGTCGCCGTCGCCGGTGAAGGAGAAGTTGATCCCGAGCAGCAACGGCCACAGCCGGAACACGACGATGATCAGGACGGCCGGTGCCAGGAGGACCAGGGGCGCCAGGCGTTCGGTCCGCGACCCGGTGCGGTTCCGCGGTGACGACGCCGTGGCCGGGCGCCGCCGGGGTGCCGGTGGGGTGCCTGCGGTCCCCCCGGCGGGTCCGGTCGCGGCCGGACCCGCCGGGGTCAGGGACTGTGCGGTCACGTCGTTCAGCCCGTCGTGTCGGAGGCGGCCAGCTGCCGCACTGCCTCGTCCACGGTGACCGACCCGCTGAGCAGTTGCTGGGAGAGCCGTCCCATGAGGTCGATGGTCTTGGAGGACAGGGCCACGTGGAGGGCGGGCTTGCCCGCCTTGATCTCCGAGACGATCGTCTTGACGGCCGGGCCGCCAGCGGAGACGTCGATCGTGGGGTCGGACGCGATGGCGCCCCCGTCGACGTAGAAGGCCTTCAGGGCGTCGGACGAGGTCAGCGAGCGCACCAGGTCGGCTGCCAGTTTCGGGTCCTTGGTCCACTTCGCCACCGCGTAGCCGATGCCACCGTCGTACGGCAGGCTCGGCTTCGCCGCGGGGTTGACCACCGGTGCTGTCATGACGCCGACCTTGTCGGGCGCGATGAACTCGCCGAAGTCCTTCCAGTGCCCGACATCGGACATCAGGCCGATGACGTTGGCGGCCTTGCCGGACTTGAACAGCGCGAACGCGTCGTTGAACATCGCGGTGGAGTTGGCGCCCTCGTTGTTCAGGCCCGCGGCTTCAGCCTGCTGCCAGAGTTCGAAGATCTGCTTGACGTCCGGCGAGGTCCAGTCCCGCTTGCCTGCGATCCAGTCGTCGTACTCCTGCGGGGTCAGGGTCGCCGATCCCAGCGCCGACAGCCAGAACTGGATGCCGATGCCCTCCTTGTTGCCCAGCGAGAAGCACTTCGTGCCGGTCTTCTCGGTGATGACACCGCAGTCCTTGACGAAGTCGGCCCACGTCTTGGCGGGGGCGTCCGGGTTCAGGCCCGCCTTCTGGTAGATCTCCTTGTTGTAGTAGATGGGGTGGCCCTGCAGGGTCACCGGCTCGGCGTAGGTCTTCCCGGCCTTGGTGAACGCGTCCCAGCCCGCGAGCCGCTGCTTGTCCTCGGCGACGTAGTCGTCCAGCGGGGCGAGCGCGTCGGACCGGTCCCGGATCTGACCACCACCGTTGAAGAGGATGACGTCGGGTCCCTTGCCGGACTGGATCGCCGTCCCGAGCAGGGTGTAGTACTGGTCGAACGGCTGGGCCACGAACTCCACGGTGACACCGGGATGCTTCTTGGCGAAGTCTGCCTTGGCCTTCTCCACATAACCCGCGGCCTTCGGGTCGCTGGACTTCCAGTCCCAGACCACGAGCTTGTCACCCGAGCCGCCCGCCAGAACTCGGCCCGGCGGCGCTACCGCAACCCGCGGTGAACATCAACCCCGCGACCAGGGCAGCAGACCATAGTGTGCGCTGCTTCATTGCTGGCTCACTTCTCCAGGAGGTGGCCGGGCGGGAGGACAGCCCGACAAGTCCGCTGAACATAAGTCGTATGACGTATCACGTCAACCGGTTCCGGCCAGTACACTCGCCACCACGTTCAAGTGCACCGGCTTGGGCAAACCGGAGGGAAGATGACGGCATCGAGCCGTAAACCGATCGTGAGCGCGCCCGCCGCTCCGAGTTGGGCGCGTCGGCCGGCGAACCTGGCCAAAGCGGTCACCGCCGAACTCGTGGGACGCGTCGTGCGCGGCGATCACCTCCCTGGGACGTCGTTGCCCCCGGAACCCGCGCTGTGCGAGGCCTTCTCGGTGAGCAGGACCGTCATCCGCGAAGCGGTGAAGGTCCTCCAGGAGAAGGGGTTGGTCCAGGTGCGCCAGGGTGCGGGCACGGTGGTCAACCCGCAGGCGATGTGGAACACGCTCGACGAGCTCGTCCTCGCGGCCGTCGTCGCCGAGGACGAGACCCTGGGCGTCCTGGACGACCTGGTGGTCACCCGCCGACTGCTGGAGTCGGACATGGCCCAGGTCGCCGCTCGGGTCGCCGACCAGGACGTCATCGACGGGCTGCGTGCTCTCGTGGACCTGATGGACCAACTGGTGGAGGACCCCCTCGCGTACCGCGAGCAGGACCGGCTCTTCCACGACAGGATCATGCAGGCGTCCGGCAACCGCATCGCCAGGGGCGTGGTGCGCGCGCTGGAGACCCAGGTCGTCAGCACGGCCCGCTACATGGGCCGAATCGACAGCGACCTGTGCGTGGCCTCCAACCAGGGGCACCGCCACGTCTACGAACGGATCGCGGCACACGACCCGGCAGGCGCCGCCGAGGCGATGTTCACCCACATCACCGAAGCCTGGCTCGTGCGCCGCAGCGGAGCGGGAGACCCCAGCCGCCTGGAACGTTAGGCCCCGGCGGCGTCGATGGCGCGATCGGTTGGCGGACAGGGGTTTCGCCGGCTCGGTGCGCGTGCGGCCCGCCACGGATCTCGGCCACCTCGGCAGAACGACGCGGACGAACGGAGCAATGGGTTATGGGTGACTTCGACGGACTGGTGGCACTGGTCACCGGTGGCGGCTCGGGCATCGGCCGGAGCGCGGCCGAACTGCTGTCCGATCGCGGTGCGCGGGTCGCCGTGCTCGACCTGGCGGCGAACGACCTGCCGGAGGACGTGTTGTTCGTGCGGACGGACGTCACGGACGACCAGGGTGTGCGCGACGCCGTGGAAGCGGTGGTCGGGCACTTCGGTGGCCTCGACGTGGTGGTGAACAACGCGGGGATCGGGGCGCAGGGCGACGTGACCGCCTCGACCGACGACGAGTGGCTCAAGGTGTTCGACGTCAACGTGCTGGGCATGGCCAGGGTGGCCCGCGCCAGCATCCCGCACCTGCGGAAATCCCGCGCCGCCGCCATCGTGAACACCGGCTCGATCGCGGGGACCGCGGGTCTGCCGCAGCGGGCGGTCTACTCGGCGAGCAAGGGCGCGGTGCACGCGCTGACCCGTGCCCTCGCCGCCGACCACATCCGGGAAGGCATCCGGGTCAACGCCGTCGCCCCCGGCACCGCCGACACCCCGTGGGTGCGGAGGCTGCTCGACTCGGCGCCGGACCCGGCCGCCGAGCGCGCCGCGCTGGAGGCCAGGCAACCGCACGGCCGCCTGGTCACGGCCGAGGAGATCGCCGCGGCGATCGCGTACCTCGCGAGCCCCCTGTCCGGTTCGACCACCGGGACGGTGCTCGCCGTCGACGGCGGCATGGACGCGCTCCGGCTGCGCCCGCAGACCTGACACCCCGAAGCGAGGAACCATGACGACCGACCAGAACTGCCCGCCACGGCTGGGATTGGGCACCTCCCCGCTCGGCAACCTCTACACCGCCGTGACCGACGACGAAGCCCGTGCCGTGATCGACGCGGCGTGGGACGCCGGTGTCCGGACCTTCGACACCGCTCCCCACTACGGGCTGGGACTGGCGGAACAGCGGCTCGGCGCCGCGCTGGCGGACCGCCCGCGCTCGGAGTACGTGCTGTCCACCAAGGTGGGACGGCTGCTGGTGCCCGACCCGGAGGGAGCGGGACGGCTGGACGACGACGGCTTCGTGGTCCCGGCGGCCCACCGCCGTGTGTGGGACTTCAGCGCGGACGGCGTGCGGCGCTGCCTGGAGTCCTCGCTCGAACGCCTCGGGCTCGACCGGGTGGACGTGGTCTACGTGCACGACCCGGACGGCCACGGGGACCAGGCGATCACCGAGGCGGTGCCCGCGCTGGTGGAACTGCGCGAGCAGGGCGTGATCGGCGCGGTCGGGGTCGGGATGAACCAGTGGCAGCTGCCTGCCCGGTTCGTCCGCGAGTCCGATGTGGACGTGGTCATGCTCGCGGGCCGCTACACCCTGCTGGAGCAGTCCGCGCTGGCCGAGTTCCTGCCGCTGTGCTCGGAACGCGGGATCCACGTCATCATCGCCGGGATGTTCAACTCCGGCCTGCTGGCCCGCCACGACGTACCGGACGACGCCACCCACGACTACCGGGCAGCCTCCGCGGACCTGATCGCCCGCGCCCGGCGGATCGCCGAGGTCTGCGCCCGGCACGGCACGACCCTGCCCGCCGCGGCGCTGTGGTTCCCCTTCGGGCACCCGGCGGTGACCGGCGCGGTCGTCGGAGCCCGCGCCGAGGCCGAGATCCGGGCGAACGTCGCCGCGCTCACCAAACCACTGCCCGCCGAGCTGTGGGCGGACCTGCGCGACGAAGGGCTGCTCGCGGCCGACGCACCGACCCCCTGACCCCACCGCCCGAACAACCAGACCAGTTTCGACACGAATGAGGAACGGCATGCGACTGCTGCGAGTTGGCGACCCCGGTTCGGAAGTTCCCGTGGTGCTGGACGAGTCCGGTCAGGCCCGCGACCTGCGGTCCGTCACGAGTGAGATCGGCGGTGACTTCCTCGCGGACGGCGGTGTGCGGCGGGTGCGCGACGCACTGGCAGGCCTGCCGCCGATCGACATCACCGGGATGCGGATCGGCGCGCCGGTCGCCCGGCCCGGTGCTCTGGTGTGCATCGGGCTCAACTACTCCGACCACGCGGCCGAGACGGCGGCGGAACCGCCTTCCGAGCCCGTGGTGTTCATGAAGGCGACCAACACGGTCGTCGGACCGAACGACACCGTGCTGGTGCCCAGGGCGAGCGTGAAGACCGACTACGAGGTGGAGCTGGCGATCGTGCTGGGTGCCACCGCGCGCTACCTGGACAGCCCGGACGACGCGGCGGCGGTGATCGCGGGCTACGCGATCTCCAACGACGTCAGCGAGCGCGAGTTCCAGATCGAGCGCGGCGGCCAGTGGACCAAGGGCAAGTCCTGCGAGACGTTCAACCCGCTGGGGCCGTGGCTGGTCACCGCCGACGAGGTGGGCGACCCGCAGGCACTCGGGCTGAGGCTGAGCGTCAACGGGGAGCTCCGGCAGGACGGCAACACGAAGAACATGCTGTTCGGCGTTCACCACGTCATCTGGTACCTCAGCCAGTTCATGGTCCTCGAACCCGGCGACGTGGTGAACACGGGCACGCCCGCGGGGGTGGCGCTCGGGGTCAACGACTTCGGGTACCTGCGCGAAGGCGACACCGTCGAGCTGAGCATCGACCGCCTTGGCGCGCAGCGGCAGCGGATCGGGCAGGCATGAGCGCGCCGCGCCGGATCGACGCCCACCAGCACCTGTGGGACCTCGCCGCCCGGCCGCAGGACTGGCTCGCCGGGCTGGAGCCCATCCACCGCGACTTCGTCGAGGCCGACCTGCGCGCGGTGGCCGTCGCCGCGGCGATCGACGCCACGGTGCTGGTCCAGGTGCTGCCCGACATCGAAGAGACGGCGGAGTTCCTCGCGCTGGCGGGGGAGTCCGACCTGGTCGCGGGGGTCGTGGGGTGGGTCGACCTCACCGCGCTCGACGTCGCCGAGCAGTTGGACCGGCTGCGTCGCGGACCCGGTGGTGACCGGCTGGTGGGCATCCGGCACCTGGTGGAGTCCGAACCCGACCCGGAGTGGCTGACGCGCGTCGAAGTGCTGGCCGGGCTGCGCGCGGTGCGCGACGCCGGGCTGGTCTACGACGTGCTGACCCGGCCGCACCAGCTGCCCGCGGCCGTGGCGGCGGCGCAGGCGGTGCCGGACCTGGTGTTCGTGCTGGACCACCTGTCCAAACCGGACATCGCGGGCCGAGTGCTCGAACCGTGGGCGACCAGGCTGGCCGAGCTGGCCGCTCTGCCCAACGTGGTCGCGAAGGTGTCCGGGCTCGTGACCGAGGCTGGTCCGCAGTGGACTGCCGACGACCTCCGGCCGTACGTCGACGTCGCGCTGGAGGCGTTCGGCCCTTCCCGGTTGATGGTCGGCACCGACTGGCCGGTGTGCCTGCTCGCCGCGTCCTACGGCGAGGTCTTCGAGGCCGCCGAGCAGGTCACCTCCGGTCTGAGCGCCGACGAGCGCGCCCAGGTCTTCGGCGGCACGGCCACCCGTGTCTACCGGTTGGGGGACAGGTGATGGACACCGTGTGCCTCGCCTACGGCGAGACGGGCCTTGACCTGCGCGTCGACCCGGTGGTGACCACCGTGGTGACACCTCAGCACCACCAGGCCACCGAACCGCCGCAGGACCTCTTGCGGCGGGCGCTGCGGGCGCCGGTCGCGGGCCCGCCGCTGCGGGACCGCGTGCGCCGCGGCCAGACCGTGGCGATCTCCGCCTGCGACATCACGCGCCCGCAGCCGCGCGAGCTGATGATCCCGGCGATCCTGGAGGAACTCGACGGACTGGTCGACTTCGCCGACGTCGTGGTCCTGGTCGCGACCGGCACCCACCGGGCCAACTCCGAGGCCGAGCTGCGTGCGATGTTCGGCGACGAGGTGGTCGACTCGGTGCGGATCGTCAACCACGACTCCCGCGACCGGAGCAGCCTGACGTGGCTGGGGGAGTTCGGCGCGGGCGTGCCGGTGTGGCTGAACAGCGAGTGGGTCGACGCGGACGTGCGCATCACCACCGGGTTCGTCGAACCGCACTTCTTCGCCGGGTTCTCCGGCGGGCCGAAGTTGGTCGCCCCCGGCCTCGCCGCACTGGAAACGGTCCTCGTGCTGCACGACGCGCGCCGGATCGGGCACCCCCGTGCGACGTGGGGGATCATCGAGGGCAACCCCGTGCACGACGACGTGCGTGCGATCGCGGAGGCCACCGGCGTGACGTTCGGGTTCGACGTGGTGCTGAACCAGGACAAGGAGGTCGTCGCCGCGTTCGGCGGGGACCTGCTCGCGATGCACGCGGCGGCGGTGCGCACCGCCCGCGCGGTCGCGATGCGGCCGGTGCCGCAGCTCTTCGACGTGGTGGTGACCACCAACTCCGGGTATCCGTTGGACCAGAACCTCTACCAGTCGGTGAAGGGGATGTCGGCCGCCTACCAGGTGGTCAAGCCCGGCGGGGTGATCGTGTGCGCGGCCGAGTGCCGGGACGGTTTCCCCGACCACGGTTCCTACCGCGAGGTGCTCGCCTCCGCCGACTCACCGGCGGCGTTGCTCGCCGAGATCTCGGCGCGGACGGTCACCATGCCGGACCAGTGGCAGGTGCAGATCCAGGCGCGCATCCAGAACGACTGCCAGGTGATCGTGCACACCTCGCACCTCAGCGACGCCGAACTGGCCACCGCGCACCTGCGGCAGACCGCGGACATCTCGGCCACCGTGGCCGAGGCACTCGCCGCGGCAGGCCCGGAGGCCCGCCTGTGCGTGCTCCCCGAAGGCCCGCAAACGATCCCGTACGTCGACGGCGCACTCCGGTGAACCGCGCCGCCGTGACCGCGTGGAGAGGATGAGCATGGCTGGACAGGACGCGGTCGACCTCGGGTTCGCCAGGGTCGACGTCGGTCGCGAAGCCCGCCAGGGGCTGCCCGAGGTGATCTACGGCAGCGGCAAGACGCCGGGCCAGGTCGTCGAGATCGTGCGCACCCTGTTGCGGTACAACGACGGCCCCGTGCTCGCCACGCGCGTGGACGCCGACACGGCTGCCTCCGTGCTGCGTGCCGTCCCGGACGGCACGTACGACCGCACGGCCCGCCTGCTCGTGTGGCGCCCGGCCGCGGCGACGGGGTTCACCGTGGTCGTGGCCGCCGCGGGCACGGCCGACCAGCCGGTGGCGCGAGAGGCCGCCGCCGTGGCCACCGCCGTGGGGATCGGCGTCACCACCGTCACCGACGTCGGGGTGGCCGGACTGCACCGCCTGCTCGCCGAACAGGACCGGCTGCGCGCCGCGGACACCGTCATCGTCGTCGCGGGGATGGAAGGCGCCCTGGCGAGTGCGATCGGCGGTCTGGTCGCGTGCCCGGTGGTGGCCGTGCCCACCTCCACCGGGTACGGCGCGGGCCTGGAGGGCATCACCGCGCTGCTGGCGATGCACGCGTCCTGTGCGGCGGGCATCACCGTGGTGAACATCGACTCCGGGTTCGGGGCGGCGATGGCCGCGTTCCGGCTGTCCCGCGTGGCGCTCCGGAGGGCGACGTGAGCCGGGTCTGCGTCATCTCGCCGTTCACCGGGCTGGCCGGGGACATGCTGCTGGCCGCGCTCATCGACGCGGGCGCACCGCTGGAGGCGGTCCGCGCGGCCGTCACCGACACCGGTCTGACCGGGTGGGACCTCACGGTCACGCGGGTGCTCACCCACGGGCTCACCGGCAGTCGGGCCGTCGTGTCGGTGACCGACGACGCCACGAGCCGCAAGGCGGGTGAGCTGATCGACATGGCGGGCCGGGTGCGCGACCGGGCGGTGGCGGACATCGCGGTCGCGGCGCTGCGTGCCATCGCCGAGGTCGAGGGACACCTGCACGGCGAGGACCCCGACCAGGTGCACCTGCACGAGCTCGGCGGCCACGACACCCTCGTGGACATCGTCGGCGTGGCCGCGGCGCTGCACGCGCTGGACGTGCGAACCGTCCACTGCGAGGCGTTGCCGATCGGCACCGGAACGGTCCGCACGGCACACGGGGTGCTGCCCTGCCCGGCTCCGGCGACCTCGGCGCTGCTGCGGGGCGCGCACGTCGTGGGCACCACCCTGCCCGGCGAGACCGTGACACCGACCGCCGCGGCCCTGCTGCGCGCGGTGGCCGCGGACTACGGCCCGGCGCCGCGGATGCGGATGGCGGCCACCGGCTACGGGGCGGGCACGAGGACGCTGCCCGACCGGCCCAACGTGGCGGTTGTCCGGCTCGGCGACCGGGAGACCGCCGACGTGCGCGACCTCGTGGTGCTGGAGACCAACCTCGACGACGTCACCGGGGAGGTGCTCGGGTACGTCGTCGCCCTCCTGCTCGACTCCGGAGCGCTGGACAGCTGGATCACCCCCGCCGTGATGAAGAAGGGCAGGCCCGCGCACGTGCTGCACGCCCTGGCCGCGCCGGAGCACGCCGACGAGGTCGAACGGCTGATGTTCGCCGAGACGGGCACCCTCGGCGTGCGGCGGACCAGCGTCCGGCGCACCGCCGCGCCCCGGACCACCGACACCGTGCACGTCCACGGGATGGCGGTGCGCCGCAAGCACGGACCGCACCACGGCAAGGCGGAGTACGACGACGCCGTCGCCGTCGCCCGGCAGACGGGTCTGCCGCTGCGCTCGGTGCTCGCCATGGCCGCCGAGAACCCCGAGGAGCACTGATGACCACCACCGCTGAACGGCTCGTGGCCCACCTCTCGGCGATCGGTCCGCTCGCCGTGGCGTTCTCCGGCGGCGTGGACTCCGCGCTCGTGCTCGCCGCCGCGGTGCGCGCCATCGGACCTGACGCGGTGCTCGCGGTCACCGCCGACTCGGCGAGCCTGGCCAGCGCCGAACTGGCGGACGCGATGGCGCTCGCCGACCACCTCGGCGTGCGGCACCTGGCCCCCGAGACCGCCGAACTGGACAACCAGGGGTACGTGGCGAACGGCCGGGACCGCTGCTACTTCTGCAAGTCCACGGTGCTGGACACCATCACGGCGGTCGCGCGGGACAACGGCCTGACCGCGGTGGCGACCGGGACGAACGCCGACGACGCGCGCGACCCGTTCCGGCCCGGCATCCGGGCAGGCGACGAGATCGGTGTGCACACCCCGTTGCGCGACCTCGGGATGACCAAGGCCGACGTCCGCGAGGTGAGCAGGCTCTGGGGACTGTCCACTTGGGACAAACCGGCGATGCCGTGCCTGGCGAGCCGGGTGCGGTACGGGGTGTCGATCACCCCCGCCCGCCTGGCCAGGGTGGAGCGCGCCGAGGTGGCCGTTCGGACGTGGCTCGCGGACGCGGGCACGCCGACCAGGAACCTGCGCGTGCGCGACCTCGGCGACCTCGGGCGCGTCGAACTCGACCCGCACCTGGCAGACCTACCGGAGATCCGGCAGGCGCTGATCGGGATCGTCCGCGAGGCGGGGTTCGACGGTGGCGAGCTGGCGGTGTTCCGGTCGGGAGCCCTCAACCACGAGTGAGCAGCGTGCGCCTCCACCGCTTCTCGCTAGAGCGTCGGTCAGGTAGTCCCGCACCGGCTTCTGTTGACGCCACGCGGGTGCCCCACGATGCGTGTCATGCATCGTGGGGCACCCGCGTGGCGTGAAATGCGCGTGGTGGGGCGTCGACCTCCAGGTGCCCGACCGGCGCTCTAGGCGCGGGTCCAGCGTTGGTTGGCGCCGTTGTTGCAG
>JBDSAJ010000435.1:0-27175 GCA_039922235.1 Umezawaea sp.
GGAGCAGCCGGCCAGCAGAGCCGCGCCCAGCAGCAACGCGGTCACGGCTCGAAGCTTCGTCCGCACGATCGTCCTCCAGAGCCCTCGCTTGTTCGTGTCCTCATCAGTCAAGACGTCCCGGAACCGCCGAAGTGCCCAACGGTCGAGAGTGATGCTCGTCATACCCGCTGCGCCGGTCGGACCAGCACGGCACGATCGCACCGTGAAAAACGACCGTCGAACCGCCGTTGTGACCGGAGCGAGCGCGGGAATCGGGGAAGCGACCGCTCGCAAACTCGCCTCCGAGGGGTTCCACGTGGTGCTCGGAGCCCGCCGACTCGATCGCCTCCAGGGTATCGCGGATGACATCAAGGGGACGGCTGTCGAGTTGGACGTGACGGACGCAGGCTCCGTCGCCGCGTTCCTCGACCAGGTGCCCGAAGCGAACGTGCTGGTGAACAACGCGGGCGGGGCTCGCGGCATGGCGGGCGTGCTCGACTACCCCGAGGACGACTACCGCTGGATGTGGGAGACGAACGTCCTCGGCACGCTCCGGATGACCAAGGGCCTGCTGCCCAAGCTGATCGCCTCCGGTGACGGCCACGTGGTGACGGTGACGTCCATCGCCGCGTTCGAGATCTACGACAACGGCTCCGGCTACACCTCCGCCAAGCACGCGCAGGCCGCGATGCACCGCAGCCTGCGCGGCGAACTGCTGGGCCGGCCCGTCCGGTTCACCGAGATCCTGCCGGGCATGGTCGAGACCGACTTCTCCGTGCTGCGCTTCGACGGGGACGTCGAGCGGGCCGCAGGCGTGTACCAGGGCATGACCCCGCTCACCGCCGACGACGTGGCCGACACCATCGCCTACGCCGTCACCCGCCCCTCCCACGTGAACCTGGACCAGATCGTGCTGCGGCCACGCGACCAAGCAAGCGCGACACGCGTGCACAGGACCTAGACCAAAGGTCCACGTGAGGCCGACTCCAGGCGGCCGAGCCGCCGTCTGCGGAGCAGCGGCCATGTCAGGCCATGTCACAGGACTTAAACCAACAAGTCCACATCCAGTTGATCCAGCACGTTGCTGATCGGGTTGGCGAAGCCGATGGAGCCGTCCGGGTTGCCCGCGCAGTAGAGGCCGACGACGTGGTTGGTGTCGTCGAGCAGGACGGCGCCGGAGTCGCCGTGGTCGCCGAAGCGGTGGCCGAGCGGGGCCTGCACGCGCACCTGGTCGCGCAGGGTGCGGACGCCGAGGTCGTTGCCGAAGTTGAGCGACACCGAGGCGTCCGTGGACGCCACCACGGCCTCGGTGAGCCCGGTGGTGCGGCCGCGCTTGCGGACGGTCGTGCCGACGACGGCCTGGGCGTGGCCGCGCACCGGGCCGAGGTCGACGACTTCGGCCCGGCAGTCGAGGTGGCTGCCGAGCAGCAGCGCGGCGCCGTCGACCGAGCCGGACAGGGCGGCGCGCGCGAGGGTGCCGATGCGGTCGTCCCACGGGTGGCCGCCGTCCACGACGGACGGGTGCGCCATCGGGTCGCCGACGGCCCACGCGTCGTCGACGCAGGCCACGTGGAACGAGGTCAGGGCCATCACCCTCGGCGTGGCCGCGCGGGGTGTCACGAGGGCGCCCAGGGTGCCGACGACGGAGTAGTCGCCGGGGACGGCGACGTCCGGCGGCACGAACCGGATGGACCGGCACGGGCCGACGCCGATGCCGCCGACCAGGCAGCGGTGGCGCTCGGCGCCGCGCGCGCCGTCCGACCAGGCCAGCGCGCGGTGCGGCACGAACGAGTCCTCGACCACGTCGGTGGGCACGCCGCCGTACTGGACGGGGATGGCGTAGCGCTGGCTGTGCCGCTTCACCTCGACGTAGACCACGATCGCCGCGCGCCCGGTCGGCTTGCCGCCGGTGACCTTCTCGCCGATGTCGACGCCGACCACACCTGGTCGCGCCAGCAGTTCGTCCTCGACGTGTCTCTTGATAGGCCTGATCGCCGCACGCACGTGCTCGTCCAGGTAGGCCATGGCGACCTCCGTGAAGTCCCTACCTCAATGAAACACGCTTGGTGAGGATCTGGTCACGCAAAGTCACCCGTTCGGCCGTCGGCAGGAGGGCGTTAGAACTCGCAGCCGACCAGCACCGGCTCCGGATGCAGTTCGACGCCGAAGGCCACCCGGACGCCATCGCGCACCTCTCGGGCGAGTTCCAGCAGGTCTTCGGTGGTGGCGCCGCCGCGGTTGGTGAGCGCGAGCGTGTGCTTGGTGGACAGCCCGACCCGTCCGCCGGGGCCGAGGTGGCCCTTGCCGAACCCGGCCCGCTCGATCAGCCACGCGGCCGACAGCTTCGAGTAGCCCGTGCCCGCCGGGTAGACCGGCACGTCGACGTGCGGTCCCATCCGCTCGGCGATCCTGATCAGCGCGCCAGCCAGCGTCGACTCGTCCACCAGCGGGTTCGTGAAGAACGAGCCCGCGCTCCAGGTGTCGTGGTCGGTGGCGTCGAGCACCATGCCCTTGCCGCGCCGCAGCTCCAGCACGGCCTTGCGGGCCGCGTCGACCGGCACCCGGTCACCCTGCGCGACGCCGAGGACCCGTGCCAGCTCCGCGTAGCGGATCGGCGCGGACAGGCCACCCGCGGTGAGCGCGAACCGGGCGCGCAGCACGACCGCGTGGTCGGTGCCCTTGAGCACGCTCGTGCGGTAGGCGAGGCCGAGCGAGTCGGCGGTGCGGTGCTGGACGTTCCCCTGGCGCCGGTCCAGCAGGTCGACCGACGTCAGCACCTGGGAGATCTCGACGCCGTACGCGCCGACGTTCTGCACCGGGGTCGCGCCCGCCAGGCCGGGGATGCCGGACAGGCACTCCAGCCCGCCGAGGCCCTGCGCCACGGCGTTGGCGACGACGGAATCCCAGTTCTCGCCCGCCTCGACGGTGAACTGCACCAGCCCGTCGCCCAACGGGTCGGCGCGGCAGCCGCTGGTACCCACCTGGACCACCGTGCCGGCGAAGCCCGCATCAGCGACGACCAGGTTCGACCCGCCGCCGAGCAGCAGCAGCGGCTCACCGGCGGCGTCGGTCGCCCGCACCGCCTCGACCAGTTCGGCGGCCGTGCCGGCCTGCAGGAACGTCGTGGCCGGGCCACCGAGCCGGAGCGTGGTGCGCTCGGCGAGCGGCACAGCGGTGCGCGCCTGGGCACTGGACAGCGGGGTGGTCACAACCGTCAACGGTAACCTCCGCGCCATGGCACGCCGCATCGAGCACCAAACCACGTCCACGTGGCCCGTGCAGGACGTCTTCAAGGCGCTGGTCGACGAGAGCTACCTGCGCGACCGCCTCGCCGTGCTGGGCGGCACGGACCCCCAGCTCGTCTCGTTCAGCTCCACCGACGGGAAGGCGTCCTACCAGCTCAAGCAGGGCGTGTCGGCCGAGCACCTGCCGTCGGTCGCGAAGGGCCTGCTCGGCGGCGACCTGGTGATCCACCGCGCCGAGGTGTGGACCGAGGCGGGCACCACCGGCACGGTCGAGGTGACGCTCACCGGCGTCCCCGGCAGGCTGGACGGGACGATCGTGCTCGCCGAGCACGCGAGCGGCAGCAGGATGACGCTCACCGGCCAGGTCAAGGTCAGCATCCCGCTCATGGGCGGCAAGCTGGAGACGATGATCGCCGAACAGGTCACCAAGCTGCTCGACAAGGAAAACGAGTTCACCACCGAATGGCTCGCAAACCGCGGCTAGCCGCCGGCCGGGCCCGCACGCTCGGCCTGCCCACCAGGGGCACCACCAACCCGAACCGGCTGCGGCGGGTCGACCGCTGGATGGTCGGCACGCCGCTGGTCGCCGACGTCCTGCGCGCCGCCCCCGACCCGCTCGTGGTGGACCTCGGGTACGGCGCCACGCCCGTGACCACGGTCGAGATGGCCACGCGCCTGAGGGCCGTGCGCGACGACGTGCGGGTGCTCGGGCTGGAACTGGACGCCGAGCGGGTCGCCGCCGGAGAGGCCGCCGCCGACCCGCCGCGGCTGGAGTTCCGCCGCGGCGGGTTCGAGCTGGCCGGGAACCGCCCGGTGCTGCTGCGCGCGTTCAACGTGCTGCGCCAGTACACCGAGGAGCAGGCGATCGAGGCCTGGACGACGATGCTCGGCAGGCTGGCGCCCGGTGGGCTGCTGGTCGAGGGCACGTGCGACGAGGTCGGCAGGCGCTGCTCGTGGGTCACGCTGTCCGCCGACGGGCCGCTGACGTTCACGCTCGCCTGCCTGCCCGCCGACCTGGAGGCGCCCGGCGACCTCGCCGAGCGGCTGCCCAAGGCGCTGATCCACCGCAACGTCGACGGCGAGCGCGTGCACCGGCTGCTGGCCGAGTTGGACGCGTGCTGGGCGACCGCGGCACCGTTCGCGCCGTTCGGCCCGCGCGCCCGCTGGGTCGAGGCCGTCGGGCTGCTCGCCGCCCGCGGCTGGCCGGTGCTGGACACCCGGAAACGCTGGCGGCTGGGCGAAATCACGCTGCCGTGGGACGCGGTGCAACCCCTAAGCTGATCAGGGTGGAACACCAGGAGTTCGTCGACCAGTTCACCATCCAGGCAAGAGCACTGCGCGCGGCGGCCGTCGAGGCCGGACCTTCGGCCCCGGTCGACACCTGTCCGCTGTGGACGGTCCACGACCTCGTCCGGCACATCGCCGGGGTGAACACGTGGGCGCTGGCCGCGCTGCGCGCCGACGGCGTCGACGAGCGTCCCGAGTGGCCCTCCGCACCGGACGAGTGGGACGACCTGCTGGTGTGGTGGGACGAGCGGGCGGTGGAACTGGCCGACGAACTGCGCGCGGTCGATCCCGGCAAGCCGACGTGGACGCTCATCGGGACGGCGACCGCGAGCTTCTGGGCGCGCAGGCAGGCGCACGAGGCCGCGATCCACCGGCTGGACGCCGAGCACGCCCGGCTGGGTGGCGACGTGCCGTCGCTGCTGTTCACGCCCGAGTTCGCCGCAGACGGGGTCGACGAGTTCCTGACCCGGATGATGGTGATCTCCGCCCGGCGCAAGCCGGTCGACCGCGAGGGGACGATCGTGCTGCACGCCGCCGACGCCGGCCGGGCGTGGGAGGTGCGGCTGGTACCGGGCGAGGTCCCGGTGACCAGTCCCGTCACCGGGTCGGGCACGGACGGCGACACGACCGTCGCGGGCACGGCCGACGCGCTGTTCCGCGCGGTGTGGGGCAGGCCGAGCGGCGCGGTCGTCACGGGCGACTCCGGGCTACTGGACGCGCTGCCCAGGGTGTGATCCTGGATACTCAGCACCCGTGTCCCAGCCTGAACGCCGCTACGTCATCACCTTCGGTTGCCCCGACCGGACCGGCATCGTCGCCCGGATCTCCTCGTTCCTCGCCGACAACGGCGGCTGGATCGTGGAGGCGGCCTACCACACCGACCCGGACACGGGCTGGTTCTTCACCCGCCAGGAGGTGCGGGCGGACTCGCTGCCGTTCGGCGTGACCGAGCTGCGCTCCCGGTTCACCCAGATCGTGCGCGAACTCGGCGGCCACGCGAACTGGCGGATCACCGACACCCGCGAGCGCAAGCGGATCGTGCTACTGGTGTCCAAGGAGGGCCACTGCCTCTACGACCTGCTCGGCCGGTTCGCGTCCGGCGAGCTGAACGCCGACGTGTCGGCGGTCATCGGCAACCACGCCGACCTCGCGGCCATCACCAGGGCGCACGGCATCCCGTTCCACCACGTGCCGTTCCCGGCGAACGACCCCGAGGGCAGGCAGGCGGCGTTCGCGCAGCTGAGGCAACTGGTGGACGGGAACCAGCCGCACGCCGTGGTGCTGGCCAGGTTCATGCAGATCCTGCCGCCCGAGCTGTGCGCGGACTGGATCGGCAAGGCGATCAACATCCACCACAGCTTCCTGCCGTCGTTCATCGGCGCCCGGCCGTACCACCAGGCGCACCGCCGCGGCGTGAAGCTGGTCGGCGCGACCTGCCACTACGTGACGGCTGACCTGGACGCGGGACCGATCATCGAGCAGGACGTGATCAGGGTCGACCACGGCGACGCCATCCCCGACATGGTCCGAAAAGGACGGGACGTGGAGAAGGCCGTGCTGGCGCGGGGACTGCGGTGGCACTTGGAGGACCGGGTGCTGGTGCACGGGAACCAGACGGTCATCTTCTAGCCGCCTGAACGGGCACCTTCCGATTTCCACCGGCCCGGCGTGAACCGATGGCCCTCCGGATGCGTGTACGAGTCGCACACCGAATTCCCGGCTCGTCGCACCCACTCGGAGAACCCCATGCTGCGCAAGCACGTCTGGCCGGTCGCCGCACTGTTCGCGGTCGGGGCGATCGCGCTGTCCGCCTGCGGCGCCACCACGGCGGGTACCGCGGCCCCCGCGGGCCAGGGGCAGTCGCAGGACGGCGAAGGCGGGAACGCCAGGGACGCGACGCTGGTGTCCGGCACCGCGCGGTCGAACAAGGCCGACGAGAAGGCGGGTGACACCGCGCCCGCCGACGCGCCGACCGAGGTCAAGGAGAAGTGGGTCTCCCTGCGCTCGTCCGCGGCGGGCGAACTGGACCCCGTCGTGGTCAACGGCTCGGGGTTCACGATGTACCGGTTCGACAAGGACGTCGCGGGGTCGAAGAAGTCCGCCTGCAACGGCGACTGCGCCTCGACGTGGCCGCCGGTGACGGTCGGCAAGGGCGGCAAGGTGTTCCTCGCGGGCGTCGATCGGGACGACATCGGGTTCGCCACCCGCGACGACGGCCGGGTCCAGGTCACCCTCAAGGGCTGGCCGCTCTACCGGTTCGGCAAGGACGCGAAGCCCGGCGACACGCTGGGCCATGGCGTCGGCGGCACGTGGTTCGGCATCGCACCGGACGGCAAGAAGGCGGGCCAGCAGGGCAAGCCCGCCGTTCGAACCCCGAACCCCGCCGCCAAGCCCGCCGCGTCCGCCACCCTGTTCACCGGCCGGAACTTCGACGACACCAGCGGCGGCAACTTCGCGACCGGCATCGCCACCCCCGGCTGCAACGACCTGCGCGGCGGCTTCCTGTCGCTCACCGTCAGCGGCTCCATGAAGGTCTGGTCCGAGGCCAACTGCAAGGGCAAGTCCTCGGTGGTGACCGACGACGTCGCCGACGTGGCGCCGCTCGGGTTCCCCTCGGGCGTCAAGTCCGCCTTCCTCGGCTGAGTCGGTTCACCCGAATACCGGTTCGCACCGCCGTACGATTCGGCGGTGCGAACCGAGATCAGCGATCTGGACCAGTTGCGCGCGACGAGCGACCTGCGCGGCGCGGTGCTCACCGGGCTCGACCTGACGGGCGAGGAGCTCCGCGGCCCCCTGGACGGCGCGCTGTTCCTCGGCTGCGTGCTCTCCCCCGCGTTGCAGCGGCGGGCCGAGGCGGCGGGGGCGCTGACGTTCCCGGTCATCCCAGACGTGCCGTACGACGTGTACCGGACCCGGCTCTACACGCCTGCCGAGCTGTTCGCGGGCTTCGACCCGGCGAACCCCGCGTCCTACGCCGACACCCCGGACGCGCGGATCTACCGGCACAGCAAGCGGCAGGGCACCCGGCCGGACCCGCTGCACGCGCTGGCCGAGCGGCTGCACGACCACGCGATCACCGACGCGCTGGACGAGGTGCTGACCGGCAAGCCGGTCGCGGTCATGGGCGGCCACGCGCTGGCCCGCGACTCGGCCGGGTACCGC
Organism: Umezawaea sp.; assembly: GCA_039922235.1. GTDB lineage: Bacteria > Actinomycetota > Actinomycetes > Mycobacteriales > Pseudonocardiaceae > Umezawaea. The sequence goes on from JBDSAJ010000435.1 coordinate 7,674, forward strand.
GCGGCCGTCGACCTGGGGGTCGCGCTGGGCAAGGCGGGGCTGACCGTGCTGACCGGCGGCGGACCGGGTGCGATGGAAGCCGTGCCGCTCGGTGTGCGGCTGGCCGACCGCGGCGAGGTGGACGACGTGCTCGCGCAGGTGTCGGCGGCGCCGCGCTTCGGCGGTGACGACGAGAGCATCGGCCGGTGGCTGGCCGCGTTCCCCACCGACCTGCCCACCGGTCCCGTTCCCCGCACGATCGGCATCCCGACCTGGTTCTACGGCCACGAGCCGCCCAACCCGGCGTGCGAGCTGCACGCCAAGTACTTCGCGAACTCCGTGCGGGAGGAAGGCTTGCTCACCGTCGCCACCGGCGGGATCGTCTACACGCCGGGCAAGGCGGGGACGGTGCAGGAGGTCTTCCAGGACTTCTGCCAGAACTACTACGGCAGCGTCGGCCCAGCGGCCCCGATGGTGTTCCTGGGCAAGGACTTCTGGCTCAACGAGGTGCCCGCCGCACCCCTGGTCCAGCAGCTGGCCCGCGGTCGCGAGGCCGAGCAGTGGATCGTGGTCACCGATGACGTCGACGAGGCCCTCGCGCTGCTCCGGACGTACCAGGCTGGGTGAATTCGGCCGGTCGGCCGGCCGATCCACGGGTTCGCCGGTCACAATCGGCGTTTTCCGCCGACACCGCAGGTGACACCGTGAGCGAACTCGTACTGCTGTCCGACCCGCTGGTCGCCGACCTGCCCGCGAGGGAGTGCGGCGAACCCCTCGTCGACCTCCGCACGATCGACGAACTGGTGCACGACTACCGGCAGGCCGATCCCAAGGGCGCGTACGTGCACCTCAGGGCCGGTGTGGTCGAACGGCTGCTGGTCGCGCAGGGGCACCTGCCAGCCGGGGTGCGGCTGCTGATCATCGAGGCCTACCGGCCGCTGTGGCTGCAGGAGCGGTACTTCGAGGAGTACGCCGGGGCGCTGCGCGACGACAACCCCGAGTGGAGCGATGCCGAGATCCGGGTCCAGGCCAGCCGGTACATCTCGCCGCCGGAGATCGCGCCGCACGTCAGCGGCGCGGCCGTCGACCTCACGCTGTGCCACGAGGACGGTCGGGAGCTGGACATGGGGACCGAGGTCAACGCCAGCCCCGAGGAGAGCGACAACGCCTGCTACACCGGTGCTCCGGGGATTTCGGCGTCGGCCCGGCACAACCGGGAGTTGTTGAGCAGTGCTCTGGAGGCCGCCGGCCTGGTGAACTACCCGACCGAGTGGTGGCACTGGTCGTACGGGGACCGGTACTGGGCGATGCTGACCGGCGCACCCGCCGCGGTCTACGGCCCCAAGGACCTGCGCCTCTGAGCCTCACACGGGCCGGGACAGGTCCTCGACGACCTCCGCACCCGGCAGCTTGGCCAGCACGGCGCCAGGCACCAGCAGCTTGCTCCCCCTGATCCCGCTCCCGATCACCAGCTCCGGTGCGACGGCCACCTCGGGCGACAGCAGGACCGGCCAGTCGGCGGGCACCCCCACGGGCGTGATCCCGCCATAGGCCATCCCGGTCAGCTCCACCGCGTCGTCCATGGGCGCGAATGACGCCTTGCGGGCGTCCAACCGCCGCCGGATCACCCCGTTCACGTCCGCCCGAGCCGTGGCGAGCACCATGCACGCCGCGTACCGGGTCACTTCCCCGCGCCTGCCCGCCACCACGACGCAGTTGGCCGAAGCGGAAAGCGGCGAACCGTAGGACGCGCAGAACTCGGCCGTGTCGGCGAGCGCGGGATCGATCTCCGCCACCGCGCAGCGGGCCGCGTCGGCCGGGTCCAGTGCGCGGAGGGCGTCCGCGACCGGGGCGGCCACCAGGTCCAGCCGGTCGAGCGCGGGTACGGGCGTCAGGCTGCCTGCGATGGTCCACATCCCACCCATCCTGCCAAACCACGCTTGACCTTGACGTTACGTCAACATCTACCGTTGGCCAGGTCAGGGAGGAACACGGGAATGGCCTGGTCGATCGCCGAGGTCGCGCGGATGTCGAAGGTGACTTCGCGGACGTTGCGGCACTACGACGCCATCGGTCTGCTGGAACCCGCGTGGGTGGGGTCCAACGGGTACCGGTACTACGAGCGCGAGCAGGTGCTGCGGTTGCAGCAGATCTTGCTGCTGCGCGAGTTGGGGCTCGGGCTCGACACCGTCGGCGAGGTGCTCGACGGGCGGCACCGGACGCTGGACGTGCTGCGCAACCACGAGCGGTGGCTGCGGGCCGAGCAGGAGCGGCTGGCGCTGCTGGCCAGGACCGTGTCGAAGACGATCAAGGAGATGGAAGGGGGTGACAACATGAAGATGGAAGAGCTGTTCGAGGGCTTCGACGCCGATCGGCAGGCTCGCTACGAGGAGGAACTGGTCGAGCGCTTCGGTGAGGGCGCCAAGGAGCACATCGCCGAGAGCAAGGCGAAGATGCGGTCCTGGGCGAAGCCCGACGTGGACCGGTTCATGGCCGAGTGGCGGGAGATCGGCGAGGCGTTCACGGCGCTGTTCGACGCGAAAGTGGCGGTCGACGCACCGGAAGCACTGGAGGTGACCGACCGCCACTACCGCTGGATCTGCCTGAGCTGGACGCCCAACCGGGAGTCCTACACGGGACTTGGCCAGTTGTACGTGGACTCGCCCGAGTTCAAGACGCAACTCGACGCGCACGCCGAAGGTCTCGCGGAGTACGTGCGCGACGCCATCGCGGCCTACGCCCGGGCGCGGCTGTAGGAAGACGTCACCGGGAGCTGCAGATCCCGGTGATCAGCCGAGGCCGAAGGCCTTGAGCGCTGCGCTGTTGAACGCTTCCAGGTCTCCTGGGTTCCGGCTCGTCACGAGGTTCCAGCCGTTCATCACGCACACCTGGACCTCCAAGTCCTCCCAGGTGCCGCCCGCGTTGCGGATGTCGGTCCGGAGGCTGGGGAACGAGGTCAGCATCTTGCCGCGCACCACGTCCGCCTCGACCAGCAGCCACGGGCCGTGGCAGATGGCCGCGATGGGCTTGCCCGCGGCGACGTGCTCCTGCACGATCCGCACGGCCTCCGGCTGCATCCTCAGCAGGTCGGAGTTGGCCACACCGCCGGGGATCACCAGCCCGTCGTAGTCGTCGTCGACGGCGTCGGCGAACGCCACGTCCACGTCGAACGTGTCGGCGGGGGTCAGGTGGTTGAAGCCCTGGACCGTGCCGAGCTTCGGGCCGAGCAGGCGCGGCACGCCGCCCGCCTTCTCGACGTGCTGCCACGGGTCGGTGAGCTCGACCTGCTCGATGCCCTCGTCGGCGACCAGGAACGCGATCTTCTTCTGTTCAGCCATGGTCCTCGGTTACCCGGAGGACCTGGCCTCACACACCGACGAAGTCGACCAGCAGCGTCCGCAGTTCCCGCCGGTGGGTGACCAGCGGCGTGCGGGACGGGTAGACCTCGATGACGCCGTTGGGGAACGCGGCGGCGGTGGCCTTCGCGACGGACTCGGGGTGCAGCGGGTCGTCGGTCGCGGACACCACCAGCACCGGTGCGGTCACCTGGGCCAGCACGGCCGGATCGGCGACGCCGACCTGGCCGGGAAGCGCGGTCACCGCAGCGCCGAGCCTGCGGAACGCCGCCGCACGGGCCCGCAGGTAGTCGCCCGCTTCAACGCCGTCGGGGAGCTCGACCGCGTCGACGAGGTCCTCGACGCTCTGCCGCGCGCGAGGCTGGTCCAGCGTCGCGGGCAACAGCAGCGCCACCCGTTCGAAGGCGTCCGGTCGGGCGGCTAGCAGCGCTACGAGCGCGCCCGCGCCGAGCGAGACGCCGATGGCACGGGTCGCGCCGACCGCGCGGGCGACGGCCCACAGGTCTTCCGCGATGCGCCGGTAGGTCCAGTAGTCATCGGGCGCGTCGGCCGCGCCGCTGTGCGACGGCAACGTCACCACGACGCGGGTACCGGGCAGACCCGAGGCCGGGATGCGGGCTTCACCGACAGTCGCGCCGAGCCCGTGGACGATCAGCGTGATCGGCTCGCCACTGCCGTACGCCTGCCAGCGCAGACCGCTGGGCAGAGGGTTCACCAGCGCGGGCCGCGCTGGATTTCGATCAGCTTCGGCCGGACGTCCACGACGTAGACCATGACCGCCACGACACCCGCCAGCCAGAACATGCCGCCAGGACTGCTGAGCTGGAACACCATCAGCACGAACGCGCCACCGCCGGTGATGCCGAGCCACGCGGGCTTGGTCAACCGCTCGGCGGCCGTGAAGGCGTCCGCGCGCTGCGTCACGGCGTGCGCGAACGCGTACACACCCATGATCAGCGCGGCCCAGCCCACCCCGTAGAGGATCCAGGCATCCAAGTACAGGGGGTTGAAGAGCGGCACCCTTGAGAACAACACGGGTCCCAGAGTACGTGCTGCTGTGTTGGATTGTCGCGACTCCGTCGCGACGGGCGAGGCCGCCATAAGTCGGCACGTCGAGCCTCGCGGGGGAGTTGGGTGGGTGGCGAAGGGCCAAGGGCTGGGGCGGTCCGAGGTACGCCGGGTGGTCCGGGTACGGCGGAGCGGGTACGCCGAAGCGAGGCGGCCGGCGGTCCGGGTAAGCCGGGCGGTCCGGGTAAGCCAGAGCGGGGCGGCCCTGATGGGACGCCCCGCTCATGGTGTGAATCAGATCACTTGATCGTGCTGGTCGATCACTTGGTGGTGCTGGTGGGCGACTTGCGCGTGGTGCTGGTGCGGGTCGTCGTCGCGGCCGGCTTGGCGGCTGCCGGCTTGGGGGCCGTGGTGGCGGCGGGCTTGGTGGGGGCGGTGCGGTTGGCGGCCTTGCGGGTGGTGCTGCGGACCTCGTGGGCCACGTCGCCGCCGACCTCTTCGACCGTCTCGGCGAGCGCCTCGCTGGCGTCGTCGATGCTGCGCGCGGCCTTCTCGCCGACCGAGCGGGTGCGGCGGGTGACCTTGCCCAGGACGTCGTCCGCGAGTTCGCGGGCGTCCTCGGCGGCGGACTCGGCGCGCTTCTGCGCGGCGTCCACGACACCCTCGACCTGGTCGATGGCCTTCTTCACCTGCGGCTGGGCGCGGAACTTCTCCAGCGTGGCCTCGCCCTGCTCGGCGAGGTAGCTGTACAGGTGCAGCGCGGACTGGGTGTAGGCGTCGACCAGCTTGCGCAGCTCGGCCGGGTCCAGCTTCTCGCGCAGGCCGCTCAGCTCGGTGGGCAGCTCGTCGACCGCGGACTTCGCGGCCTCGGTGCGCTCGTCGAACGAGGTCTTGGCCTTGTTCAGGGCTTCGATGACGGCCTTGGTGGCCAGGTCACCGGCGCCGAGCGCGGCGAGCAGCGGGGTGCGAGCGGCGTTGGCGGCCTGCTCGCCTGCCTTGCGCAGCTCATCCTGGGTGGGAAGGTTCGGCATGGAGATCACTCCTCGGGTTCTTTACCGTCCACATCGGACTTCGATTGACTGGCGGCGTTCTCCCGCCGGAAAGATTCGTAAACGTCGAGCAGCACCTGCTTCTGCCGCTCGGTGAGCTCTGGTGCGACGGCGATCGCGTCGGCCAACGCGCCGCCTTCTCGCTGCTGGAGGATTCCGGCCTCGACGTAGAGCGCCTCGGCCGAGATCCGCAGCCCCTTGGCGATCTGCTGCAGGATCTCCGCGCTCGGTTTGCGCAGGCCCCGCTCGATCTGGCTGAGGTACGGGTTGGAGACACCGGCCAGCTTCGACAGCTCCCGCAACGAGATCTTCGCGTTGCTGCGCTGCTGCTTGATGTAGTCGCCGATGTCACGACCGAGGTCGGCGACCGCCTTGTCGATGGACTTGTCCATGTCCTGGGGTCTCCTTCCGTTCGGCTCAACAACGACGTTACGCGCGGGTGCTAGCAGTTGCAAGCGCCCTGCTAGCAAAACCCTGGTGTCTTGCACCACAGGTAAGTTGGTCCTGGGAGACGCCATGCACGAGACGCTTGAGGAACGGGCCGCGGCGTTGCGGACCCGGTTGGCCGACGACCTGCTCGCCGAGGGCGCGGTACGCGATCCGCGCTGGCTGGCGGCATTCCGCGAGGTCGATCGGCACCTGTTCCTGCCCCGGTTCTTCCGCCAGTTGACCAACGGCCAGTGGGGTCCGGTCGACGCCAACGATCCGGACTGGCTCTCGCTCGTCTACCGCGACCGCGTCTGCGTCACGCAGCTCAACGGCGACGACGACGCTTGGCAGCGAGCACTCGGCGGGGGTGCCGTTACCGGGGTACCCACGAGTTCGTCGAGCATGCCGACGATCATGGCGATCATGCTGGAGGCGCTGGAAACGCGTCCCGGCCACTCGGTGCTGGAGATCGGCGCGGGCACCGGCTACAACGCCGCACTGCTGTGCCACGCGCTCGGCGACGACCACGTGACCACGGTCGACGTCGACCCCGGCGTGCTGGCCCGCGCCCGTGACCACCTCGCCGAAGCGGGCTACCGACCGACGTGCGTGACGGGCGACGGTGAGCTGGGCCACCCCGAACGGGCGCCGTACGACCGGGTGCTGTGCACGTGCGCGGTGTCGCGAGTACCGACCGCGTGGCTCACCCAGACCAAGCCCGGCGCGCTCGTCGTGACGACGCTCAACCGGTCGATCGGCGCGGGGCTGGTGCGGCTGGTGTCCGACGGCGAAGGCGGCGGTGAGGGCCGGGTGCTGGCCGAGGACGGCCGGTTCATGCCGCTGCGCGCCCACGCCCAGGGCTGGGCGGCCGACCTGCTCGCCCACGCCCGCAAGGCCTCGCCGGACGAACGCCGCCGGACTGCGCTCAACCCGGAACTGGTCGTCGACCCCGGCAGCCCGTTCGAGTTCTTCGCCGGGCTCGCGCTGCCGGACGTCGTGGTGGGGCACGGGGAACGCGACCGCGTGCACCTCGCGCACCCCGACGGCTCGTGGGCGCGGCTGCGGCTGCGCGGCGGTTCCACCCGCGTCGAGCAGGGCGGTCCGCGCAGGCTGTGGCGGCTCGCCGAGGACGGCTACCGGCAGTGGCTCGACCTCGGCCGACCTCGGCGCGAGCGGTTCGGCTTCACCGTCGGCCCCGACGGGCAGCGGTTCCACCTCGACGACCTGGCCTGGCCGGTCTAGTCGAGCAGTTCCTCCAGGAAGCTGCGCCTGCGCGGCGGCGGGTAGTAGCCGGGCTGCTGGTAGCCGTAGCCGGGGTTCGCCGGGTAGCCGCCGGGCGGCGGGCTGCCGGGCGGCGGCTGGTAGGGCGGCGGCACACCGGCGGGCTGCGAGGTCTGCGGGGGCGGCGCGTACTGCGGGGCAGGCGGCGGAACCGCTGTGGGGTCGGGGTTCTCGTGCGGCAGCGGCAGCGGGATGTGCGCGGGCGGCGGCGCGTCGGCGTAGTGCTCGCGCTCCGCGGCCACGATCTGCTCCAGTTCGCCGCCGTCGAGGAAGACGCCCCGGCAGCGCTCGCACTGCTCGATGTGGACACCACCCCGGTTGATGGTCCGCATCAGGTCCTGGCACTTGGGACAGATCACCTTGCGAGAGTACGCACGGACGACACAGTTGACACCAGCGTGCCCGTGACGACACCTGGCGTGACGGGTGGGACATGATGCCGGGGTGACCAGATCTCGCCAACGAGCCGTGCTCACGGGTTGCGCGCTCGCCGCGCTGCTCGCGGTGGCAGGCCTCTTCGTCACCGCAGCGGGCGTGAACCCCCACCTCTGGCTCGGTGGGCTGGCCGCCGCGTTCCTGGTGTTCCTCGCCGTGCTGGACCCGTGGTTGCACCGCCGCCGCGCCGCCGGTCTCGCGACCGAGCAGAACCTCGACGCCGCCGCCAAAGCGCTCGCGACGGCGCTGCACCTGCAGTGGACCGAGGAGTGCGCGGCCCGCAAGCTGTCCGAGCGCGGTGACCTGATCGACCTGCACTGGACGGCGACGGAGCTGGACGTCAGCGACCGGCCGGACGCGCCACCAGGTCACAGCGACGGTGTGGTCGGCGCGTTCGAGCGCCAGCCGCACCACCGGATCGTGCTGATCGGCGAGCCCGGCAGCGGCAAGAGCACGGTCGCGATGCTGCTCACGATCGGGCTGCTGGACCGCTACCTCGACGGCGCCGTCCCGGTGCTGCTGCCGCTGTCGACGTGGGACCCGACGGTCGAGGACGTGCGGACCTGGATGACCCGCAGGCTGTACGAGGACCACCCCGCGCTGCGCAACACCGAGCTGTACGGCAGCTACGCCGCGGACCTGCTGGTCGAGCAGCGCCGGGTGTTCCCGATCCTGGACGGGCTGGACGAGATCCCGCAGGCGCTGCGGGCCGACGCGATGGAGCGGATCAACCGGGCGTTCCCGGTGAAGTCGCCGCTGGTGATCACCAGCCGGATCGACGAGTTCGTGGACACGGCGTCGCGGGTCGGGCCGGTGCCGGGTGCGGATGTGCTGGAACTGCACCCGCTGGACCAGGAGGAGGTCGCGGCCTACCTGCGCGCGGGCGCCGACCCGGTGACCGCCGCGTGCTGGGAACCGATCTTCCTGCACCTGCGCGCCGAACCGGAGGGCCACCTCGCCGAGGTGCTGTCCGTGCCGCTGATGGTGTGGCTGGCGAGCACGGTCTACGCCACCGGTGGCGTCGAGCCGTCCGAACTGCTCGACCGCACCCGGTTCCCGGACCACAAGGCGATCGAGGACCACCTGGTCGACAGCCTGGTGGAGCGGGTGTTCGGCAACCGCGACGTGGCCTACCAGAACCACGCGAGCCAGGCGTGGCCACGTGATCAGGCCCGCCGGTGGCTCGGGTTCCTCGCGCAGCAGATGCGCGTGCAGGGCGTGCGCGAACTGGCGTGGTGGCACCTGCGGCGGTCGGTCGGCAACGCGTGGCTCGCGCTGCTCGGCGCCCTCGCGGTCGGCTCGATCGGCGGGTTCGGCGTCGGCTGGCTGATGGCGTACGCGGGCACGCCGAAGATCGCGCCGCTCACCGGCCTCATCGCCGGAGCCGTGGTCGCCGTGGCCGCGCTCACGGCCTCCAGCAAGACGTACCGCGCCCGCACGGCGAAACCGCGGCTCGGCGTGTGGCGCAGCCTCGTGGTGACCAGCGGGACCATCGGCACCGCGACCGGTCTCGCGTTCGGCGCCCTGTACGGCGTGTCCGCGGGACTGGTCGTGGGCCTCGGGCTGGCGGTGGCGACCGCGCTGCGGTTCGCGGGCGCCAGCTCCGCCGAGCTGACCCACCCGTCCTCGCCGCAGTGGACCATGGCACGCGACCGCATCGCGGTCTGGACCGGCTCCCTGGTGCTGGGAGTGGTCTTCGGCGCGGCCGCGGCCATGGTGTTCGGCGTGAACCAGACCGGCATGGTCGGGCTCGGCCTGTCATCCGGTCTGCTGCTGGGTTTCGCGCTGTCCGTGCTGCACCTGCGCTGGTGGTGGTTCACCGTGGCGCGGATCTGGCTGGCCGCGCGGATGAACGTGCCGTGGGAGCTGATGGTGTTCCTCGACGACGCCCGCAAGCTCGGCGTGCTGCGCCAGGCGGGGGCCTGCTACCAGTTCCGGCACGCGCTGGTGCAGGACCGCCTGGCCGACAAACCGCTCCCCCGGCGGCTCCAGCTCATTCCGCGCGCAGCCCCGTCGCCCCGGTAGCCCGCCGCACAGCGGGCAGCGTGCACGCGGTCACCAGCAGCACCGTCACGACGACCGCCGCCACCAGCACGCCGATCCCTGCCAGATCCACCGTCAGCGGCACCACCATCGCCCGCTGGAACAGCAGCCCCGTTCCCGTGCCGATCACGACCGCCACGACCACTGCGAGCACCAGCGGCACGGCGTTCTGCCACAGCAGCGACCACGCCAGCGTGCTGCGCGGCACCCCTCCGGCCGACAGCACCGCCAGCGGCCGACGCCGGACCCGGACCTGCTCCAGCGCGAGCACCAGCAGGTTCGCCGCCGCGAGCAGCAGCACGATCACCGTGCCCAGGAAGAACACCTGCCGCGCGTCGCGGTACTCCGCCCGGTCCCCGGTGGAGTCCATCCAGCCCCGCGGCACGGCGGCCACGCCCGGACCGAGCGCCGCGGCCGCGTTGCGGACCTTCTCGACGACGTCCGGCGCGGCGACGTCGATGGACACCAGCAGACGACCGTTGCTGTAGGACACGTCCTTTCCGCCGAGTGCTCCGGGGGTGACGAACACGCCGTTGACGTCCGACTCGTTGTTCGCGGACGACACATCGACCAGCTGCGGGACGGTCCACGTGCCGATCGCGGTCTGCGGGTCCTCGTCCGAGAGGAGGGACACTTCTTCGCCGGACCGCGGCCGTCCCTCCGCACCGGCGGGGCCAGGGGTCTGGAACGAGTCGCCGTCCTGGCACTGGTCGAACGTGACGTAGTTGCGCAGGTTCGCGCACGACCCGACGAACACGTAGTAGTTCTCCGTCCCCCCGGCGCGTCGAACGGGGAACGACTTCCCCGGCAGCACCGACGTGACGCCCTCGGTGGTCCGGAGCCGTTCCGCGAACTCCTCGCTGTGCTCGCTCGCACCCGAGCTGAGGAGGACCAGGATCTTCGACGGCGACTGCGACTGGTCCGGGTTGGGGAGTTGCTGCTGCGCCACCAGTTCGGCCTCGTTGCCGATCACGGCGGTCTGCAGGGCGATGCCGCCCGCCAGCACGACCGCGATCCCGCCGACGACCCTGGCCGCCGATCCGCTGTCGACCTGCAACCGGCGCACGGCGAGCTGCCAGGACGGTGGACCGCCGCGCAGGCTGCCGACCGCCCGCTCGACGATCCACGGCAGCAGGAGGGGAATCCCCAGCAGCAGCAACGCGATACCCGCGAGCGCGAGGCCCCCGTCGACCCACAAGGGGTGCCGGAGGAAGGACTCCGCCTGGGACGCCAGCAGGGCGGCGCCGATCAGCACTGGGGCGAACCGCCACCACAGCCGTCGCCGGACGGGCTTGCCCTGGCTCACGACGCCGAGCGGGTCGACCACGCTGCCGCGCATCGTGACCATGGCCGCCGCCACCGCGAGCACCGGCACCGCGAGCACCACGAGCACGGCCAGCAGCGGGTTCGGCACGAGGTCGCTCGCGAACACCCCGAGCCCGAACAGCTCGACGCGCTCCACCAGCGGACGGCTCACGGCGAAGAAGACGGCGCCGAGCACCACTCCCACGACGGCTCCCGCCAGCGCGTCGCCGGTGGCGATCCGCCGCACCTGCCGGGAACTCGCCCCGATCAGCCGCAGCGCGGCCAGCCTGCGATCCCGCTCCGGGCCTGCCAGTCGGGTGCCGATCGTGACGAACACCAGCACCGGCATCAGCAGCACGATGGCGGCGACCAGCCAGAGCGCCCAGTACCACGAGCCGGAGCCGGACGCGGAGAAGTACGACGGTCTCCCGAAGCTGTAGTAGGCGGTCCGGTCGAGGCGCTCCACCCTCGCGTCACCGGCGATGTACAGCAGGTGGTTCGGTCCGATCAGCCCGTCCTTGGCGATCAGACCCACCACCTTCTGCGGGAACCTCGGCCGCAGCAGCTCCCCTTCCGGTGAGGCCAGCAGGTCCGCGAGTGCGGGCGACACGAAGATCTCGCCGTCGTCGGGGATCCGCGGCAGGCCGGGAGGGATCGGTGCCCGCGGACCACCGGAGACCACGCGGCTGCCCATGATCTGGTCGCTGCGGAAGAACTCCAGCTGGTACCGGCGGTAGAGCGGGTCGACACCGGGCAGCGGCGACTGCTGCTGCTCCACCCGCGACGCGTCCTGCCTGGCCTGGCGCTCGGTGAGCGCGGTCGGCGCGGAGGCTCCGAGCAGCAGCACCGCCACCCCGAGCCCGACACCGGTGCCGGTCAGCGCGAGCCGCCGCCACGACGCCCGGCCGCCGCCGAGCGCGATGCGGACGCCGAGCCTGAGGTCGTTCACCCAGCCCTTCACCTGGTGTGCTCCACGACGCGGGACCGGCCGTCGCGGACGACGACCTCGCGGTCGGCGTACGCGGCGACGCGCGGCTCGTGGGTCACGATGACCACGGCGGCGGCGGTCGCGCGGGCGGCGGCGAGGAACAGGGTCATCACGTGTTCACCGTTGAGGGAGTCGAGCGAGCCGGTCGGCTCGTCGGCGAAGACCACCTTCGGCGTGGTGACCAGCGCCCGCGCGACCGCGACCCGCTGGCCCTGGCCACCGGACGTCTCGCCGGGCCGCTTCGCGGCGACGTCGGCGACGTCCAGCTTCTCCAGCCACTCGGTCGCGCGGCGTTCGGCCTCCCGGCGCTTGACGCCCTCCAGGCGCAGCGGCAGTGCCACGTTCTCCAAGCACGACAACTCGGGCACGAGCTGGCCGAACTGGAAGACGAAGCCGAACTCGGTGCGCCTCAGCTCGCTGCGCTTGCCGTCGGACAGCGAGCCGAGGTCGACGCCGCGGTAGCTGACCACGCCCGCGTCGGGGGTCAGGATGCCCGCGAGGCAGTGCAGCAGCGTGGACTTGCCGGAGCCGGACGGGCCCATGATCGCGACGATCTCGCCCGCGTCGACAGTGAGACCCGCGCCCGCGAGCGCGGGGGTTTGGCCGAACGCCTTGTGCAGGTCGGTGGCGGACAGCAGGCTCATCGGCCGACCTGCTTCGCGAGCTGGTCGAGCCGAGCAGTGGTGAGTTCGAGCCAGCGCAGGTCGGCTTCGAGGTGGAACAGGGCGTAGTCGCAGATCAACTGGTCGGCGAGGTCGCCATTGGTCTTGCGGCGGGTCAGCTCGCGCATCGCGTTCAGGTGCGCGGCGCGCTGGGTGTCCAGCACGTCCACGGCCTCCCGGCCGGACAGCAGAGCCAGCACGACCTTCGTGTACAGCGTGTTCTGCAGGTACGGCTCGGGCTTCTCCGGGGTGCCGAGCCACTTCTCGACGTCCGTGACGCCCGCGTCGGTGATCGCGTACCGCTTCCGGTCCGGACCGGAGCCCGACTCGACGCCCGCCTCCTGCACGAGTCCGTTGCGCAGGAGGCGGGACAGCGTTGTGTACACCTGCCCGTAGTGCAGGGGCCGGTCTTGGCCGAACTGGTCGTCGTAGGCCTTCTTCAGGTCATAACCGTGGCCGGGGCCGCGTTCCAGCAGGCCTAGCAGGGCGTGTCCGAGTGACATGCCAGCGACTATACACACGAGGTATACACAGGGTGCATACCCGGTCGTTCAGCAGGCGCAGAGGCAGAACGGGTGGCCTGCCGGGTCCAGGTAGACGCGGAAGGACGTGCTGTCCCGCACGAACTTCGCACCGACCTCCAACGCCCACACGTGCGCCGCCTCGATGTCGTCGACCGCGAAGTCGAGGTGCGACATCTGCTGCACCTCGGGGTCTGGCCACGTCGACGGCCGCCAGTCGTCGGCGTGCTGGAACTGGATCGTCACGCCGCCGTCGGGCGGGGTCAGCGTCGCCCAGCCCTCGGACGGTTCGGGGTCCGGCGGCCAGCCGAGCAGCCGGGCGTAGAAGTCGGCGAGCGCACCGGGGTCGGGGCAGTCGAGCACCACGGAACCGAAGCGCAGAACAGGAGCAGTCATGGGGATCCCTCACCTGAAAGGCGGCACGATCTAACTGGCTAATACATGTTGGCGGTTAGATCGGCGCATCGCAAGCGGGTTGCCGGCTACAGTGGAGAGGTGACTGGTCTGGCAGCCGGCTGGGATCACGCGAGCTTCGCGCACGATCGAGCCGGCGATGCGGAACACGATGTGGAACTGCTGCTCGCTTTCCTCAACACCCGAGACCTCGAACTCGGCACCGACGTGTTGGACGGCGCGGCCTCGTGGCGGGCATGGGTCACCGAAAGAGGACTGGGCCACGTGGACGACCTCACGCGAGTCCGATCGGCCCGCAGCGCGCTCCGGTCCTCGCTCGGTGAGCGCACGTCGGCGAAGCCGTTCTCCGGCACCGTCCGGATCGAGCTGAGCCGGGGCGTGCCGATGATCGCGACCACGGACGCGCTCGGCGCCGTGCTCGCGGCCGCCGCGAGGGTCGCGCTGCTGGGGTCGTGGGGACGGTTCAAGATCTGCCAGGCGGACAGCTGCCAGGCGGCCTTCTTCGACCGCTCCCGCAACCGCTCGCGCACGTGGTGCTCGATGCAGGTGTGCGGGAACCGCGAGAAGGCCCGGCTCTGGCGCGAGCGCACCAGAGCCCTCAGCGCCTCGTAGAACTAGGTGACCAACTGGCTGATGGTGTAGATCACCAGTCCGGCCAGCGCGCCGACGACGGTGCCGTTGATGCGGATGAACTGCAGGTCGCGACCGACCTGCAGTTCGATCTTGCGCGAGGTCTCCTCGGCGTCCCACCGCTCGACCGTGTCGGTGATCAGCGTGGTGATCTCGGCGCGGTAGTTCGACACGACGTACCCCGCCGCGCTCTCCAGCCAGCCGTCGACCTTGTCCCGCATGGCGTCGTCGTCGACCATCCGCTGCCCGAACGACAGCAGGCCTTCGCGCACGCGCTTGCGCAGCTCACTGGACGGGTCCTCGGCGGCGTCGAGCAGCATCTTCTTCGCCGCGCCCCACGCGGACCCGATGAAGTGCTGCACGTCCGGGTGCTCGACGAGCTGCGCCTTGACCAGCTCGGCGCGTTCCATCGTCACCGGGTCGTGCTGGAGGTCGTGCGAGAACTCGATCATGAACTGGTCGAGCGCCAGCCGCATCGGGTGGTTGAGGTCGGTCTTCACCGCCCACGCGAAGTTCAGCAGCTCGGTGTAGGCCTTGTCGCCCAGCAATGTGTCGACGAACTTCGGCGACCACGTCGGCGCCCGCTCGGACACGACCTGGAGGACCTTGTCGTGGTTGTCGTGCACCCAGTCGTAGGTGCGGTCGATCACCAGGTCGACGAACTTGTGGTGCGCGCCGTCGGTCAGCACCTGCCCGAGCAGCTTGCCCAGCGGCGGGCCCCACGGCTTGTCCACCAGCCGCCGCACGATCCCCTGGTCGATCACCGCCTGCACGTCCTCGTCGCGCAGCACCGTGACCGCGCCCTTGACGATGTTCGCCACCTCGGACGTGACCCGTTCGGCGTTCTCCGGCTCCGCCAGCCACGTGCCCACCCGGCGGCCGATGCCGACCCGCCGCAGCTTGTCGCGCACCACGTCCTCGGCCAGGAAGTTCGTGCCGACGAAGTCGCCCAGCGCGTCGCCGAACGTGTCCTTGCGGGTCGGGATGATCGCCGTGTGCGGGATCGGCAGGCCGAGGGGCCGGCGGAACAGCGCCGTCACCGCGAACCAGTCGGCCAGCGCACCGACCATGCCCGCCTCGGCGGCCGCGCGGACGTAGCTCCACGCATCCCCGTCGCCCTCCAGGAACAGCGCGACGACGAAGACCACCGTCGCCGCGACGAAGAACCCCGTGGCGACGAGTTTCATCCTGCGCAGGTCTCGCCGCTTGACCTGGTCGGCTGCCGTCAGTTGCTCCACGACGCCATTGTCCGTGAAGATTCGGCGTTGTGCGGGTACCAGCGCTAGTCCCCAGATTGCGGCCGTTCACCTCGACGATCTTCGCGGAGATGACGGCGCTCGCCGTGCGGACCGGGGCGGTGAACCTCGGCCAGGGCTTCCCGGACACCGACGGGCCCGCCGGGATGCTCGCGGCGGCCAAGGACGCCATCGACGGCGGCCTCAACCAGTACCCGCCGGGGCCGGGGATGCGGGTGCTGCGGGAGGCCATCGCGGAGCACCGCACGCGGTACGGGATGTCCTACGACCCGGACACCGAGGTGCTGGTCACGGTGGGTGCGACCGAGGCCATCGCGGCCACGCTGCTGGCGCTGGTCGAGCCGGGCGACGAGGTCGTGCTGTTCGAGCCGTACTACGACTCGTACGCGGCAGCCGTGGCCATGGCCGGTGCCGCGCGGAAGGTCGTCGGGCTGGTCGAGGACCCGGTGACCGGGCGGTTCGACCTGGACGTCGAGGGGCTGCGGGCGGCCATCGGGCCGCGAACCCGCGCGGTGCTGGTCAACACGCCGCACAACCCGACCGGGACCGTGTTCACCCGCGCGGAGCTGGAGGCGGTCGCGGCGCTGTGCGTGGAGCACGACCTGGTGGCGATCACCGACGAGGTGTACGAGCACCTGGTGTTCGACGACCACGCGCACGTGCCGCTGGCGTCGCTGCCGGGGATGGCCTCGCGGACCGTGACCATCTCCAGTGCCGGGAAGACGTTCAACTGCACCGGGTGGAAGATCGGGTGGGTGTGCGCTCCCGAACCGCTGGTGTCGGCCGTGCGGGCGGCGAAGCAGTTCATCACCTTCGTGGGCGGGGCGCCGTTCCAGCCTGCCGTGGCCTACGCGTTGCGGCACGAGATGGAGTGGGTGGAGGGGTTGCGGACGTCGCTGGCCGGGAAGCGGTCCCGGTTGGCCGCGGGGCTGGCGGAAGCCGGGTTCGCGGTTCGGCCCAGCGAGGGGACGTACTTCATCACGGCGGACGTCCGGCCCCTGGGGTTCAGCGACGGGGCGGAGCTGTGCCGGGCGCTGCCGGAGCGGATCGGGGTGGCCGGGGTGCCGGTGCAGGTCTTCACGGACCGGCCGGAGGAGTGGAAGCACCTGGTCCGGTTCGCGTTCTGCAAGAAGGACGAGGTGTTGGACGAGGCACTGCGGAGGCTGCACAAGCTGGCCGGGTGAGGTCCGCAGAACCACACCATTGAGCGAGTATCGGAGCCGAAGTGGACCGTCGGTCTTCCAAGGCGCCATGCGAGAACTCACCAATGCCGAGCTGGTGGCCAGGGCCAAGTCGCGGGACGAGGATGCGTGGCGGGAGATCGTCCGGCGGCACCTGCCGTTGCTCTGGTCGGTCGCGCGGTCGGTCCGGCTGCGGGAGGCGGACGCGGCTGACGTCTGCCAGTTCACCTGGCTGGCCCTGGCCGAGAACCTGCACCGGGTGCGGGATCCCGAGAAGCTGTCCGGGTGGTTGATCACCACCTGCCGGCACGAGGCCCTGCGGGTGCTGAAGGTTCGGGGGCGGGAACTGCCCGTCGACCTCTGGGGACCGCCCGAGGTCGACTTCCCCGGACCCGAAGAACTGGTGTTGGCCGACGAGCGGGCCGTTCGGTTGTGGCGGGCGTTCGCCGGGCTCTCCGAGCAGTGCCGGGGGATCCTGCGGCTGGTCGCCTACGCGCCGGGGTTGACCTACGAGGACGTCGCGCGGGCGGTGGGGATGCCGGTGGGCAACCTCGGTTCCACCCGCAGCCGGTGCCTCGCGGCGCTGCGCCGTCGTGTCCGGGCGGAGGTGGGGGTGTGAACCCGGACCGGGAGCTGCTCGACGAACTGGTCGGCGTGCTCGACCAGGTCGACCCCGTTCCTCCGCTGCTGGCCGAGGCCGCCGGGTTCCCGCCTCCGCAGGACTTCGTGCCGTTCACCTGGCTGTCCGATTCCGCAGTGG
The DNA here is from genome assembly GCA_039922235.1 of Umezawaea sp. Taxonomy (GTDB): domain Bacteria; phylum Actinomycetota; class Actinomycetes; order Mycobacteriales; family Pseudonocardiaceae; genus Umezawaea. The sequence continues at coordinate 24,971 of JBDSAJ010000435.1, forward strand.
CGGTGCCTGCCGGGACGCGGGGTGGCGGCGGGTCGCGCGCGCTGCGGTTCAGCGGCGACGGCACGACCGTTGACCTGCGGCTCGACTCCGTTGACGGGCTGGGCGTGCGGGCGCTCGGGCTGGTGCACCCGCCGCGCGGTGGCAGCGTGCTCGTGTCGTGGGCACAGGGGTCGGCGGTGTGCGAGATCGATCTCGTCGGGTGGTTCCGGGCCGAGGTGGTGCCGAACGGGCCGCTGCGCTTCGTGGTGCGGCAGCCCGGTTCTCCCGAGTTGAGCACCAGGTGGTTCGTCCAGTGAGCGTCTCTGATCAGCTTGGTGATCCTCTGCCGGACGTGGTGTCCGGTGGTGGATCTGCCCATCGTGGTGGGGTGGCGTGGGTGTGCAGGTGGAAGCCCGCGCCCAGTGCCGCTCCTCGTGGCTGGTGTCGACCGGTGGTGGGTGTGCTGATCGTGATCGCGCCCTGGTGCCGGTGGGCCGCGCGGGGCAGCCGGGGCCGGTCCGTGTGAGCGTGTCCCTCCGGACGCTGGCCGGCACCACCGTGAAGTGGTGCCGGGGAGGGTGCCCCGCGTCGCCTGGGCGCGGGCGTGCTGCTTGCTGCCGGGTGGGTCCGGTTTTGGACCGGTCCCGGCTGGTCGTCGTGGGCGTGATGACCGCGCCCGGCCGGTTCTCCCGGAGCCCGGAACCACGATCCTCGTCCACCGTCACGGCAGTACCCGAGGAGGCTGCCCGCGGTTCCTCCTGCCGCGCCGCGAGAGAACTCGTGCCCGTTCGACCCGGACACCCGCCCGGACAGCACCTCCCGCCGGGCACGGGAAGTCGCGGAGTCGTTGCCGCGCTTCATGTTCTCCACCTCAACCCAGGAGAACCGACGGTCACAGCCCACCCGGCAGAACGGGATCCTGCCGTCGATCGCCCACTGACGAAGCGTCATCGGGTGGATACCCGGACGCTGCGCGACCGTGGACAAGCGCAGCAATTCCACGCCTTTCACCAGACAGAATCAACGCCAGGGATCGCAAATGAAGATGGATAGCCTGCACGCCGAGTGCCTGGCGCAGGTGGAGTTGGGGCGCCTGCCCGAAGCCCGGAAGCTCGCGCTGCGCGGACTGGCGCGGGCCGTGGGCGGGCGGGAGCAGGCGCGGTTCCGGCTGGCGTTGGCGTGGATCGAGTTGGACCGCGGGCGGCCCGCGGCCAGTGCGCGGCAGTTGGACGCGGCGTTCCCGCACCTCAGCGGCAACGACCTGGCGCGGGCGCGGTGCCTGCGGGGACTGCACCTCTGCCAGCACGCCGAACCGCGGTTGGCGATCGCCCACTTGACGGCGGTCATCCGGGACCTGCGCCGGAACGGGGACCTCCGGTGGCTCGCCAACGCGTTGATCGGCCGTGGCATCGCCCGCGCCTACGCGCTTCGGCTCGCTGAGGCGGACGCCGACTTCACCGCCGCCCGGACGGCGCTGCTGAGCATCGACGAGCCGGACCGGGCCGCGATGTGCTTGCACAACAAGGGTTTCGTAGCGATGCTCGCGGGTGATCTGCCTTCCGCGCTGCGGTACTACGAGCAGGCCGCGCAGGACGGGCTGGCCGCCGTGCGGCGGCCGGAGGCGTTGGTCGACCGGGCCGAGGCGCTGCTCGCCGCCGGGCTGGTGCGCGAGGCGCGGGACGTGCTGACGCCCGCGATCAGCCTGCTCGACCGGTGCGACCGGGGTTCGCGGCTGCCGGACGCGGTGCTGCTGGCCGCGCGCTGCGCGTTGGCGGACGGGGACTTCCGGCAGGCTCGGGTGTTCGCCGACCGGGTCGGTGGCTGGGTGGGCCGGTCCGTGTCGCTGCGCGCCCGGCTGGCGTTGGGTGAGCGGCCCGCCGTGCGGCGCACGGCGACCGAGTGCGAGCGGCGCGGGAAGTACGAGGACGCCGCCGAACTCCGCTTGGCCGCGGGGATCCCGCTCGACATCCGGCGTGGCACCGCGCGGCTGCGGGCGCTGGGCAGGCTGGACGCCGCGCGCCGGGCGCCGGACCGCCGTCGGGCCGTCGCCGCCTGCCGGGCGGGGCTGGCGCTGGTCGACCCCACCACGTGGCCGGGTACCGAGTTGCGGGGCATCGCGCTGGGACACGCCCTCGCGCACGGTGACGCGCGGGCGGTGCTGCGCTGGTCGCACGTGGACGTGCCCGGTCCCGCGCCGGTGAGCGCGCGGAGCGCCGAGCTGCGGCT
>JBDSAJ010000436.1:0-11275 GCA_039922235.1 Umezawaea sp.
CCGGTGGCGAGATCTGGGCGATCCCGCAGGACACCGGTCCGATGGGGATGCTGTACCGGCAGGACATCTTCGACCAGTACGGGATCGGGGTGCCGAAGACCTGGGACGAGTTCGCCGCCGCCGCGCGGAAGCTGCACGCCGCGAACCCGGACGTGTACCTGACGAACCTCGCCGCGAACCAGGCCGCCGCGTGGCACGGGCTGCTGTGGCAGGCGGGCGCCAAGCCGTACGTCAGCTCCTCCAAGAGCGACATCACCATCAACGTCGACGACGACACCTCCAAGAAGCTCGCGAGCTACTGGGGTGGGCTGGCGAAGGAAGGGGTCATCGGCACCGAGCCGGACTTCACCGACCCCTGGTACGCCGCGCTCAACAACGGCAAGTACGCCACGTGGATCACCGCGGCCTGGGGCCCGGTGTTCCTCTCCGGGTCGGCCAAGTCCACCGCGGGCAAGTGGCGGGCCGCGCCGCTGCCGCAGTGGGACGCGGCCAAGCCGAGCTCGGGCAACTGGGGCGGCTCGACGAGCGCGGTCATCAAGAGCACCGCCAACGCGATCGCGGCCGCCCAGTTCGCCCAGTTCCTCAACACCGACCCGGAGAGCGCGAAGCTGTTCGCCACCGAGCAGTTCTTCTTCCCCGCGACGAAGAAGCTGCTCACCGATCCCACCTTCGTCGGTGACACGCCGTCCTTCTACGGCGGCCAGAAGGTCAACGAGGTCTTCGCGGGCATCGGCGACACCGTCAACGTCTCCTTCCAGTGGCCGCCGTTCCTCGACCAGGTGGTGACGGACTGGACCGAGACCGTCGGCAAGTCCCTCGCCGACAAGGCCGACACCGCCGCGGCGACCGACCAGTGGCAGTCGCGGATCACGGCGTTCGCCAAGAACCAGGGCTTCACCGTCCAGGGTGGACGATGACCGCCTCGGCCGGCCAGGCGCACCGGACGGCGGGGCGGCTGTTCGTCGCCCCGTTCCTGGTGTTGTTCGTGCTGCTGTTCCTGGCGCCGCTCGGCTACGCCGCGTACCTGAGCCTGTTCCAGCACAAGCTGATCGGCGGCACGGTCTTCGTCGGCCTGGACAACTACGCGAAGGCCGTGGCGGATCCGCTGTTCCTCCGCGGGATCCTCCGGGTGGCGACGTTCTTCGTCATCCAGGTACCGGTGATGTTGCTGCTGGCACTGCTGTTCGCGCTCGCGCTGGACAGCGGGCTGATGCGGCTCGCCAAGGTGGTCCGGTTGGGCGTCTTCGTGCCGTACGCGGTGCCGAGCGTGGTCGCCGCGCTCATGTGGGGCTACCTGTACGGACCGGACTACGGCCCGTTCGCCCAGCTCAGCAGGATGCTCGACCTGCCGGTTCCGCGCTTCCTCAGCGAGAGCTGGATGCTCGGCAGCCTCGCGAACGTCGTGACGTGGGAGTTCGTCGGCTACAACATGATCATCCTGTACGCGGCGCTGCGGACCATCCCGCCGGACCTGTACGAGGCCGCCGCGGTGGACGGTGCGGGGGCGTGGCGGATCGCCTGGTCCATCAAGCTCCCCGCGCTGCGGCCCGCGCTCAAGCTCACGGTGCTGTTCTCGGTGATCGGCAGCTTCCAGCTCTTCAACGAGCCGAACCTGTTGCAGCGCATCGCGCCGTCGGTCATCGACAGCGCGTACACGGCGAACCTCTACGCCTACTCGCTGGCCTTCATCGGTCGACAGGTGAACTACGCGGCCACGGTGTCCTTCCTGCTGGGCGCGGTCATCGTGGTCGTCTCGTACGCCGTCCTGCTGACCGCGAACCGCAGGAGGGAATCGTGAAACGCAAGCGCAGCACCCCGTTGACGATCGCCATGCTGGCAGCGCTGGCCTACTTCCTGCTGCCGTTGGTCTGGCTGGTCGTCGCTTCCACCAAGAACACCCAGGACCTGTTCACGACGTTCGGGCTGTGGTTCTCGCACGCGCCGCAGCTCTTCACGAACATCGGGGACACCCTCACCCACGACGGCGGTGTCTTCGCGCACTGGCTGGTCAACACGGTGCTGTACGCCGTGATCAGCGCCGTGGGGGCCGCGCTGCTCGCGGCGGCCGCCGGGTACGGGTTCGCCAAGTACCGGTTCGGCGGCCACGGCGCCGCGTTCAACCTGGTGATCGGCGCCGTCATGGTGCCGTCCACCGCGCTGGCGATCCCGACCTACCTGCTCTTCGCGGAGGTGGGCCTGGTCAACACCCCGTGGGCGATCATCCTGCCGTCGCTGGTCAACCCGTTCGGGCTCTACCTCATGCGCGTCTACGCCCAGGACGCCGTCCCGGACAGCGTCATCGAGGCCGCCCGCATCGACGGGGCAGGGGAATTCCGGATCTTCGTCCAGATCGCGTCGCGGCTGCTGGCACCCGGCCTGGTGACGGTACTGCTGTTCACCCTGGTCGCGACCTGGAACAACTACTTCCTCCCGCTCATCATGCTCAACGACCCGCAGCTCTACCCGGTCACCGTCGGGCTCGCGTCCTGGGCTGCGCAGGCCCAGAACGGCGGTGCGGGCAGCAGCAGCGAGATGCTCCCCCTCGTCATGACCGGGTCCCTGCTGTCGATCGTCCCGCTCGTCATCGCCTTCCTGCTGCTGCAGCGCTACTGGCAGAGCGGGCTGGCGACCGGATCCGTCAAGCAGTGACCAGTCGATCCTTTGTGGAGGTTCCCGCCATGGCGGTTCTACCCGCCCGCGTCCTGTTCGGCGCCGCGTACTACCACGAGTACCGGACCCACGACCGGCTCAAGACCGACCTGGACCTGATGGTCGACGCGCACTTCTCCGTCATCCGCGTCGGCGAGTCGGTCTGGTCGACCTGGGAGCCGGAGAACGGGCGGTTCGACCTCGACTGGCTCCAGCCGGTGCTCGACGGCGCGCACGAACGCGGGATCTCGGTCATCCTGGGGACACCGACGTACGCCGTGCCCCCGTGGCTGGCCCGGCAGTACCCGGAGATCACCGGCGAGCGGTCCACCGGGCAGCGCATCGGCTGGGGCGCCCGCCAGGAGGTCGACTTCACCCACCCCGGCTTCCGGTTCCACGCCGAACGGGTGATCCGCCGCGTCGTCGCCCGGTACGCCGACCACCCGGCGGTCATCGGGTTCCAGGTGGACAACGAGCCGGGCCTGGAGCTGCTGCACAACCACGGCGTCTTTCAGCGGTTCGTCGACCACCTGCGCGCCCGGTACGGCGACGTCGAGAACCTGAACCGCGAGTGGGGGCTGGTCTACTGGTCGCACCGCCTCTCCACGTGGGCCGACCTGTGGACACCGGACGGCAACGCCCAGCCGCAGTACGACGTCGCGTGGCGGGAGTTCCAGGCGCTCCAGACCACCGAGTTCATCGCCTGGCAGGCAGGCATCGTCCGGGAGTACTCCACCGCGGACCAGTTCGTCACCACGTGCATCTCCTACACCCGTCCCGCGGTGCACGACGACGAGTTGACCGACAGCCTCGACGTCGCAGCGGGCAACCCGTACTACCTGATGCAGGACTCCCTCGCGCTCCCCGACCGGACCCCGGACCACGTCGAGCAGAAGTGGAAGACCACCGGCGTGTGGGCGCTGTTCCAGACCGCGGACTGGATGTTCTCCTCGCGCCAGGAGCCGTTCCTGGTCACCGAGACCAACGCGGGGCACATCGGCGAGCCGTGGGACAACCGCCCCGCCTTCGACGGCCAGTGGCGGCAGGCCGCGTGGGCGCTCGTCTCGCGCGGGGCGCGGATGATCGAGTACTGGCACTGGCACACGCTGCACTTCGGCGCGGAGACCTACTGGGGCGGCATCCTCCCGCACAGCGGTCAGCCGGGCCGCACGTACGCGGAACTCGTCCGGCTGGGCGAGGACTTCGACACGGCGGGCTCGCTCGTCGCCGGGCTCGAACCGGACGCCGACATCACCATGGTCTACTCGACGCCGAGCAAGTGGCTGATGCAGGAGCACCCACCGCTGCCAACGGCCGACGGCGAGCCGGACCGCGCCGCGTACCAACGCTTCTTCGACCCGTTCTACCGGGGCGCGTTCGACGCGGGCAGGCAGGTGCGGATCATCCACATCGGACAGCTGCACGACCCGCGCGGCGAACGGCCGGGCGTCACACCGGACGAGGCCGCACAGCTGCACCCCGTCCTGGTCGTCCCGGCGCTCTACGTCGTCGACGACGCGTCGATCGACTGGCTCGCCGCGTACGCCGGCGCGGGCGGCCACCTCGTGCTCGGCCCGCGAACGGCGTACGGCGACCACGAGGGCCGTGCGCGCCAGGAGCCCGCGCCCGCCCGGCTCGTCGAGGCGGCAGGCGTGCGCTACGACGAGTTCAGCAACCTCACCCGCGAGATCCCGCTCCTCGCCGGCCCCGACGGGCCCTTCGAACTGCCGGACGACGCGACGGCCACGCGGTGGGTCGACGGCCTCAGCGTCCTCGACGCCGACGTGCTCGTCGAGTACGACCACCCGCACTTCGGCCGCTGGCCCGCGATCACGACCCGCCGCCACGGCGCGGGCCGCGTCACCTGCGTCGGCACCGTGCCCAACCGGCACCTCGCCAAGGCGCTGGCCCGGTGGCTGGTGCCCTCCGCCCGCGGTGGGTGGCACGACCTGCCCGACTCGGTCACCGCCACCACCGGGTCGTCCCCGGACGGCCGACAGGTCCACATCGTCCACAACTGGAGCTGGAACCCCGTCCAGGTCACGACTCCCGTGGCGCTGACCGATGTGCTGGACCGCGACTCCACTCCCGTCGGCACCTCGGTGGACCTGGGCCCGTGGGACGTGCGGGTCCTGACCCCGGTGACCGAGCAGCGGGGTACCGGTGCGCGCTGGCACCTCTGAGGCCGGCGACCCGCGTCCGAGGCCGGTGCCCGTCGACCGGCCTCGGACGCGGTATCACCACCTGGTGGACAGTGCGGCTTGGGCGCTGCACGGCTTCTCCTGCGGCCCCAGGTCGCGCCAGTTCAGCGACCACACCTTCACCGCGCCGCCGACCCGTTGGCCCATCATGCAGTCCTTGTCCTCGACGTCGACGCGGGCGTACAGCGCCACCCCGACGTCGGAACCCCCGACAGCGACGAAGACCTGCGGGAGGATGCCCGCGATGTTGGTGTCCCGGTCCACCGGTGGAGCGGGGAGCCCAGCTGCCAGCGCGGCGCGCACCTCCGCTTCGCCCGGTGTCGCGGGCAGTGCGCCGAGGGTGGTCTCCAGCGCTGGGGCCGAGTTCTGCGGGATGGTCCGCTTCGGCAGGGGCGGTGGGGCGATCGCGGTGGCGCCCGCGGGGCAGGTGGTCCGGGACGGTCCCGTGATGGCCTCGTAGTAGTTGAACTCGACGAGGTAGCAGGCGTCGAACGCCGGGGTCTTCGTCCAGCCCGAGTCGGACGCGCTCCGGTGGATCCGCCAGACGAGGCGCGCCATCGGCTCCTGGAGGTCCTCGTGCTCCAGGTCCTCGGCCACCAGCACGCTGAAGGAGGGGTCCTTGCCGAGCTGGGTGCCCAGCGCGGCACGGGCGAAGCCCATGGCGTTCTCCTGCCGCGGGTAGCTGATCGCCTCGGCCAGTGTCGCGGACTGCCGATCCGTTTCGGCGTCGCCCTCGGTCGAATCCCCGAAAATGCCGCAGGAGGTGAGCAGCAGAGCCGCACAGGCGATTGTCACGACACGCGGTAACGAGACCATGCCGCTCACGGTAGCGATGCCGATGTCGACAGCGGTGCGTTTCCAGCCATTCCCGGACGGGTGGCCGACGTCCGGGGAGCAGCGCACCGGAAGACGATGGCGACGACCCGCCGTGACCACCTGCCATAGCCCCCACTGCGGGCCGCACGGGTAAATCCGTTGGTGCCGGCGCGGAAACCGAGTTAGGTACCGCTCATGGCCCCCACTCAGGGAACGTGCGACGAACGGTTCGAAGCGGTGCGGGACGTCCTGGCGGCGTCCCTGGACGACCAGGACGTCGGTGCGTCCGTCGCCGTGTACGTCGAGGACGAGCCGGTGGTCGACCTCTGGGGCGGGTACGCCGACGTGGAGCGCACCCGGCCGTGGGAGCGCGACACGATCACCTGCGTCTGGTCCACCACGAAGACGATGGCGGCGCTGTCCGCGCTGGTGCTCGCCGACCGCGGGCTGGTCGACCTCGACGCGCCGGTCGCGGACCACTGGCCCGAGTTCGCCGCTGCGGGCAAGGAGAAGGTGCTGCTGAGGCACGTCCTCGGCCACACCTCGGGCTTGCCGACGTGGCACGAGCAGTTGCGGACGGAGCAGCTCTTCGACTGGTCGGCCATGACCGCGCTGCTGGCCGAGCAGGCACCGAGTTCGCCGCCCGGTCAGGTGGGCGCCTACCACGCCGCCACCCAGGGGTACCTGATCGGCGAGGTCGTCCGCCGGGCCACCGGCCGTGACCTCGGCACCTTCTTCGCCGAGGAGATCGCCGGACCGCTCGGCGCCGACTTCCACATCGGGTTGCCCGCCGAGCACGACCACCGGGTGGCCCCCGTCATCCCGGCCGAGTTCCGGGCGCCCGAACTGGAGGCGCGGGGACCGGGGAACCCTCCCATCCCAGCGGAGACCGCCAACACCGAGGCGTGGCGACGCGCGCAGATCCCGTCCGCGAACGGGTTCGGCAACGCGCGGTCGGTCGCGGCCGTGCAGTCCGTGCTCGCCGCCGGTGGTCAGGCGCGAGGCGTGCGGCTGCTGTCGCAGGCGGGCTGCGAACGGGCGCTGGAGGAGCAGTTCCTCGGCGAGGACGAGGTCATGGGCACCCAGATGCGGTACGGCATGGGCTACGCCCTGCGAGGAAGGACGTGTTCGTGGGGCGGTTGGGGCGGCTCGGTCGTCGTGGTCGACTTCGACACGCGCTTGACGGTGTCGTACGTGATGAACCAGATGCTCGAACAGGGGCCGCTGGGGGACGACCGGGGCTTGGGCGTCGTGATGGCCGCGTTCGGGGCGCTGCGGGGCGTTCACTAGAGGTTCGTGGCCCGAGCACCCATCAGCCGTTCGTGGCACAGTCCCCGCTGTGCCGTTGGACGAGCTGCCGGACTGGTTGCACGGGTGGTGCCTGGACCACCTGGGTGCCGAACCCGTCGACGTGCTGTTCCGGCTGTGGCAGATGTCGATGGTGTTCGGTCTCCGGTTGGCCGATGGCGCGGACGTCGTGGTCAAGGCGCGCACGGACGACGGTCGGGCCGCTTCGTGCGTCGCGGCGCAGGCCCGGTTGGCCGAGCGCGGGTTCCCGTGCGCCCGGCCGTTCACGCCGGTCGTCACCGTCGGTTCGCTGGCCGTGCACGCCGAGGAGTTCCGGCCCGGTGGCGACGTGCTGCACGGGGACTCGCCGGACGTGGCCGTGCGCTGCGCCGAGGTGTTCGCCCGGCTGATGGCCGAACTGGCGGACGTGACCGTTCCGCCGCCGCTGCCGAATCCGCGCTGGGCGCGGTGGGACCACGCGGATTCCGTTCTGTGGCCCGCGATCGGCTTCCTCGACGAACGGGACCAAAGCGTCGTGCCCGCGCACGTCGTCGACACGGCCGAGCGGGCCCGCGGGCGGCTGCTGGCCGCGGACCTGCCGTGCGTGCTGGGCCACGCCGACTTCGAGGCGCAGAACCTCCGGTGGCGCGGGTCGGAGGTGTGGGCGGTGCACGACTGGGACAGCCTGGCGTGGCAACCGGAGGCCGCCCTGGTGGGGGCGGCGAGTGGGACGTTCGCCAGCACCACCCCACCTGTCCTGGCGCCGATCGCGAGTTCCGAGGCGTTCCTGGTGGCGTACCAGGACTTTCGGGGCCGCTCGTTCACGGCCGCGGAGCAGGAGGTCGCGTGGGCGGCAGGCTTGTGGCCCGCGGCGCACAACGCCCGCTGGGAAGCCCTGCACGGCGACACCCCTCTGTGCGGCACCGCGCTCCGGTTACAAGGGGCCGAACGCCTCCGCCGGGCGAACGCCTAGTTGATCATTCGGTGTGAATCACGGACCGAAGTTGTCCTGAATAGCCGTCAGGATGGAATCGTGAACCCGCAGATCTCGAACGATGAGGAGGAACGGATGTCCGCAACGGTGAAACAGGTCCAGGTGACCTTCGACTGCGCCGACCCGGCAGGCCTGGCGGGCTTCTGGGCGGAGGCGCTGGGGTACCGGATCGATCCACCACCTCCTGGGTTCGCGACCTGGGACGAGGCGCTGGACGCCTTCGGTGTCCCACCGGAAGCCCGCAACTCCAGGTCTGCCGCGAGCGATCCCGGTGGGGTGGGGCCGCGGCTGTTCTTCCAGCAGGTGCCGGAGGGCAAGGAGATCAAGAACCGCCTGCACCTGGACGTGCGCGTGGCTCCGGGGCTGGTGGGCGAGGCCCGGATGCGGGCGCTGGAGGCGGAGTGCGAACGCCTGACCGGCCGGGGTGCGACGCGGATCCGCAGGCAGGACCCGGAGCCCCCGCTGGAAAACGGTTTCATCGTGATGGCAGATCCGGAGGGCAACGAGTTCTGCCTGGACTGAGCGGCCCCGGACCACCGAGTTCACCCGACGGGTGAGCGGTCTGTCCTCTGTGGACCGGGAACTCGGCGCGGAGGCGGGCCCACTGCGTTTCGGGGTGGCGTGTTGCGGGTGGGGTGTTCCCTCTCGATAGGGTCGCGCCCATCACACTCGGCATCGAGAGGGGGCGCCGGTGTTCGGGCAGCCCGAGGAACGCGACGTGCAGCAGTGGCAGGCCGGTGACACGGCGGTCATGCGCGCCGACCTCGACCGCGCGCTCGACCTGGACGCCGGGAGCCCACCTCCCGGTCCCGTGGGCACAACGGACCGACCACGCCCCACCCCGAGTGCTCCGGCGGAATCCTCGCGCCCGCAGTCGGACGCGGAGCTGATCGAGGCCGTGCGGGGCGGGACGATCCAGGCCTTCGGCGAGCTGTACGCGCGCCACGTGCAGGCCGCCCACAACCTGGCCCGCCAGCTGTCCAGGTCGCCGATCGAGGCGGACGACCTGGTGTCGGACGCGTTCGCCAAGGTCCTCACGGTGCTGCGCGCGGGCGGCGGTCCCGATTCGGCCTTCCGCGCCTACCTGCTCACCGCGTTGCGCCACACGGCCTACGACAAGGTCCGACGGGAACGCAAGCTCGACCTGTCCGACGACGTGCACGGCGTTTCGGGCGTCGAGCAGGCCACCGCCGTGCCGTTCCACGACACGGCGGTGGCGCGGCTGGACAGGTCACTGGCCGCCAAGGCGTTCGCCAGCCTGCCCGAGCACTGGCAGACCGTGCTGTGGCACACCGAGATCGAGGGCCAGACACCCGCACAGGTCGCGCCACTGCTCGGCCTCACGTCCAACGGCGTCTCCGCGATGGCCTACCGGGCGCGTGAGGGCCTGCGGAAGGCCTACCTCCAGGCGCACCTGGCGCAGACCCAGTCCGAGCGCTGCCGCGCCACGGTCGACAGGCTGGGCGCCTGGACCCGCGGCGGCCTGTCCAAGCGCGAGACCACCCAGGTCGAGGCGCACCTGGACGAGTGCGCTTCCTGCCGCGCCCTGACCGCCGAACTGGCCGACGTCAACGGCGCGCTGCGCGGCATCATCGCACCGCTGGTGCTCGGCGTCGGCACCGCCGGCTACCTGGCCGCCGGCGGGGGCAAGGCCAGCGCGGCGGCAGCGGCGGTCGCCGCGGGCACCGGCGCCTCGGTGCCGCACTGGCTCGGCGCGGTGGCCTCGACGGCGATGCTCGCGATCGCCATCGGGTCGGGCCTGGAGACGCCGATCAGCTCGACCGACCCCACGGCCATCGCCGAACCGCCCGCGTCGAACGCCATCGGCCACACGACGACGGTGCCGATCGGGCAGACCACCTCGTCCGACCCCGCCGCGCCGAGCACCACGCAGCCGACCACGTCGGTGGCCGGGTCGGGCATCTCCGCACCAGCGGGCACCGGCGGACCAGTGGCCACGGCGACAGCCACGAAGCCGGCGACCGCCGCACCCCCAGCCGCACCGGTCCTGACCCCGACCGCGCCTGCCGGGTTCACCACGTCCACCGGCGGACCTCCCACGGACTTCCCCATCACCTTCCGCAACACCGGCACGGCGCCCTCGCCGCCCACGACGCTGACGATGTCCTTGCCCGACGACGTCAAGGTGGTCGGGCCGGGCAACAACCTGCGCGGCAACTCTCTGGTGGGACTCGACGGCGCGCGGACGCAGACCGTCGGCTGCCCGGCGGGCAAGGGCACCGTGACCTGCGTGGCCCAGCAGGAACTGGCGGCGGGCGACTCGGTGACGTTCATCTTCCGCCTGCTCGCGGGCCCCAAGGCGGTGAACGGCACGATCACCGCCACCACGGACTCCGAACTCGTGGTGACGGTGCCCGTCACCATCACGCCGAAGAAGTAGGGCTGGTCACCCCGAAGTGGGTGGGGTGGGCGCGGGGCTGATCCCGGCCGCCGTCACGAACTCCGGGAGTCCCACCAGTCGAGGACCCGTTTTCCGTGCAGGGTCAGCCACTTCGACGGCTCCCCCGCGGGCACGTCGACCTCGAACCACACCCGGCCGGGGTGCCTGCGGGCCTGGAGCCAAGTGCCGTCCGGCTGCCTGGCGGCGCGGATGAGGTCGATCGCGTCGGCCATGCGGGGGTCCGGCGGCGTGCCGTCGAGCAGCGTGGCTTCGCGGAAGTACTCGGCCGCGTTGAGCACGTCGTAGAACGAGCGGAACGGGTAGGCGAAGCGGTTCACCCACGGCGCCACCGGTTCGCCCGTCGAGAGGCGGCGGAAGAGCCCCCGCTCGAGCAGGTACTCCTCGCCGGAGCGCCGGGCGGCGACGGTCGCGCCCGTGCCCCCGGTCGCGGCTTCGTCGGCGAGCAGTCCCTTGAGGGAGTTGAGCGTCGAGTGGAACGACGACCGCGTCGAGCCGTTGACCCACTCGCAGTTCCACCCGCCGTCGGGCAGCCGGTGCTCGACGAACCAGTCCACGATGCCGGTCACGTCGACACCGAGCCACCGGCCGTTCGCGACCGTCCAGGCGTTGATGCAGCAGTCGACCTCGCCGCCCCAGTACGGCAGGTTCTCGTACTCCCAGCGACTGTTCGCGGCGAGCTTGTCGGCCGACCCGGCGAGCACGGTCGCGTCGAGGCCCCAGTCGCGAAGGGTGTTGAGCGTCCACGTCGTCGCGGTCCACGGCTGGCCCGCGTCCTGCGCCGCCTCGGGGCCATTGAAGTCGAAGTCGCCCGGGAAGTACGCTCCGCCCGCCCACTGCCCGTCGGGATCCTGCGGCGCGAGCAGCCGAGCGCCGAACCCCTCGGTGGCGATCCGGGCGCGAGTGGTC
>JBDSAJ010000437.1:0-5649 GCA_039922235.1 Umezawaea sp.
GCGAACACCTCCTCGGAGTCCAGACCTCGGGTGAAAGTGACGCACACCCAGGCCGTCGCCCAGTCGGGAGAACGTGCGTCCGCGCCGACTTCCATGTTCTGCCTCCGTCATTCACGTCCGGTAGCGACTACTTCACCGACGCTCTAGCGTGCTTCAGGCGAAGAGGCCGCGGATGTCGTCGGCGTCCAGTGCCGAGCCGAAGGCGTTGCCCTCGTCCATGACGCCCGCGACCAGTTCCGCCTTGCGCTCCTTGAGCGCCATCACCTTCTCCTCGATGGTGTCCTTGGCGATGAGCCGGTAGACCATGACGTTGCGGGTCTGCCCGATGCGGTGCGTGCGATCGACGGCCTGCGCCTCGGTCGCGGGGTTCCACCACGGGTCGAGCAGGAAGCAGTAGTCGGCCTCGGTCAGGTTCAGCCCGAACCCGCCCGCTTTGAGGCTGATCAGGAACACCGGCGCGGAGCCGTCCTTGAACCGCGCGAGCACGGCGGGCCGGTTGCGGGTGGTGCCGTCGAGGTAGCAGTACTCGACGCCCTCGGCGTCCAGCCGGTCGCGCACGATCTTCAGGAAGCCGGTGAACTGGCTGAAGACCAGCGCCCGGTGCCCGCCTCCGACGACGTCCTGGAGCTGCTCGCACAGGCTGTCGACCTTCGCGCTGGGCAAGGCCTCGTGCTGGTCGTCGACCAGTCCGGCGTGCAGGCTCAGCTGGCGCAGCAGCGTCAGCGACCGCAGGATCGTGAAGCGGTTCTTCTGCACGTCGTCGACGAGGCCGAGCACCTTCTTGCGCTCGCGCTGCAAGTGAGTCCGGTAGACCTTGCGGTGCTTCGGGTGGAGTTCCACCTCGAGCACCTGTTCCTGCTTCTCGGGCAGTTCGGGCGCCACCTGTTCCTTGGTGCGCCGCCGCACCAGCGGCTTGATCCGCTGCCGCAGCCGGGCGAGCAGTTCGGCGTCGCCCTTCTCGATGGGGCGGGCGTAGAAGTCCTGGAACCTCGTCGGACTCGGGAACAGCCCCGGCGCGGTGATCGACAGCAGTGACCACAGCTCCATCAGGTTGTTCTCCATCGGGGTGCCGGTGACGGCCACCTTGAACGGCGCTTCGAGCCTGCGCGCGCACTGGTAGGCCTGCGACTGCCGGTTCTTCGCGAACTGCGCCTCGTCCAGGAACAGCCCGGCCCACGGGCGCGCCGAGTAGGCGTCGAAGTCGAGCCGGAACAGCGTGTACGAGGTCACCACCACGTCCGCGCCCGCGATGGCCTCGTCGAGGTCCTGGCCGCGCCGCTTCAGCGTGTCGGAGATCGCCACCACGCTCAGCCCCGGCGCGAACCGCGCGGCCTCGGCCGCCCAGTTCGCCACGACGCTGGTGGGGGCGACGATCACGAACGGCCCGGCGTCGGGCTCGGTCAGCTTGGCGTGGCAGATCAGCGCCAGCGCCTGCACCGTCTTGCCCAGTCCCATGTCGTCGGCCAGGATCCCGCCGAGCCGGTTCCGCCAGAGGAACGCCAGCCAGCGGAACCCGGCCACCTGGTACGGCCGCAGCGTCACGTCCAGGGTCTCCGGGACCTCGGTCGTGTCGATGGCGTCGACCGACAGCAGGCCGCGAACCTGCTGCTCCCACGCCCGCGCCTGGCCTTCCACCACGCCCAGCGCGGCCAGTTCGTCCCACAGCCCGGCCTGGAACCGGCTGATCCGCAGCGCGCCGCCGGGCGAGTCCTGGAGCGCCGCCGCCTCCTCGATCAGCAGGCGCAGCGACCGCAGTTCCGGTTTCTCCAGCGAGAAGTAGGCCCCATCGGGCAGCAGCACGTGCGACTGCTCCTCCACCAGCGCGGTGAACACGTCCCGGAACGGGATCCGCTGTCCTTCGACGGAGATCGTGACGCCGAGGTCGAACCAGTCGGTCTCGCCCGCGAGTTCGCCGGTCGACACGCCGACGACCAGCGAGTCGCCCGCCTCGCGGTAGTCGGCCCGGTCGCCGCTGACCTCGACGGCGACTCCCGGCTGCCCGGCGATCTCCGGCATCACCTCGGTGGTGAACCGCATGGTGTCGATGCCGCGCAGCGACGAGGACAGCCGTTCGGGGTGGAAGTCGAGGCCCTTCAGCACCGCCCGCTCCCGCTCCACGTCCCGGAACCCGGTGTCGTCGGCGGCGTCCAGCGGCACCCGGACTTCCGACGCGCCGACCTGGTAGGCCCACTCCCACCGGAGGTCCAGTTCGTGCCCGTCGCCGTAGGAGGCGTGCAGGGTCAGGGTCGGGTCGGAGATCTCCGGGGGCGTGAAGGACCCGTCGGAGGAGATGACGGTCGCGGCGTTGCGCAGCCGCGGGTAGTACTCGTCCCGGAAACGCTGCTCGTCGGCCGCCGGGATCTCCAGCACCCGCTGCTCCAGCACCATCTTCCGCACCTGCGCGGGCACCGGCTTGGCGAGCCGGGCCAGTCGGAGGCGCCAATCGGACGACTTGTCCGGCCGCGCGGCCTCGGCGGCGGTGATGTGCACGAGCCCGTGCCCGTCGGCCCCGATGAACAGGACCGGCACCGCGTCCGCGGGCTCGTCCCCGTCCCGCAGCACCGGGGCGACGCGGAGCTTGCGCCCGGACTCGTCACGGGTGGCGTCGAGGCACACCCTCAGCGAGCCGCGCCCCGGCAGCTCTCCCAACGCCTTCTTCGCCCCTACCAGGCGAATGCCGATGTCCTCGGCCTCGTCCAGCAGTGCCCACAGCCGGGGACTGTCGAACTTGGCCAGCTCGATCGTCTTCTTCTCGCCGTACTCGTAGTAGCCGGAACTCGCGAAGTCGTGCGCGCGGTAGATCGCGTACATCTCCTGCAGCAGCCGAACCTGCGCCTGGTCGAAATCGCCGTAGTACAGCGCCTGGTCCAGTTTGTTCCAGGCAGGCCCCGCGCTGACCCACCCGTTGGCACCCGGCCGGACCAGCCGAGCCGACACCACGGGCGAGATACCGGTCATCCGCAGGGAGACCTGGATGGACAGCGGTTCGGTCTGCCCGCGGCGGCCGGTCGGGGGGCCCAGCAGCGAGTCCAGCGACTTCCGCCACGCCGCCTGCTTGGTTTGCCCCTTCCGCGCCTGTGCCGCATCGGCGGGCACCGCCGTCAGCACCAGCGCGGCCACGTGCTTGCAGTTGTACCCGACCGGACAGCCGCATTCCCCGTACTTGACCCGCAGCAGTCCGCTGCGCGTGGCAGTGAAGAACGCGGTCGTCTCGTAGTAGTCGTCGCTCGAACCGAGCACCAGCCCGTCGAGCGTGTGCCCGTCGGCGTCCCATTCCATGTGGGTCACCACTTTGCGCTGCGCGTAGCGAGTGCCCTTGGAGAAAGCCGGGAGTCCGACTACGTCCTTGAGCGAAGCAAGATCGATGTTGGGCAAAGTGACCAGGCGCACCTGAGCAACGATAGCTCTGCGACCTGGCCAGGTTCGCCGCGGCGTGTTCCAGATATCGCACCAGCGCCCCCAGTTCGGCGGGCGAGAACAGCAACCGCTGAGCTGGGGACGCTCCACGGACGGACGCGTAGACGGCCGGATCAGGCAGTACCGGGGCGACCCCGCCATCCTGCACGACCACAAGTGGATCGGCTTGCCCCCTGCACGCCCGCACGGGCCAGTTCGTCGGGCACGCCACCACGATGGAGTGACCGGCCTCCCCGAACCAGCTCGAGTGAGGACAAGCGATCAGGCCACTGTTCCGGCCCGGCGGTCAAGTCATACGTGGCGAGGTGGCTCGTCAGCCTGATGAACGGGTTCTTCGACAGCTGTTCTATGCCCTGGCGGTCGGGCTATGCGTAGCGAGGGATGTCGGTTCAGCGGTGGCTCTGAGCTGCGAAGACCATACCCCGTTGTGAGCACCTCGTCCACGGAGATCAACGCCAGCATCTCCTCTCGTCGACCCGAGCGTGTGATCATGCCGCTGACCTGCCCGGATGTCATTTGCGAGCACCGAGCCCGAAACCGGCCTTCCGAACTCGATCTGTACCAGCACGATCATCACCCCAACTTCCCCGAGGAGATCCGCCCGTGGTGATTGTGGGATACGCATTTCAACGCGCTAAACCCATGCCAACTGGATCGGCTGCCAACGTCCTGGCGGGTCGTCAGCCAGAAGCGGATCGATGAACATCGCGGCCAACTGTTCCGCGGGAGCCAACGTCCGGAACGTGCGGATCGGCGCGAAACACCCTTGCGATCAGGCGACTGATGTAGAAGTGCTGCTCCCAGTCTCCAGCGGATCGCGAACTGGTGCGCGCTGCCTCCTTCGCCTTGGCACTGACCGCCATACGGAAGTCCCTGGGGGACTGGATACTCACTTTGACAGGTCCTCATCTGCTGACTCGTGGTTCGGCTCGGGAAAAGCTAGTCGTTCGACACGGGGTCGTCCTCGTTGAGATGAGGTGCGTCGGTCTGCGTTCGAGACAGGGCTTCGCGCATCGCTGGGCTTTCGAGCAAGAGCCGCACCTGTTCCTGGAAGTTCTTCACCCTTGGACTGGACAGAACGGCGTCTGCCAGGTCGGCCGCGCTTCGCTGAAGTTCCGGGCTGGAGTCGACGTCTGGCCTGGTCGATTGGGATTTCGAGATCAGTTGCGCCGGCGCGTCCAGGTAGCCGGGTCGGGAGAAGTCGGGCATCGTCTTGCCTGCCTGCTCCAGCAGGGAGTGCATCAGGGTCATCCCGTTCTTGCCGGTCACTCCGTAGCGACGCGCGTAGGGGCCGACGCGGTGGGCCAGCGACACGACATCAACCTGCCCGCGTTGAATCGCCCGGTGGATGATGTCGCCCATGTGGCCGCCATCGATATGGTCGGCCAGCAGGTCGGCGATTGCGCGTTCCACGGTGGTAACGGGCAGTCCGTCGACCTTGACGACATCGCGCTCGGCGAGCGGCAGGTGTCGAAACTCGATGTCGGGATGAGTGCTCGTCCGGCGCCGCGGCACGGTGAACTGGAACGCGCCGAGCAGCAAATCGCCCAAGTCGTGGACATGGGCCGCCGTACCGTGGGAGAAGACTCCCCCGTCGGGGTCAAGCAGAGGACGTTTCCAGGCGGGAACGCGTGGGTTGAGTTGCAGCCAGGCGGCCCTTGCCGCGCGTCGCCGGTCTTGCGGCGCACTGGCGGACGCGTAGACACCGCGCCTGATGTGGTCGATGAGTCCCGCGTCGACCAGACGCGCGAGGGTCACGCTGTCGACACCGGCGTTGACGGCTTGCGCGGTCGTCACCAGCCCCCACTGATCGGCGGTGAAACCGGCCAGGACGTTCATCGCCCGTTTCACGTCCATACAGAGAACACTACGACGCCGATACAGAGTTTCCAACATCCTAGAGGTTGGAAACTCTGTATCAACATCACCACTGACCCGGTAGTCGATACAGGGATTCTCCGGACTGACTATTCGAACCGGCTCGGGTCGCCGGCGCCGACCCGGACGATCTCCGGTTCGCCGTTCGAGTAGTCGATGACCGTCGTGGGCACGGTGCCGCACTCCCCCGAGTCGATGACCGCGTCGACCACGTTGTCCAGCCGCTCCTTGATGTCCCAGCCCTGGGTCAGCGGCTCGTCCTGGTCGGGGAGCAGCAGCGTGGACGACAGCAGCGGCTCCCCCAGCTCGGCCAGCAGCGCCTGGGTGACGACGTGCTCGGGGATCCGCACGCCG
>JBDSAJ010000438.1:0-11764 GCA_039922235.1 Umezawaea sp.
CCGCAGGCTGTGGCCCAAGCGGTACCTGCGCTCCGACGTCTACCGCAAGATCGTCGCGTTCGACCGGAAGCACGGCTTCAGCGACCGGCTCAACAAAGAGGTCCAGGAGCCGGTCATCCAGGACGTGGAGATCCCCGTCGACAAGCTGGCGGACTTCCTCGACTTCTTCGAGCGCGAGATCGGCATCAGCCCGGTGTGGCTGTGCCCGGTCCGCCTGCGCGACCGCACCGGGTGGCCGCTCTACCCGATGGACGCGGACACGCTGTACGTGAACGTGGGTTTCTGGTCGACGGTCGCGTTGCGCTCGGGGGAAGAAATGGGTAGCCGCAACCGGTTGATCGAGGAGAAGGTGTCCGAGCTCGGTGGGCACAAGTCGCTGTACTCCGATTCCTACTACGAGGAAGAGGACTTCTGGCGGCACTACAACGGCAAGGCCTACCGGGCCTTGAAGGGGCGGTACGACAAGGGGAGTCGTCTCCCCGACCTGTACGCCAAGTGTGTTCTCCGAAGGTAGAAAGGAGCCGGGGCCCATGCGGTTGGCGGAGGTGTTCCAACGAGTGGTCGGCAGTGACCAGGCCGTCGAGTTCAGCGCTTACGACGGCAGTCACGCCGGTCCTGAGGGGGCGGGTATGCGCATCGAGGTGCGCACACCCATGGCGTTGTCCTACCTGGCGTCCGCGCCAGGGGAACTGGGGCTCGCTCGCGCCTACGTGACGGGCAACCTGGAGATCATCGGTGACGTGCACGGTGCGCTCGCGCACCTGTCGGAGCTGAGCCTGCGCGAGGTGCCGTGGTCCGAACGGCTCAACCTGCTCGCACTGCTCGGCAAGGTGCGGGTGAACAACAGGGTCGAGGTGCCCGCCCAGGAGCGGCGCCTGCACGGGATGCGGCACTCGAAGGCGCGCGACCGTGAAGCCATCGCGCACCACTACGACGTGTCGAACAAGTTCTACGAATGGGTCCTCGGCCCGTCGATGGCGTACACCTGCGCGGTGTACCCGTCGTCCGACGCCACGCTCGAGGACGCCCAGTTCGCCAAGCACGACCTGGTCGCTCGCAAACTGGGGCTCAAGGAAGGCATGCGGCTGCTGGACGTCGGCTGCGGCTGGGGCGGCATGGTCATGCACGCGGCCAAGCACTACGGCGTGCGCGCGGTCGGCGTGACGTTGTCGCGCAACCAGGCCGAGTGGGCGCAGAAGGCCATCGTGGAGGCCGGGCTGTCGGAACTGGCCGAGGTCCGCTTCCTGGACTACCGCGACGTGCGCGAGGAGGGCTTCGACGCGATCAGCTCGATCGGCCTCACCGAGCACATCGGCAAGGCCAAGCTGCCCGCGTACTTCAAGTCCCTGTACGGGAAGCTGAAGCCGGGCGGCCGGATGCTGAACCACTGCATCACCCGCCCGAACAACCTCCACCCCGCACGGACCGGCGGCTTCATCGACCGGTACGTGTTCCCGGACGGCGAACTGGTCGGTCCGGGCCACCTCGTGTCGCTGATGACCGACACCGGGTTCGAGGTGCGGCACGAGGAGAACATCCGCGAGCACTACGCGCTCACGCTCGCGGCCTGGAGCCGCAACCTCGACGACCACTGGGACGAGGCGGTGCAGGAGGTAGGCGAGGCACGGGCGCGCGTGTGGCGCCTGTACCTGGCCGCGAGCCGCTTGGGCTTCGACCGCAACAACATCCAGCTCCACCAGGTGCTCGGCGTCAAGCTCGACGGTGCCACGTCCGGCATGCCACTGCGCCCCGACTGGGCCTGAACACCGCCTGTGTGGAGCTTCCCCGGAAGCTCCACACAGGCCTTCCGGTTCAGTGTCACCCAGTTGGCCCCTATGTGAAAACGGTGTGGGGCCGTCATGATCTGCGGGCACATTGGGGCCGCGCGTCGTCGGGGGACGGGCGCATGTCATGGGGGGCTTGTTGCACGTCCGTCGCTTTGCGGCGCGAGGCTTTGGCCTGCGCAGATCCGGCTATTCCACCTCAACGGTCACACTCCTTGCGGTGGTGGCGCTGGTGTTGACCACCGTGTCGACCACACCTGCCGCTAGTGCCGCTCCCGAGCCTGCGTGCACCACGGCGGAGAAGACCGTGGCGGCCGCGGCGGTGATGGCGAAGCGGTGTGGTGCGAAGGTCGAGATCAGCACGTTGCGGTCGGAAACCGAGCAGACCTTCGCCAAGCCGTTGGGTGGTTTCACCACCGAGCGGTCCATGGAACCCCGTTGGGCGCGCAAGCCCGACGGTTCGTGGACGGGGATCGACACCGGGTTGCGGGTGTCGGGTGGGGTGGTGTCGCCGGTCGCGTCGGCGTTGCCGGTGGAGTTCTCCGCAGGGGGCAGTGGACCGGCCGCGCGGGTCCGCAGCGGTGACGGGGAACTGGCTATCACCTGGCCGTTCGGGGCGTTGCCCGCGCCGACGCTGTCCGGTTCGGCCGCGACGTATGCCGAGGTGTTGCCGGGGGTGGATCTGCGGTTGACCGCGTCGCCGGTCGGGTTCTCCGAGGTGTTGGTCGTCAAGAACGCGCAGGCGGCGCAGAACCCGAAGTTGGCGAAGGTGTCGTTCGGGTTCGCCACCAGGAACGTGACGTCCGGGGTGACCGCGGCCGGGGGTGTGGAGGCCAAGGACGGGCAGGGGCGGGTGGTGTTCACCTCGCCGACGCCGCTGATGTGGGACTCGACGCCCGCGTCCGCGCCAGGGGCGGCGAAGGCGAAAGCGGCGGGGGAGCCGACGCAACGGCGGGTGGCCACCATGCCGGTCACCGCGGACAACGGCGAACTGGTGGTTACCCCGGACGCGGCGATGATCGCGGACACGACCACCCGGTACCCGGTGTTCATCGACCCGTCGTGGTCGGGTCGATTGCAGAACAACGCGTGGACGCTGGTGAGCAGCAACCTGCCGGACTCGGCGTTCTGGCAGGGCGGGGGTTTCTTGCAGGACGCAGCGGACGTCGGCGCGGTGGGCACCGGCTTGACCTGCGACATTTACTACAACGACGGCACGTGCTACACCTCGACCTACAACGTTCGGTCGTACTTCCAGATGGACGTCTCGGCGATGAAGGGCAAGAACATCACCGGCGCGTCCTTCCGCATCGAACAGCGGTGGGCCTGGAGCTGCAGAGACGGGGGTTCCAGCGCCACGGTGCGCGTCACCAACGACATCGGCGGTGGCACGACGTGGAACAACCAGCCGCAGTGGTGGGGCAATGAATGGGCGTCGTCCTCACCCGCGAACCACAAACTCGGCGCGCAGCACAACTGCGCGGGGCCGGGTGACGTCGAATTCGAGATGACCGGCGTGGTCCGGCAAGCGGCTGCGGAGAACTGGGACCACATCACGTTCGTGATCCACGTCACCGACGAGAACACGGTCAAACAGTGGAAGCGGTTCAACGCGGCCACGCCGGTGCTGGCGATCGACTACAACTCGCTGCCGAACACACCGGACCAGTTGAGTGTGGACGGCAAGTCCTGTGCGACCGGCGCGAACCGCCCGGTCACGCCGACGGTGACGCCGACTCTGCGGGCCCGTGTCAGCGACCCGGACGGCGCGGATACGTTGGGTTCCCGGTTCGAGTGGGCGCGGATCCGGGAGAACGGCACGATCGCCGCGGTGGAGCGTCAGGACGGTTACCCGTGGGGCAACGGCACGATCGCCGAGACCACACTCCCGAAGCCTGCGACTCTGCCGACCGGGGTGCTCGACTCGTCGGACAAGCTGGTGGGTACCGGGGATTGGGACAACGACGGGCATCCGGACGTCCTGACCCGTGACGGTGATGGTTACCTGTACCTGTTGCCGGCCGAGGGGCAGAAGGTGGGCAACCGCGTGCTGCTCGGGTCGGGGTGGAGCGACTTCACCATCGCCGGTGTCGCCGACTGGGACGGTGACGGCAAGCGGGACATCGTCGCCCGGCACGATCCGTCGGGTGAACTCTTCCTCTACCCCGGTGACGCGACCCGCGCGGTTCCGAGCCAGCCGCGGGTGTTGATCGGTGTGGGTTTCGGCGGGTACGGGTTCGCCGGTCTGGCCGATTTCGACCGGGATGGCAAGCAGGACCTGATCGCCAAGGACAGCAGCGGTGTCCTGTGGCTGTATCCGGGGGAGAACAAGCGTTCACCGTCCACGCAGAACCGTGCGTCCTTGGGCACGGGCTGGGAGGCTTTTACCTTCGCCGGGGTGATCGACCGCACCGGTGACGGCAAGCCCGACATCATCGCGGAGTACGCCGACCGGCAGTGGTTGTATCTGGGCAGCGGTGTTCGTGGCGCCTACGTCGGTACCCCGTACCGGTACGAGATCGGCAGCGGGTGGGCCGGTCTGACCGCACGGACGATCCCGGACTTCAACAACGATGGCGCGGTCGACATCGTCGCGCAGTGGCCGACGTCGTCGGACTGGTACCTGTATCCCGGTGTGGTGGGTACGACCTACAGCGGTCAGCAGTGGGCGATCGCGGGCCGGGGGATCACCGAAGGGGTGTACGCCTATCGGGCTTTCGCCGGTGATTGGCAGACCTGGGGGCCGGCGACGGGGTGGTGCGAGTTCAGCGTGGACGTGACCGCTCCCGCTGCGCCGACGGTGACCGCTTCGGTGTACAGGACGTCAGGCTGTGCTGCGGAAGGCTGCGGTTCGCTGGGTGTGGCGGATACGTTCACCTTCGCCAGCACGTCCACCGACGTGGTCAAGTACCGGTGGGGTTTCACGGATCCGCCGTCGATGACGGTCCCGGCGGGCATCCCGGTTCGTTGGACGCCTCCGTCGGACGGCCCGAAGACGTTGTTCGTCGAGGCGGTCGACCGCGCGGGCCTCTCTACCCGCAAGACCTTCCAGTTCACGGTTGCGGGTGCGAAGACCAATGACGCGCAGTGGTTCGCTGGTGACGACTCGGCGGCCGATACCACCGGTAACGGCCACGATCTCACGCTGACCGGCCTGGACACCGCTCGTGCTGGACGCACCGTCGGTGGTCAGGGAGCGGTTGGTTTCGACGGCATGGCTGTCAACGGCGCGACCACGACGAAGGTGCTCGACACCAGCAAGGGTTTCTCGGTCTCCGCGTGGGTTCGTCTCACTGGTGACACGGCCAGCCGTACGGTGGTGAGTCAGCAGGGAACGACTACCGCGGCGTTTCAGCTCGGCTACGACGCGGCCGCGCACAAGTGGACATTCTCCCTGGCGGAGAACGATGCTGTGAATGCCACACTGAAGACCGCGGCGTCCAACGCGTCCGCTGTTGCAGGTGTTTGGACTCACCTGACTGGCACGTACGACAGTCTCGACCGTGAGGTTCGGCTGTACGTCGACGGCGCGCTTCAGCGTACGACCGCCGTGGTCGACAACGGCTTCAACGCCAGTGGGCAGTTGTGGATCGGCAAGGCGCTGCGTAGCTCCGCAGCGGCCGAGCCATGGAAGGGCGAGCTGGCCGAAGTACGGGCGTGGAACCGGACGCTCACCCCACAGGAAACCCAGGGCATGGCCGACGCCACACAGATCAGCGGCGTGGGAGAGTGGAAGTTCGATGAGGGCGCCGGTTCCATCGCCCGCGATACCTCCCCGTACGGCCGCGACCTCATGCTCAACCTTGCCGGTGGCGCCAAATGGGGCGCAGGCGTTGCGAACACAAGCGGTCTGGAACTCAACGGCACCAACAGTTCCGCGAGCACGAGCGAGGCCGTGCTGAACATCGACCAGTCGTTCTCGGTCGACGTGTGGGCCAAGCTCAACGACACCGGCACACCCCGCACGGTTGTCGTGCAACGTGGACCGTCCGGCGTGGATCCTTTCGCGCTGAGGTACGACGGCGCACAGTGGAGCGCCGAGATGCCGAACGCGGCGGCGAACCCGTCGACGTGGTGGCGGGCCAAGGGCGACGCGGTGGCGAACAAGTGGACGCACCTGGTGGTCACCTACGCCGCCGGCGCAGGAAAGCTCGACCTGACGGTCGGCTATCAAGACAGCCCGGATGCGCTGAAGAGCACGGTCACCGGTGTCGTCGGCTCGAACTCCACAGGTGTGCTGTCCGTTGGCCGCAGCAGCGCGGGTGAGTTCTTCAACGGCAATGTGGATCAGCTTACGGTGTGGCAAGGCGTGTTGGCGCCCAAAGCGCTCAACCCCACACCGCGCACCGGGTCATCGATCTCCGGAGATGCCCACGACGAGATCATCTCGGTGGATGCCAACGGGATCGTCCGCGGGTTCCTGAACGTCAACGGCGTCTACCCGTACGCCTCGCAGGAGATCGGTTCCGGCTGGACGCCGGAGCGAACCTGGTTCGCGGATATCGACGGTGACGGCAAGTCCGAGATCGTCGGCGTCGAGACGGGCGGCTCCATCAAGGCGTTCAAAAACGTCAACGGCATGAACGGGTTCCCCTACGGCGGTCCGACCGTGATCGGTTCGGCGCCGGGTGAGGCAAAGCGCATCCGGTTCGCCGACATCGATGGTGACGGCCGTGCTGACCGGGTGTCGATCGACGCCGACGGCCGGGTTCGGGTGTACCGCAACCTGTTCGGCCTGAACGAGCGTGGCCAGGCCACGGCGTTCGCGACCACCCCGGTGATCGTCAAGGTCACGACCGTGGCCCCGGAGGCCATCCGGTTCGCTGACATCGACGGTGACGGGAAGGCCGAGTTCATCACGGTGAACGCCGACCAGACGGTATCGGCGTTCCGCAACCTCAACGGGTTCGGCTACGGCAGCTACGACACCTCGCAGGAGATCGGTTCCGGCTGGACGTCCGACCGCACCTGGTTCGCCGACATCACTGGTGACGGCAAGGCCGAGATCATCACGGTCAACCCGGACGGCGCTGTCTGGTCCTGGACAAACCTCCACGGTCTCACCAAGTTCCCGTACGAGGGCGCCAATCAGGTCGGTTCCGGATGGTACGAGCCCTTCCGCGTGTTCTTCAGCTGACCGGTCAATCCGCACAGAACTGGAGTTGTGTTATGCCCACAGCCCGATCCAAGCGTGGACTGGCCGTCGCCCTCGTCGCGTCGCTCGTGGCCACTTTGCTCACCGCCTCGCCCGCGCCTGCGGCGCCGTACCGGCCGCCTGCACCGCAAAAGGAACGTTTGATCGCGGGTGAAAAGGCGAGTCCGCGCAAGAACGACGACGTGCGCACCGGCTCCGGTTTCACCAGCAGTGCACCCGTGTGGCCAAAAGCCGTCGCCGCCGAAGTCGATCTCGGTGCGGTGGCGGTGAACAAGGCCGCGCGCGTCGCTGACACACCGGTGTCGGTCGCGGCGGATGGTGCAGCCAAGACGAAGCCGAAGATCAAGGTCGAGACGTTCGACCGGGACAAGTCTCGCGCGGCCGGTGTGGATGGTCTGTTGTTCAGGGTCTCCGGCGGGTCGGCGAAGGTCGAGGTGAACTACTCGTCGTTCCGCTGGGCCTATGGCGGGGATTGGGCCTCCCGGCTGAGACTGGTCGAGCTGCCTGAGTGCGCCTTGCGCACACCGGGTAGGCCAGAGTGCGCGGCCAAGCCCCTTGCGTCGCGCAACGACGTGGCCAAGAGCACGGTGACCGCCACCGAGTTCAGCCCGTCGAACGGCGCGTTCATGGCACTGGCTGCCGGTACCTCCAGCGGTTCTGGCAGCTACAAGGCCACGAGCCTTGCGCCGTCGGCTACCTGGTCGGCCGGTTCGAACACCGGTGCCTTCACGTGGAACTACCCGCTGCGGGTGCCACCGTCACTAGGCGGCCCCACGCCGTCGCTGCTGCTGGCGTACTCGTCGTCGAACGTTGACGGGCGGATGGCGGCGTCGAACAACCAGCCGTCCTGGATCGGTGAGGGTTTCGAGTTCGGTGTGAACTTCATCGAGCGCAAGTACGTCGGTTGCGCTGGCGACATGGCCGACGGTGCACGGAACACCACCGAGACCGGCGACCTGTGCTGGCGCAACGAGAACGCCACGTTGTCGATGGCGGGGCACGGGGGCGAGCTCATCAAGGAGCCCGCGCCATCGAACCGCTGGCGCTTGCGCAACGACGACGGCACCCGCGTCGAGTTCCGCACCGGTATCGACAACGGTGCGCGCAACGGCGAGCACTGGGTGGTCACCACCCCGGACGGCACGCAGCACTGGTTCGGCCGCAGCCGCCAGTCGGTGCTCAACGTGCCGGTCGCGGGCAACCACGCGAACGAGCCGTGTGCGGCGACGCTGTTCAAGGATTCGTTCTGCTCCCAGCCGTACCGGTGGAACCTCGAGTACGTCGTGGATCTGCACGGCAACACAATGGCGTACAGCTATGACAAGGAAGTCAACAAGTACGCGCGCAACAACTCCACGACTGATTTGGCCGAGTACGATCGTACTGCGGTGCTGAAGCAGATCGACTACGGTACTCGCTCTGATCGCACCGAGACCGCGCCGATGCAGGTGGTGTTCGAGTCGGCCGAACGTTGTTTGGCCGACTGTGGCACGAAGGACGCGCAGCATTGGCCGGACGTCCCGTGGGACCAGGAATGCACCACGGGACAGTGCCTCGTTGGTTCCCCGTCGTTCTGGTCGACCAAGCGCTTGGCGTCGGTGACGACCAAAGTCGGTGGCAGTGCGGTCGAGAAATGGACGCTGAGCCACTCGTTCCCGGATCCCGGTGATGGCACGCGTGCGGGTTTGTGGTTGGACAAGATCTCTCGCTCCGGTCTCGTCGGGCAGCAGACCGATGTGCCGGACATCCGCTTCCAGGGCATCCAGCTCAGCAACCGCGTCGACACGCACTCCGACCAGTACGCGGCGATGAAGTGGTGGCGTCTCAAGACGATCTACACCGAGACCGGTGGTCGGATCGACGTCACCTACTCCGATCCGGATTGCGTGCCGGGTTCGCGGATGCCCAACCAGAACGCGTTGCAGGACAACACCCTGCGCTGCTATCCGGTGCACTGGACGCCGGCGGGCAGCAAGGATCCGATCTGGGACTACTTCCACAAGTACGTCGTGAAGAACGTGACCGAGACCGACCTCACCGGCGGTTCGGTCCGCGTCCTCACCCAGTACGACTACGTGGGCGCCCCGGCGTGGCACTACAGCGACGACGACGGCTTCGTCAAGGCCGACGACAAGACCTGGTCGGTGTGGCGCGGCTACGGCGCCGTCAAGGTGCTGAAGGGCGATCCCGGTGAGCAGACGCTGACCGAGAGCCGTTACTTCCGCGGCATGCACGGCGACAAGCTCCCGTCCGGCACCCGCACCGCGAAGATGCCGGCGATCACGGTGGGCAACGTTCCCGAGACGATCGACGAAGACGCTTTTGCCGGCACGGTGCGCGAAGAGATCGTCTACAACGGCCCCAACGGCAGCGAGGTGTCGGCGACCGTCAACGTACCGTGGCGTTCAGAGCCGACCGCTACGCGCACGATCAACGACGTCACCGTCCACGCGCGCTACTCCGCTATCGCGAGCAAGCACTCCCGCGTCGCGCTCGACGGAAATCGCGGCTACCGCACGACCAGCGCGGTCACCGAGTTCGACCAGACCTACGGCATGGCGACGCAGACCGAGGACCGCGCCGACGACACGGTCACCGGCGACGAGAAATGCACCTTGATCGACTACACGCGCAACACGTCGGCCTGGTTGATCGGCAAAATGTCACGGAAGCGCGACTTCCTGGTCGACTGCACCAAGGCCAAGGCGGGAGTGGGCCTGCGGGACGCGGATATCGCCGGGGACACCAAAACGTACTACGACGACCAGGCCCACGGCGTCGCTCCGACCAAGGGCGAACTCACCAAAACCGAAAGCCTCAAGTCGTACGTCAACGGCAGTGCGACCTACCTGACCGAGCAGTCGACCATACGCGATGCCTACGGCCGGGTTACGAAGGTGACCGACCTCAAGGGAACCTCGACCATGGCCTACGCCCCTGCCGAGGGCGGCCCGGTCACCCAGATCACCGCGACCAACACGCTGGGCTGGACCACCACGACCGTCCTGCAGCCCGCGTGGGGCACACCTCTGTCCACCACGGACCCCAACCAGCAGAAGACCACTATCGCGTATGACGGTCTCGGCCGTACAACGGAGGTCTCGCGGCCTGGCTACAGCAAGAAGTTCTCCTACCTCCAACGCACAAACGGACCTGTAGTCGTCACGACGAGCACGCTGAACACCAGCGGCCAATACGTGACGGCCTACGAGTTGCTCGACGGGTTGCTGCGGCCGCGCCAGACACAGCAACCGGACGCAACCGGCAACACCTCGACCTCGGTGGTCACGGACACCTACTACGACTCGGCGGGCCGCGCTGTCCGTTCCAACAACGCCTATCTCGCGAACGTCGCGCCTGGCACCGAGTTGTTCGTGCCGACCGACACCATCCCGTCGGCGACGGTGACCAGTTACGACGGCGCCGGCCGTGCAACGGTGAACGCACTCAAGAAGAACGTGCCGGTCGCCAGCCCTGGCGGCGAGGAACTGACCCGCACCACCACGTACTACGCAGGCGACCGCACAGATACGACACCGCCTGCCGGTGGCGTGACCTCGTCGTCGCTGGTCGATGTCCTCGGCCGCGAGTCCGAACTTCGGCAGTACCACGCGGGCGTCGCGGCCGGCAGCGCGACGGGCTTCGACGCGACCAAGTACGGCTACGACCTCAAGGACCAGCTGACCGAGGTCGCGCATCCGTCCGGGAAGAAGTGGGAGTACTCCTACGATCTGAGGGGCAGGCAGGTCCGCACGGTCGATCCCGACAAGGGCACCACCACGTCGACCTTCGACGACGCCGATCAGCTGGTGTCCACCATGGACAGTCGCGGCAAGGTGCTGGCCTACACCTACGACGCAGTGGGTCGCAAGACGAGCACACGCGACGACTCGGTGACGGGGCCCTTGCGTGCGGAGTGGTTCTACGACGCGCTGTCTGACGGCACCTCGCTCAAGGGCGTGCTGGTGAAGTCGGTACGACACGGCGAACTCGGTGACTACGTCATGGAGCACGTCGGCATCAGGGCGGACTACCAACCATCGGCGACCAACTTCACCGTCCCGGAGGGGGAGACCGATCTCGCCGGCACCTACAGCTACGTGTACACCTACCACTCCAACGGGGCGCTCAACTCGACGCGCATCCCGGCCACGGGCGATCTCAAGCGGGAGACGCTCGAGTACAA
Source organism: Umezawaea sp. (assembly GCA_039922235.1). Classification (GTDB taxonomy): domain Bacteria; phylum Actinomycetota; class Actinomycetes; order Mycobacteriales; family Pseudonocardiaceae; genus Umezawaea. The sequence continues at coordinate 11,126 of JBDSAJ010000438.1, forward strand.
CTACGACTCGCTGGGGCAGGCGGACACCCAGAAGACCGGTTACGGGACCTCTCCGCAGACCAGTCTGGTCACCGGTACCGGCTACACGTCCTTCGGTGAGCTGGCGACCTATCGGCTGCGCAACAACGACGGCAACACCGTCGACGTCACCCGCACCTATGACCAGGACACCCGACGCCTCAAGCAGATCTGGACGACCAAGCAGACCGGGCGGACGAATGTCGCCAACGTGTCGTTCGATTACGACGCGGCTGGCAACATCACGCGCGTTTCGGACTCGGTCAGCTCGGACACGCAGTGCTTCCAGGCCGACTACCTGCGCCGGTTGACCGAGGCGTGGACCCCTGGCTCGGGTGACTGCGCTGCGGAACGCACGGTCGCTGGGCTCGGTGGCCCGTCGAAGTACTGGCAGTCCTACAGCTACAACGTGGCCGGCGATCGCACGAAGCTGGTGGAGCGTGCCACGAGTGCGGGCGACCGCACGACGAACTACACGTTGACGCCCGGCAAGCACAGCCTGGCGAGTACGTCGACTACCGACGCCGCGGGCACTCGGACAGCGTCGTACACCTACGACGAGGCGGGCAACACGCTGACTCGGCCTGCGTCGTCGGGTGGTGCGCAGACGATGACGTGGGA
>JBDSAJ010000439.1:0-5510 GCA_039922235.1 Umezawaea sp.
CACTGCCGGACCCCTGCGAAAGGTCGCGTCAGGATGCCGACGAACAGTTCCAAGACATCGCCCGGCGGCTTCAGCGCCGCGGAGCGCGCGGCCATGAAGCAGCGCGCCGCCGAACTTCGCGCCGAGGGCAAGCAAGGCGCCAAGAAGGCAGAGGGGCTCGAAGCGCTCCTAGGCGCCATCGCCAAGATGGCGCCAAAGGACCGCGCGCTCGCTGAGCGCGTGCACGCGACGGTCACCGCCAATGCTCCGGACCTGTTGCCGAAGACGTGGTACGGGATGCCCGCGTACGCCGACGGGGCAGGCAAGGTCGTCGTGTGCTTCAAGAACGCGGGCAAGTTCGGCATGCGGTACTCGACAATGGAGTTCCAGGATGCGGCGAAGCTCGACAAGGGCGACGTATGGCCGGTGTCGTTCGCCATGCTGACCTGGACGCCGGCGGTCGCGAAGAAAGTTGCCGAGCAGATCAAGGCCGCGGTCTCCTGACAGGACCCGCAGGCAGCCCTCACTTGAGGTGCCGGGCGAAGAACCGGTTGCCGTCATCCCCCTCGAACTGCGGGACGCCGGTGTGCCCGCCCATGTTGGCGTGCAGCGTCTTCTCCTTGGAGCTGAAGGCGTCGAACAGGTCCAGTGCCATCTGCCGGTCGTTCCCCTCGTCGTCCCACTGCAGCAGGACGTGCAGTGGAATGGTGACCTGCCGGGCCTCCTCGAACGTGGCGCGGGGCACGAAACTCCCGGCGAACAGCAGGGCGGCCGAGATGCGCGGCTCGACCACCGCCAGCCGGACGCCGATGGCGATCACCCCTCCCGCGTACCCGACCGGACCGTCGATCTCGGGCAGCGCAAGGAGGGCGTCCATGGCGGCCCGCCATTCCGGGACCGCCTGGTCGACCAGCGGGAGGACGAGCCGGTCGACGAGCTCGTCGTCGACCGGCTCACCGGCCTCCAGCACGCGGTGCAGGTCGGCGCGGACCTGCTCGGCGGCGGCGGAACGGGGTCGGTCTCCGCTCCAGGGCAGTTCGATGGTGGCCGCGGCGTAGCCCTGCGCCACGGTGTGCCTGGCACGGGCCGCCAGTCGGGGGTACATCCTGTCCAGACCACCGGGGTGGCCGACCAGGATCAGCGGCGCCGGTGCGGATGCGGGCGTCCAGAGGATGCCGGGGATCTCGCCGAGGGTGAACCGGCGCTCGAGGACGCCGTCGTCGAGGCGCTGTTCGGAAGTGAATCGCATGGTCGTGCCTTTCGGGAGTGCTCGTGAACGGCGCTCCCGGACGACCTACCGCCCGACCATGACCCCAGAGGGGAGCGCCCATGTCGATACTGCGTTCACGGGTACCACCTCCTCGTTCTCTCGCACGGCCGCCGGAAAGGTAGCAGTGGTGGCGGTGGTGCACCAACAGGTTTTGCGCAGGCTCCGGGAGAGCTGGGCACAGCTGACCGGTACCCCGGTCGAACGCTGCGTATCGTGGTCGGCGAAGGACGCGCCCGAGACCGGTCCGCAGGTCGGGCGACGCGGCCGGTGATCGGCGCGAAGCACGTGCCGCGGCCCGTTCTCCCGTTCGACGTCGAAGGGGTGCCATGGGGCAGATTTCCGAGCGCATCGAGAAGATCCTGCTCCGGCGAGGGGAACGGCTTCCCCGCGTGCGCGCGGAGCTGGCCCGGTGGCGGGAGGTCTCCACGGGCATCGCGTGGCTGCTGGAGGAGGACGTCGTCCCGGACGAGCGGTTCACCGCGCTGGCGGCCGAGGTCGCGCGGACGGTGGACGTGGTGGCGGCCGTGGAGTCCCGGTTCGCCAGGGATCAGGTCTGCGTGGGTGTGAGCGGCCGGGCCAGGGTCGGGAAGAGCACGTTGCTGCAGACCGTGTCCGGGCTGACCGAGGAGCAGATCCCGACCGGGCCGGACGTGCCGGTGACCGCGGTGCGGAGCCGGATCATCCACTCGCCGCGCCGCCGGGCGGTGCTCGGCACGCACACGGCCGCGTCCTTCCTGGCCGAGGTGATCGCCCCCTACCACCGCGAGCTGGGCATCGTCGGGGTGCCCGTCACGCTGGGCCAGTTCCGGGACTGGGACTACCCGCGGCCGTCCGCTGAAGCGACTGACCAGCACAGCTCGGTCGGCCTGCACGAGCGCCTCCGCCGGATGCAGGCCGCGCTCGACTCCTACGCGGGCCTCCTCACCGGCGAGGACCTGGAGGTGGACGTCGACCACCTGCGCCCCTACGTGGCCTACCCGACCAACGACGAGGAGAACGCCGGGGTCCGGGACCGCCGGTACCTCGCGGTGCGCGAGGCCCGGATCGAGTGCCCGTTCCCGAACCAGGAGGTCGACCGGCTGACCCTGGTCGACCTGCCGGGGCTGGGGGAGTTGGCGGCGGGTGCGGAGGCCCGGCACGTCGCGGACCTGCGGCACGGGATCGACGTGGTGCTGCTGGTGACGGCGGCCAGCGCGGACAGCACCTACTTCGGCACGGCTGACCAGAGGGCGCTCAAGCTGCTCGACCTCGCCCGCGGGGATGTCCGGAGCCCCAAGGACTACGTGCGGATCGTGCTCAACACCGGCAAGGAACCGGAGCGGGTGGGGGTGCTGCGCGACCGCATCCTCGCCGACGTGAACGCGGGCGTCGACGGGCAGTACTACGAGGTGCTGGAGGCCGCGCTCAAGGACCGGCGCGATGTCGAGGAGCACGTGCTCCTGCCGTTGTTGTCGGACCTCGCGGGCACGCTCGGCCGGATGGACGACGACGTGCTCGCCGCGGCGCTCGACCGCGCCGTGGCGACCGCCGAGGAGGCGGGCAAGGCGCTGGCCGCGCTGGAAAGCGGCTCCCAGGACCTCGCGCACAACGCCGACGAACTGCTCGCGCGGGGCTCGAAGGACCTGCGCGAGCGGGTGTCCTTCGCGTTGCGGGGCTTGGTTTCGGCCTTGCAGTCACAGGCCAGGGACGGCGGTGACGACAACGACGCTTACGTCGACGCGGTGACGGACGTCTTCACCGGCATCCGCGCGTGGATCGAGGACGGCTTCGGCGTCGGTGTCGAGGACTGGAGGTCCAGGGCGCTGCTGGAAGTGGGTGCGGAGGGCAACGCCAGCCCGTTCATCGCCGAGGAGATGAGCCGCCTGCGGGTGGAGATCAGCAAGCGGTTCGGCGGGCTCGACACGTACTTCGACGCCCTGCTGCGGCAGACCTGGCAGCAGGTCACCGACGCGTTCACCGACGTGCTGCGGCCGCTCATGGGCGCTGCCGAGGGCGAGGAAGCGTTGCGGCTGCTGACGACCCTGTTCGACGAGGCGTCCTGCCCGACGCTGAGCGACGCGGTCGCGGACCTGCTGGGCACCCGGCTGGAGTACCGGACGCACCTGCACCCGCGGGTGCGCGCGGCACTGGACGGCTTCAACCTGGAGGGCGTCGACCCGGTCACCGGCGAGCCCATGACCCGGCTGGTCGTCGGTGTCGGCCGCGACGACGTCGAGGTGCTGGAGTCGCGGCTGGCCGAGTTCACCGAGCAGGCCGCGTACGAGACGATGCTGGCCCTCCAGCGCGAGTCCGTGATGCCCGCGCTGGTGCTGCACGCGGCCGTCGAGCAGTTCGAGGACGAGCTGATCCGGTCCGGCCGGTCGAAGCTCGAGTTCGCCCGGCTAGCCCGCACCCACCGGAACCGCCTGTGGCCACAGGAGTTCACCCGGATCGAAGGCGCCCGCACCCGTGCGGCGCGCGTCGACCAGCTGATCGAGTCGATCTCCGGCGCGCTGGCCGGTAGGAGGAACCCGTAGTCGTGGAACCCACCCAAGTCCTGTTCGAGATCGGTCTGCTCGGCCCCTCACGGGTCGGCAAGACGTCCCTGATCAGCTCGATCTTCCGCGACGGGCAGCGGCTGCTGAAGACGTCCGGCGTCACCATCCGGGCGAACGACCGGGCCACCGAGGTGAAGATGCGGCAGCAGGCGAGGGCGCTGGACAGCCTCGTGCAGTCCCGCCGCTTCACGCCGGGGGCGTTGGCCGCCAACCACACGACGGTCTCGTTCGAGCTGCTGCTCGACCCGAGGCCGACGGAGGACGCCTCGTCGGAGAGCGGCATCGCGTTGCGGATGCTCGACTTCCCCGGCGGGTGGCTCGACCCGGCGAACCGCTCGACCACGCACGAGGACGCGTGGGGCGAGGTCTCGGGGTTCATCGTCCGCAGCTCGGTGCTGATCATCCCGGTCGACGCGACCGTCCTGATGGAGGCCGTCACCGACCCGCAGCGCGGCGCCGTGCCCCTGGTGCTGGACACCTACGACGTCGGCCAGGTCGCGCGCGAGTGGGCGCGGGGCCGGGCCGCGAAACCCGAGTCGCCCGCGCTGGTGCTGTTCGTCCCGGTCAAGTGCGAGTCGTACTTCGCCGACAACGGCGGGCGCCACGACCGCGCGGACGAGCTGTTCGACCGCTTCCGCTCGGTCTACGGCGACGTGCTCGACGCGATCGCCGGCGAGGCGGGGCGCACCGAGATGCTCTACGTCCCCGTGGACACGCTCGGCTGCGTCGAGCGCATGTCGGGCACCTGGGTGCCGGACGAGGACACGCACCTCCGCTTCGAGGGCCGCTTCCTGGTGCGGTCCAAGCCCTCGCTGTCGATCCACGGCGTCGAGGACGTGCTCATCGCGCTGTGCAAGACCCTGCTGGCCGCCCGGAAGACCGCCGAGGACCAGCACGTACTGGCCACCGCGGAGAGCGCGCACGTCGCCCACGAGCGGGCTGAGCGCGACCGGGGCCTGGTGGGCAACATCTTCCGCGCGGTCGACCGGCTGGCGACCGACGCCTACGGCCGGGACCGCGTGCTCGACTTCGTGAACCGCAGGACGTCCGTGCTGCGCGGGATCGGGTTGCGCAGGTTCGGCGAGTACACGACCGAGGTCGTCTCGGCCGAGCGGCTGGACGACGCGCACGAGCGTGCGCTGGAGCAGCTGCGCGTGCTCAACGCGGTGGTGGACGACTTCTCCAGCCGTACCTACTCCAGCCGGGTGCGCAGCCTCCAAGCGGCCAGGACGCGGTGATGCGCGTCCACGTCATGACCCGCGGCGGGGGACTGCGCCAGGAGTACGCGTTCCTCGGCGAACCGCCCCCGGAGTACTGGTGGCAGCGGTACGAGGCGGTCACGAACTTCCAGCTGCCGTCGCTGCTGGTCGAGTCCGACCGCGCGGGGTGGCGGCTCTACCTGGCCCCCATCACCATGACCATGGTCGGTCCGGGCGGCACCTCGATCGGGCTGGTGCTCGTGCTGGAGGGCGGGCACGGCGACCCGGACGACGACGTGGACCGCGTGCCCGCGCTGGTCGGCCTCTGGCTCGACGCCGAGCGGGGAGCGGGCGAGGTCAGCCGCCGGTTCTCGGCCGCGTTCCCGCAGGACTCCCGGACGATCACCGAGTGGCGGGCCGAGACGGGGGAGCGGACGGGGCGACTCGTGAGCAGCGGTTTCCGCACCGCTGTGCGGGAACTGCCCGCGGTTTCCCCGCGACTGGCCGTCGCGACGGCCGACCGGT
>JBDSAJ010000440.1:0-4096 GCA_039922235.1 Umezawaea sp.
GCGCAGGCTGGGTGCGTGGATCTGCTTCGCCGACGAGTCCGGTATCACGCTGAGACCGGCCAGGGCCCGTACCTGGGCCCTGCGGGGCGAACCCCCCATCGTGAGCGTCGCCGGGCGCGGGGGCCGCAAGTTGTCCGTCGCCGGGATCGCCGCCTACCGCTCGGGGGAACGCAGTCGACTGTTGTACCGGGTCCTGGTCCACAGAGGACGCAAATGCGAGCCGAGAGGCTTTGGTGAGGTCCACTTCGCCGTCCTGCTCGACAATGCACATCAGCGGTTGGGCGGGCCGATCGTGCTCGTCTGGGACGGTCTGCCCGCGCACAGGTCCGCCAGGATGCGGGCGTTGGTCGCCGCCCGGCCGTGGTCACGCGTCTATCAACTACCCGGCTATGCCCCGGAGTTGAACCCGACGGAGAACATCTGGTCGAGCATGAAACGCGGCATGGCCAACCTCGCCGCCGGCACCATCGACGACCTGACCCGCATCACCCGCAACCGACTCACAAGCACGCAATACCGGCCTACCCTCGCAGACAGGATCCTCGCCGCCACCGGCCTCACCCCGCCCTGAACACCATCTCCCGGACCCTGACCCCGAAAGGTCAGTACTACGACAACGACAGGTTGTGATGTCGCCTCTTGTGGTGACTGATCCGGGCACGTGCTTGGCTTGTTCGCCGTCAGGTCGACCAGCGCAGGACGTGGTCAACGGTGTGAGTGCCGCGGTTGACGACCCGGTTCCACAATCGGCGGATCTCGTTGACCGACAACGGGATCAGCGAGTGGTCGGCGCCGGATATGGAGCCCCTTTTTTTGGTGAGGGCCAGCAGCCAGTGACCCCACTCCCGCCTGCGCAGCGGACGGGTGTCGAACACCACCCAGTCCGACACCCTCGGCCCCTTCACACCGTCACCGGCACTGAGTCGCTGCCAGGCCGTATCGGGCAGTTCGGAGATCAGGCGGTGCACCCGGACCTTCAGCAGTTCCATCGACACCACCATCGCGTTCTTCGGCACCGACACCACGTGCGGAACATCAACGGATTCCAACCACAGCCGGAACTTCGTGTCCTGTCCGCAGAACTCGTCCGCAGTCACCCACCCGAACGGCACCTCGGCCCGCAGTGCGAGTTCGATCATGTGCCGGGCGAGCACCTGCTTGGTCGCGAACGCCACCTTGTCGTCGATTCCCGCCGCACGACACCGTTCCCGATGCTCGGTCCAGTCCTTCGGCAAGGTGCAGTTCGCGGTCGATCAACGCCCGTCCCCGCGACGACGCGTAGGCCAGGAACACGCCGATCTGGGAGTTCTCGATTCGCCCCGCCGTCCCCGAATACTGACGGCCTACCCCGGCGGACTTGGTGCCCTTCTTGAGGAATCCGGTCTCGTCGACGATCAGCACGCCGTCCTCGGCATCGCCGATGGCCTCGACCACCGCGGCCCGCACATCGTCACGCACACCCTCGGTGTCCCAGGCGTGGAAGTTCAGCAGCCGCTGCATGCCCTCCGGCCCGCATCACCCACGGCCTCGGCCAAGGTCCAACCTGTCGTTGTCGTAGTAAAACTCGAACTAGCGAAGCGCGTTCAGTTCGTCGAGGGCGCGATGGCCGCGCTTGACCACCCCTGGAACGACATCGTGGCGCCCGTGACGGATGGGGATCTCGAGCATGTGGAGGATCTGTGCCGCAGTGAGCACCGCCGCTCCCTCCCCGCCGACCAGACCGAGAACTCTCGTCCACAGCCGCCTTCGGACATCGTCCAGCAGCGGATCCCGGAAGGTGTACCACACGAGGGTGGTGAGATCGGTCGCCCGCGTGCCGCTACCCGCGTTCCCGATGTCCACGACCGCCACCACCGCCCCATCACGGACCAGGACGTTGCCGGGGGTCGAGAGATCGGCGTGGACCATGTCAGGTGCTTCTCGTGGTGGTGGGACGTCGGCACACACGAGCCGCAGGCGCTCGACCAAGGCCGACACCACGGAGGAATACCCCGAAAGCCTGGCCACGGACTGGCGGAGGAGCGACTGCTCCGGTGTCCCGGTGAAATCCAGCCCGGCGACAGCCGATTCCCGACCGGTGGCGACCCGCCAGGCGTACGACCAGTGGTCGTAGGGCTCGGAAGCTTGGCCTGCCTGGAGTTCGACGATCTCCATCAGCTGCTCGACGAGGGACGGGGTCAGCTCTGACGCGGGAGCCGCGTCGACGAAGTCCATCAGGTGCCACACATGAGTGGCTGTGGTCCCCACTCCGAGCCAGGCCGGGGTGGGATAGCCGCGCCTGCGCATGTGCTCGACCACTCTCCGGGCCCGCAACACCTCGTCCAGGTGGTTGGGGTGTGCCCGTGGCACTGCTTTGAGAACCGCCTGTGCCCTTCCGGCCAACCGGACGCGCGTGGCGCCCCCGTTGACGCCTCCGGGGAGGCGACTGAGAAGAGTGACCTCTGCTCCGACCACGCCGGCCACGTCGTCCAGGACCTCGGCCGGCAGCTCTTCGGGATGGGTGCCCTGGTTCATCGGCTCCTGGCCGCAACAGCGGGAGCGCAGCACATGCACAGCATCGTACGGCCGAACTGGCCGGTCCATGCCACGCCTGCCGCCGGCAGGAGCGGCCCGCCAGTGGCCGTGGCGGTCGGATCCCCGCGGATCAGGTACGCATGCCGGTATGGGCCGGGGGCTCTCAGCAGCCGTTGAGAGGCCGAATGCAACGAAAGAGGTCACTTCCGCATTAGGGGTGCGAAATCGAGGTCGAGTCGACGATCGGGAGTGGCCGATGGAGTTCGCTGAGTACGTGGCAAGGCAGCGTCCCGCGCTGTTGCGGTTCGCCACGGTCCTGACCTGCCGGACGTGGCTGGCCGAGGACCTGGTGAGCGACGTGCTGGGTCGGGCGTTCGAGCGCTGGGAACGGATCTCGGGGATGGCCGAGCCGAACGCCTACGTGCGGCGGATGGTCGTCAACGAGTACCTGTCCTGGCACAGGAGGCTGACCCGCACGTCCCCGCGCGCCGCGGTCGTGCCGACGGTGACTTCCGACGGCGCGGACGAGCGGGCCGAGCGGGACGCGATGATCCGCCGCCTCGCAGGCCTGCCCAGGAAGCAGCGCGCGGCCGTGGTCCTGCGCTACTACGCGGGCCTGTCCGACAGGGAGATCGCCACACAGCTGGGGTGCCGGGAATCGACTGTGCGCAGCCAGATCCATCGGGCGCTCAACGTCCTGCGCATCGACCTCACCGCCAGCGCACCCGACTTCCAGGAGACCTCATGAGCGACCTGCACACCCTCCACGATGCCTTCGCCGAGTTGGAGCGGCGCGCCGACGCCGCGGACGCGGGTACGGCCCCGGTCGTGCGGCCGCGGCGCGCCGTGCAGTTGGTACCCGTCGCGGCCACCGTCGTCGCGGTGGCGGGCCTGGTCGCGGGCGCGGTGTGGCTGGTGCCGGGCGACCCCGGCACGCACGCCGCAGGCCCGCCGACCGCACCATTCACGACCACGGCGCGCAGCCCGGTCCTCAGCTCGCCGGGTGACCTGATCGCCCGGTTCGGGGTGGTGCTCGCCGACACCCTGCCGTTCGTGGTGACCCAAAAAATCACCTTGCCTGCCCTGTCCTTGACGGACGCCTCGCAACCTGGGACAGGATCGGTCGTGACGACGCTGTCGCCGGAGGTTCCGAACGGTTCCACCAGCGCGTCCATCAGCGGGACCCTGACCTCCGCAGGCGGCAGCGGGGGCTTCAGCCTGACGATCCGCCCCACCGATGTCGAGCCCGGCGAGTGGTGCGGCCGTTCCCGCAAGAAGGACTGTGATGTCAGCACGTTGCCCGACGGCTCCCAGCTGACGACCGGGACCGCGCGGCTGGCTCTCGGCGCGGTGTCGTACCTGGCGTACCGCACACGGCTCGACGGGACGATGGTCCTCATGCAGGTCAGCAACCAGGAGGACCCAGGGGGCGCTGAACTCAACACGCCGGGCGGTCAGATCCACGCGCCGCAGCCGCCGCTGACCCTCGACCAGCTGAAGGCGATCGTCACCTCCGACAAGTGGTGACGAGGTTCGTGATGGCCGGCCACCTCGGTGGCCGGCCATCAGTCGTTCCTCGGCC
>JBDSAJ010000441.1:0-4388 GCA_039922235.1 Umezawaea sp.
GCCACCCTGGGTGTCCCGCAGCCGCTGCCGGAAGAGGTGGCGCTCGACGGTGTCGACGAGTTCCTCGTCACCTGCTGCGCGACGACGGAAGCCTGGCCGCACGAGCCCGCTGTCATCGACTACCACGTCACCGAGGGCCGCTCCTGGCGCCTTTGGCTCGACGCCGACGGCGCCCGGCCCTCCCGCCTCCTCACGCCCGCCACCGGCGAGGACCCGGCCGACTTCTCCACCCGGAGCACGGCCAGCGAGCTGGTACTGGCCATGTACGGCCGCGGTCCGGTGGACTCGCTGAAGCCCGAGGGCGACCTCCGCGTCTACGACCGGATCGTGGCTTGGGAACCCGGCTGAGCAGTACCTGACGACGCGCCACCTCGTGCGCCCCGAGGCCGTGCTTCCCGCCGCGCGGGGATGGCCTCGGGGCCACGCCGGCCGTTGTCGGGATCGGGGCCCCGGCAACGACACGGCTGCCTAGGAGCCGCCGCTTTGGTAATAGCTGCTGGGGTTCCCGCCGTTGTACCCGCCGCCGTAGTTAGGCCCCACACCGAGTCCTCCCGCACCACCGGGCTCCAGCCGGGCACGGGTCACGCCGTCGACGCTGGTTCGGCCCTTCTTGTCCGCAGGAACTACCAAGTCCTTGCGAACGGCACGCACCCGCCGGTCCACCACGTACCCGATGCCCACCAAGAGGGCGCAGAACACCACGGCATACACCCAAGTCGGCATGGTCATCGGCCTCTCGTCCTGATCAGTTCAACGTCGCCACGCCAGTGTGACCCAGCCCATCCTCCCCGAGACAGCAACTTGGGCATTGCTTGATGTCACAACTGGAGCGGACGCCCACAACGGGATGTGCCTCGTAGCCGCGCCGGGTCGCGCGTTCTCCCTCCGGCCCTGACCACGCCACGCCCAGCACCAGCGTGACCAGCAAACAGGTCCCGGCCGTCCACCACGCCCACGTCACCGCGTCGAGCACGGCCACCACGGCGTTGGTAACTCCCGCCAGCACCAGCCCCAGCAGCGAGCACCGACCAATCGTCTCCGCGCCGTCCGTGCTCGTGTCCCCGCCTCCCGTCACGTACCCCATTCGTCACCGGCTGTATCGACTGAACCGGCGGACCGGTTACCGAACCGCCTGCACCTAGGCTTCGGGTATGCGCGAGCGACTCGGCGAACCACAGCTCACCGCCACGGTGCCCGGCGTCGGCCACCGGATCGGCGGCCGCGGTCGTGACTAGGCGCCCAGGGCACAGCGCCCGGATGAAACTCACCCTCAGCTACGCCGGGGTCGTCCTGGTCACCGGCGCCGTCCTGCTGGCCGTGGTGTGGCTGTACCTGCTGCGCTTCGTACCCGACAACGACCAGGGCCTGCTCGGGATCTCACCCAACCGCTACCTGCTCTCGCGCATCTTCGGCCGCGCCGCGGCCGCGGCGATGGCCCTCCTGCTCGTGGTCGGCCTCATGGGAGGCTGGGTCCTCGCCGGCCGGATGCTCGCACCGCTCACGCAGATCGGGGACGCGGCGAGACTGGCCGCGAACGGGTCGCTGTCCCACCGGATTCGCCTGGCAGGCCCCGATGACGAGTTCCGCGAACTCGCCGACGTGTTCGACACGATGCTCGAACGGCTCGAATCCCACGTCGCCGAACAGCGGCGGTTCGCCGCGAACGCCTCGCACGAACTGCGCACCCCGCTGGCGATCTCGCAGGCACTCCTCGAAGTCGCCCGCAACGACCCCGCGCAAGACCAAGGCGAACTCGTCGAACGCCTCCACACCGTCAACACGCGGGCGATCGACCTCACCGAGGCACTCCTGCTGCTCAGCCGCAGCGACCGCGGGAACTTCACCCGTGAGCCCGTCGACCTCTCCCTCATCGCCGAGGAAGCCGCCGAAACGCTGCTCCCCCTCGCCGAGCGGCGCGGGATCACGCTCGACGTCACGGGCGGGCCGGCTCAGAGCACGGGCTCCGCGGCACTCATGCTGCGGATGGTGACCAACCTCGTCCAGAACGCCATCGTCCACAACCTCCCCGACGGCGGCACCGTCACGGTCCACACCGAATCGCGGCGCGACGAGAGCGTGCTGCGGGTCGAGAACACGGGCCATCCGCTCCCACCGGAACTGGTGCCGACCCTCACCGAACCGTTCCAGCGCGGAACAGAACGCACCCGCACCGACGAGCACGCGGGCGTCGGCCTCGGACTGGCCATCGTGCACAGCATCGTCCAAGCACACGACGGGACCCTCGACCTCACACCCCGCCCCACCGGCGGTCTCCTCGTCACGATTCGACTTCCCGGCGGTGTCCCAGTTCGGTGACGCAGGCGCACCGAAACCGCGCGCGCCACCGGCTTCCTTGACGGCCGGCTCAGGCGACGGCCCCGACAAAGTCCGCCATGGCCCGGAGATCGCTCTTGATGGACCTGCGTTCCCGCCTCAGCATCCCCGCGAGCATCACGTGAACCTTGCGGGTGAAAAGCAGCTGCTCCGGAGCCGCCGCCTTGGCCTCGGTCAGCGCGGCCAGCGCCTCACGGTCTTGGCGCTTCAGGTAGTGCGCCCACGCGACGGTGATCAGGTGCGACGTTCGCCGCTCCGACAGCTCTCGGGGCAGCATGTTGTGCTGGACCACGGATGCCTGGTCGATGGCCTTGCTCGGGTCGCTCAACTCCAGCGACAGCCACGCGCGGTGGATGGCGACGTTGGTAGGGCCGAAGGCGAACCAGAAGTCGTTTCGGTCCCCGATCACATCCGCTACGCGAGACGCCTCAGCGAGGTAGTCCCGCACGCTCGCATTGTCTCCGAGCGACGCAGCTCCCACCGCCCCCTTGAGCATGAGGGAGCCGTAGACACTGTGCGCCTCGGGGCTGTCCAACTGCGACCTCAGCGCGTCGGCTGCCGCCACAGGCACATCTGTGGATTCGGTGAGCCTCCCGGCATGCCGCAGAACGACAGAGAGCCGCCAAGCACCGCCTGCGATCAAGAGAGGATCGCCCGACCTCTCAGCCGCGACCATCGAACGTTCCGCGGCTATCCACGGAAGTTGAGTTTCCCCTAGTCGGTCGAGCATTCCGGATGTCACGCGGTACACGAGTGCTTGCAGTTCGAACGCTCGGCGGCGCTCCTCATCGGCCTTGGCGTTGCGCACCAAGTGCCAGGCGTCTTCGATCATGTTCGGCACGAGCGGAGCCATGTCGGACCATCGTTCGGTCTGAGAGCAGACGAAAGCGCGCTCGACAGATGCTTTGAGGTGCTGCGCCGAGACCTCACGGTTCGGGAAGTTCAGCAGCCCGGCGATGCCGTCGTACCGGAGCATGGCGGCTTGGATCTCAGGCACGGCCTCTGGAGCGCTACCAAGTCCGGTGAGGGCGCTGGAGGTCGAGCGGAACGGACCGGGCAGCAAGTCGGAAGGCGCGATCTTCAACGCCTCGGCCACAGCAACGATCGTGGACAGCTTGTCCACGTCGCGGGTGCAGCTCTCGATCTGTCGCAGCCATTCAATTGACTTCCCACCGACCAAACCGCACAGAACCTCTTGAGTCATGCCCCGGCGCTTGCGGTGGTGCGCAATCCGCTGACCCACCGTGGATTCGTCGCTCAGCCGCATACGCCCAGGGTACCCACCCGATCGGATGCCCAACACGGCGTTGGGGTCGCGGCCGTGTCACGTACCTAAGTTTCACCGCAGGGCCTCGCCCGCTTCAGCTCTCCCCCGTCTTGGGGTGGGCGCGGCCCGCCACCAGCCGGGAGGAAGAGACGTGAAGGCCGTGACGATGGATTCACGAGAACAGGACGCATGGATTGCCGAACTACCTCGGCGAGGGTGGACGCTCCATTACTTTCCGAACCTGGAGTCTCCGCAAGCCATGGCAGCTACGTATTGGCATGACGGGTACGTGGATGTCGTTCAGCTATTCCCCGAGGCAGATGCGTTCGCGTACCGCGCACCGATGGACCACAGAGCTAACCCCTTCACTCCAGCTGCGGTGACGTGGACGTACGGGAGCAGCGCTGTGTGGACGATTCGGGCGGCGCTAGCACTTCCCATCCCCGGAAACCCCGACGCGCCCACGATGTTGCAACCGCCTCCTCCGATATGCCGAATTTTGCCGGACATCATCCAGCGAGTTCGGAACTCGGCAGTTCGGCCACCAAGTCAACCACCCCAGCGAAGTCCTCAGCCATGACGCTGCCGAGAAACGACGTCCAGCATTCGCGCGCTCGCCGGCATCGAAGCGCCCGAGCAACTCGGTCATATCACTCGACACAGTCTCGAACATGACAAAACGGAATAAAAATAGGAGACCCGGAAATGACATCATCCACAGTTCAAAAATCATCTACTGAACCTCAATCCACCGAGGATTGTGAGCTGAAATGCCTCCAGACATGAA
>JBDSAJ010000442.1:0-12648 GCA_039922235.1 Umezawaea sp.
GGGGGCACGCTGGTGTTCGACCGGCGTGCCGCCGAGAGGTTCGTGTCGGCGGTGAAGGACGGCCGCTTCGACGGCTGAGCACGGACGTGGGAGGCCGGTCAGCGGCCTCCCACCCGTGCGGCACACCGTCAGGCCGCGTGCTTGGATCACCGTGTGGCCCATCCCGGTGAACCCCACCACGACGACCTGGCAGGCAGGCTGAACTGGCTGCGGGCGGGCGTGCTGGGGGCCAATGACGGCATCGTGTCGACCGCGGGCCTGGTGGTCGGTGTGGCCGGCGCGACGACGGATCGGACCACGATCCTCGCGGCGGGCGTGGCGGGGCTGGTCGCGGGCGCGCTGTCGATGGCCGGTGGCGAGTACGTGTCGGTCAGCACGCAGCGGGACACCGAGCAGGCCGCGCTCGACAAGGAACGCCGGGAACTCCGGGAGATGCCGGTCGAGGAGGAGCGGGAGCTCGCCGGGATCTACGAGGACAAGGGGCTGTCGGCGGAACTGGCGGCGGAGGTCGCGAGCGAGCTGACGCGGAAGGACGCGTTCCGGGCGCACGCCGAGGCGGAGTTGCAGATCGATCCGGACAACCTGACCAGTCCGTGGCAGGCGGCCTGGGCGTCGCTGGTGTCGTTCGCGCTGGGGGCGCTGGTGCCGGTACTGGCGATCACCACTCCTCCGACGTCGTGGCGGGTCTGGACGTGCGTGGTCGCGGTGCTGGCCGGGCTGGTGCTGACGGGGGCCGTCAGCGCGCGGCTCGGCGGTGGCGAACCGCGCCGGGCAGTGGCGCGGAACGTGCTCGTGGGCGCGTTGACGATGGTGATCACCTACTACACGGGCGTCCTGTTCGGCGTCACGGTCGGCTAGCCGTACCCGTCAGGTCCGCGGGAGCGTCGAGGGCGATCGGCATGAAGTCCGGCTCCGCGAAACCCGAAGACAGTCCACCGCAAGGGTTTACGCGGAATCGGTGCGTTCGGTTGCCCTGTCGTGGTGTGAAAAACCTGTGAGGTATCACACCCATTGCCGGTTGATCTTTTTCGCCGAACCGCCGGGTAACGTCACCGATTCTCATCCGGTGTCCGGATCCATCTGGGGGATCACGTGCGCAAACACAAGTCCGGTCTGATCGGGCTCTTCTCGTTTTCCAACACTTCGGCGAAGCTGGCGCGGATCTTCCTGCCGGTTCTCCTCCTGCTCCCCTTACTCCCCTCGGCCGCCAGTGCCAGCGGGGTCAGCCTCACCAGCTCGCACCAAGTCCTGTACCGCGGTGGCACCAACGGTTATGGCTGTTTCCGCATCCCGGCCATCATCAAGTCCGTGGACGGGACGCTGCTGGCGTTCGCGGAGGCCCGCAAGTCGGCCACGTGCGCGGACCGCGGTGACATCGACCTGGTGGTGCGCCGTTCCACCAACGACGGCCGCACCTGGGGGCCGATCCGAGTGGTCACGCAGGGAACCCCGGCGGACCCGTTCGCACCCTTCACCCGTGGCAACGCGGTTCCGGTGGTCGACCGGACGAACGGCAAGATCCTGCTGATCACGTCGTCCAACAACGCGACGCCGACCGGCGGGCGGCTGCCGTGGATCCAGGAGAGCACCGACGACGGACTGACGTGGACGGCTCCGAAGCCGCTGGGCGCCACCATGGACGGCACCAACAACGGCTGGTTCGCCACCGGCCCCGGACACGGCATCCAGTTGGAGCACGGTGCTCACCCGAATCGCCTGATCGTTGGCGCGCACCAGAAACCGGCGGACGGAGATGTGCGGGCCGGGGTGCTGTACAGCGATGACCACGGTGAGCACTGGCACGCGAGCGAAGTCGAGAACTCCTTCGAGGCAGGCAAGACGAGTCCCGGCGAGATCTCGGTGGCCGAACTGCCGAACGGCTCGGTGTACGCGGCCGCGCGGAACGAGATCGGCACCACCCGCCGCCTGGCGGCGGTCAGCACCGACAACGGCACCAAGATGCCGAAGTTCGCGGCGGTGCCATCCCTGGTCTCGCCGAACGTGCAGGGCTCCGTGCTGGCGCTGAAGAACACCTACCGGACCACACCCGGCGACGTCCTGGTCTTCTCCGCCCCGGCCGACCCCGACGAGCGCAGGCAGATGCGGATCCGGCACTCCACGGACGGCGGCGCCACCTGGGTCAACACGACGAACGGGATCGTCACCAACGACCGCGCGGGCTACTCGGACCTGGCCGAGCTGACCGGCGGCGAGATCGGCCTGCTGTACGAGGGCGGGGTCGACTTCTCCGCCGACGAGCTCCGGTTCGCCCGGTTCACCCCTGCCCAGCTCGACCTGCCGGGCACCACCAGGGGAACGCCCTCCGCCCAGCCCGCCCAGCCCGCGGGCCCGACCACGCCGGACAGCACACCCGAAGCGAATGACGCTTACCTCAAGGGAAACGCGACCGTGAACGACGGTCTGCTGCTCGACGGGACCGGTGACTACGCGGACGTGCCGTACTCGCGGGCGATCGACCCCGGCAGCGGCGACTTCACCGTCTCGCTGCGGTTCCGCTACCAGGCCTCGGCTTCGACCCGCGACCAGGTGTTGTTCTGGGGTCATGGGACCGGCACGAACGTCCCGCAGGTGTGGGTGCGCCTGCAACCCGGCGACGACCAGGTCACGGCCTGGGTCCAGGGCGCCGGGGGTGGTGCGACCGCTTCGCTGAAGGACAGCAGCGGTGACGTCGCCTTCGGGGACGACGGCTGGCACCAGGCGACCGTGACCAGGACCGGCGGTCGGCTCCAGCTCACCGTCGGCACGGCATCGGTGACCGCGGACGGCATCGCGGGGCCTGTCAGTTCAGGTGTGACGGGCATTCGCCTCGGCGCCAAACAGGACACCGCGGCCAGTGACGCGTTGAACGGCCGGATCAAGGACGTCCAGCTCACCCGTGGCGGAAAGCCCGTGCTGAGCCTGGTGATGGCCAGGGTGGACGGCGCGGTCGTGCCCTCCAGGACGACGACGGCGACGACCGAGGACGTGTCCGGGCACTGCGCCAACGCCACCGTCCTCGGCGGGATCCTGCCCGACACCGGACGGGTCGCGGGCACCAGGGGGCTCAAGGTCGACTCGCCGCACCTCGGCGTGGAAACGCCCTTCTCGTCGACCTTGGACCTCGGGTCGGGCGACTTCACGATGGCCGTCTGGTTCAAGTACAGCGCCACGGCGAGCACGCCCACCCAGGCGCTGCTCTGGGCTTACGGCACGACACCGGGCGAGCGCTCGATCTGGGTGCGGGCACAACCTGACCAGGACCGGCTGTGGGCCTGGGTGCAAACCGACACCACGTCCGTGAACGTCCCACTGCCGGACACCAACAACAGCCGGAGGGCATTCGGGGACAACGCCTGGCACCTGCTCGCCCTGACCAGGACCGGCGGCCAGGTCCAGCTCAGCGTCGACGGGACGAACCCCGCTACGGCGACGGGTCTGACCGGGTCGGTGAGCGCCGACCAGGCCGACGGCATCAAGGGCCTGCGGCTGGGGTCCAAGATGGACGGCACCGACGTGATGCAGGGTTCGCTCGACGACTTCCGGCTCTACCACCGGGCTCTGACCGGCGCGGAACTCGTCAGCGCGAGCGCGGCCGAGAGCAAGTTCCCGGCAGGCCTGCCCGCGTTGTGGTGGACGTTCGAGCACCAGAACACCCAGACGCAGGAGAGCGCGGACCCGGTGACCGGACCGCAGACCCCGGACTCCTCGGCGCACTGCGCCAACGCCGAGGTCCTCGGCGCGCCTTCGGTAGTCGCGGGACGGTACGGCACCGGGCTCCGGTTCGACGGCTCGGACGACGCGGCCTACGTGCCCTACCGTCCGAGCATGGCGCTGGCGGACGGCGACTTCACCGTCTCCACCTGGGTGAAGTACTCCGCCACCGGCACGACCGCGGACCAGGTCCTCTTCTGGGCCTACGGCACCGGTGCCACCGAACGGTCCCTGTGGCTGCGCGCCCAACCCTCCAAGGACCGCTTCTACGGCTACCTCCAGACCGACACCGGCTCCTACGAGCTGGCCCTCACCGACCCCTCGACGGATGCGGCGTTCGGTGACGACGACTGGCACCTCGTCACGGTCCGGCGGTCGGGTGGTGTCGTGGAACTGCTCGTCGACGACAACCGGTCGAGCAGCCCGGTGGCCGGATCGCTCACCTACGGCGACGCCTTCGCCGTGGACGGCATCCGCCTCGGCGTCAAACCGGACGGCACCAACCGGTTCAAGGGGACGCTGGACGAGTTCCGCGTCCACCGCCGCGCGCTCAGCGACGCGGAACTGACGGGCAACGTGGACTTCGGGCCGGTGACCGCGGTGCACCTCACCTTCACCAACGCCTCGTAGGGGAAAGTGGGGGCCAGGCTGAGCCTGGCCCCCACGGTCCGGGGAAGATGCCTGCGGAACGTCTGTTCGGCGTCGCGGTGGGCTGGAGGAGTTCGGGTGGAAGACGTGCGCGAGATCGACACCGGGAAGCGGACCGTCACCAGGCAGGTGGTGGTCAACGCCCCGGCGGCGACCCTGTTCGCCCTGCTCGCCGACCCCCGCAGGCACGGCGAGGTCGACGGGTCGGGCACCGTGCTGGAGGGGGTCGAGGGTCCCGACCGCCTCACGGAGGGCGCGGAGTTCTCCGTGGCGATGAAGATGTACGGCTTCCCGTACCGCATCACCAGCCACGTGACGGCGTTCGAGGACGACCGGCTGATCGAGTGGCGGCACCCGATGGGCCACCGCTGGCGCTGGACGTTCGACGAGCAGGACGGCCGCACCACGGTCACCGAGACGTTCGACTACAACGACGCCCGCTCGCCGAAGGTCCTGGAGCTCCTGCGGATGCCCACCGTCAACGCCAAGGGCATCACCTCCACCCTCACCGGCCTGCGCAACCGGTTCGCCTAGACCGGTACCTCCAACGTCGCCGCGTACCCGGAAGTCGCGTCGCCGGTGAGCACGGCGAGCTGCGCGTCGTGGCCGTCGCGGAACACCATGTCCGACTCCAGCGTCATCCGGGCGAAGTTCGCCACGCTCGCCTCGTACCCCGGTCCGGCGTACACGACGTCGGACACGTCCTTCGGGAACGCGAGCTGCGAGGTCGCCACCGGCTCGCCCGCCGTGGTGGCCTCGGCGAGCGTCGGGTAGACCTCGAAGTGCACGTGCGGCCACCGACCGGGGTACACGCCGGGGTAGACGGTGGTGAACTCCACGCGGCCCGAGGCATCGGTCTCCTGCACGCCGCGCAGGTAGTTCTGGTCGGTCAGGCCGTCGGAGTACATCGAGTAGGCGCCGTCGCGGTCGCACTGCCACACGTACACCGCCGCCCCGGCGTAGGCCGCGCCGTCCTGCTCGGTGTTCCGCACGGTGAGGCTGATCTTCAGCGGCACGCCCGGCGCGGTCCCCGACGCCGCGCCGAAGCTCGTGCGCACGTCCGAGCGCACGATGCCGCTCTCGGTCAGCACGTTCGGCCCGTTCGAGCCGTCACCGGGGTAGGGGCCCGCGGTCTCCTCCGGGATGGGCTTCAGCCCTGACGCCGACGGGGCGCACGCGGCGAGCGCGAACCCGCCGAACAGCGCCAGCGCGCGGCGCCGGTTCAGGGTCGACAGGTCGAAGGCGAGGCCCCGGTCGTGCTCGGTGGTGTGACCGCTCATGCGCCACAGCCTCGCCGACCCACCTGACGCGACCCTGTGAACCAGCTGTCGACTCGCTGTCTACAACCCCACCACCAGGGTCGCCTTGTACCCGGACGTCACGTCCCCGGTCACGGTCGCCATCTGGGTGTCGTGGCCGTCGCGGAACACCATGTCCGAGTCGAGAGGGGTCGATGCCAGGTTGCGCACGCTCGCGCTGTACCCGTCGGTCGCGTACACCTTCTCGCACACGTCCTGCGGGAACGCGAGCTGCGTGGTCTTCACCGGGTCGCCCGCCTTGGTCGCCTCGGCCACGCTCGGGTAGATCTCGAAGTGCGCGTGCGGCCAGCGGCCTGCGTAGGCGCCGGGGAAGACGCTGGTGAACGTGATCTGACCGGAACCGTCGGTCTCCTGCACGCCGCGCAGGTAGTTCTGGTCCGTGACGCCCTGCGTGTACATCGAGTACCTGCCCTCGCGGTCGCAGTGCCACAGGTAGACGGCGGCTCCCGCGAGCGGCTTGCAGTCGTCCTGCACGGTCAGGGTGATGGTCAGCGGCACACCCTGAGCGGTGCCGGACGCGCTGCCGAAGCTGGATCGGATGTCACCGCGCACGATCCCGCTCTCGGTGAGGATGTTCGGCCCGTTCGACCCGTCGCCGGGGTAGGGGCCCGCCGTCTCCTCGGGGATCTCGGTCGCGCACGCCGCCGCCGACGACGCCGTTGAAGAAGCCGCCGAGGTGGTGGACGACGCGGCGGCCGTCGAATCGGTCGACGCGCCGGCGCAGCCGGCGAGGGTGGCGAGGCCCGCACCGCCGAACAGCGCGAGGACCCGCCGCCGGTTCAGCGTCGCGAGGTCGAAGGCGAGGCCCCGGTCGTGATCTGGTGTGTGTCCGCTCATGGGCCAACCTTCTCGGGGGAAACCGGCTGGACCCTGTGCGGGCCCTGTAGGTTTTCTGTGTGGTTCGCCAGGGCATCCGGGCGACATGCCCGATTCTGCTGGCGAAGCCTCGGAAGCGCACCACGACCTGGTGGCGCAGCCGCACGAGCAAGAGGCCGAGGGCCCGATCGCCGACGCCGAGGCCGAGGCGGAACGGATGCGCAGCGACGACCGGCCGCTCGGCCGTCCCGGTCGCCCCCTCAACCGCCGCTCCCCCTTCTTCGTAGGCATGGTCGGCGCGGCCGGGGTCGCCGTCACCTACGCGCTCACCCAGCTCGTGATCGGCACGCGGGACGTGCTAGTCCTCATCGGACTGGCGTTCTTCCTCGCCGTTGGCCTCGAACCGGCGGTGTCGTGGCTCGCCAAGCGCAACTGGCCGCGCGCCGCCGCGGTCTCGGCCGTGCTGGTGACGCTGGTCGCGGTGCTCGTCGGCTTCCTGGTCATGGCGATCACCCCGCTCATCGACCAGGCGACGCAGTTCGCCTCCCGCACGCCGGAGTACCTCGACGACCTGACGTCGAAGGGGACCTGGCTCGCCGAGCTGAACACGCGGTTCGACCTGCAGGCACGGGTGCAGAAGCTGCTCAGCACGAACCAGGACACCCTGATGAACGGGATACTCGGCGCGGGCCGGATGGTGTTCGGCGTCCTGACCAACACGGTCATCGTGCTGATCCTGACGGCGTACTTCCTCGGCTACCTGCCCGCGATCCGCCGCACGATGTACCGGTTCGTGCCCAGCTCCCGCAGGCCGCGCGCGATCCTGATCGGCGACCAGATGTTCGCCAGGATCGGCGGCTACGTCCTGGGCAACGTGCTGATCTCGCTCATCGCGGGCGGCGTCACGTTCGTCTGGCTGATCGCGCTCGGCGTCCCCTACGCGCTGCTGCTCGCCATCGCGGTCATGATCCTGGACCTCATCCCGGCCGTCGGGGCGACCATCGCGGCGGTCGTCGTGAGCCTCATCGCTCTCACGGTGTCACTCCCCGTAGGCATCGCGACGGCCGTGTTCTTCATCGTCTACCAGACCGTCGAGAACTACCTCCTCGCGCCGAAGGTCATGGGCCGCGTGGTCCAGGTGCCCGACGTCGTCACGGTCGCCGCCGTCCTCATTGGAGGGACCCTGCTGGGGGTGGTCGGGGCCGTCATCGCAATTCCGCTGGCAGCGGCCGTGCTACTGCTACTCAGAGAGGTTTTGTTCCCCAGACTCGACCGCGCTTGACCGTCCGTCTCACCAAACCAACCGCTCGTCGGAAAAAGGAGTGAAACCACGCAGAAGTGGGTAACCCGGCTCGACGTGCCGCCGATATGGGCGTCACAGGGCATGGAGGTGCACCATGATCGACCAGTCGGTGAGATACCGGGTTACCCAGGGTTACCACCGCGCGTGGTTGGTGCCCGCTGTCTTGTTCGCCCTCACGGGGCTGACCAACATCGCGATCGCGATCACGTCGGCGACCGTGTGGCCCGCCGTGCTCGCGGCGACGCTCCTGATCGCCGCCGCCGGGTGTGTGCGCGGCGCCATGAGCGAGCAGCGGTAGCCGCGGGGCTCCGAGCCGGCAGACTCCGGGCCGTGAAGCAGATCCTCCTCATCGGCATCGGCGCGGGCGACCCGGACTACGTGACCATCCAGGCGGTCAAGGCGCTCAACCGGGTCGACGTGTTCTTCGTCCTGGACAAGGGCGAGGTCAAGCAGGACCTGGTGGACGTGCGGCAGGAGATCCTGGACCGGCACGTCGACCGGCCCTACCGGGTCGTGGAGGCGCGCGACCCCGAGCGCGACCGGAGCACGCCCGCGTACGCCGAGGCCGTGCACGACTGGCGCCGACGGCGCGCGGACGTGTGCGAGGAGCTGATCCGCACCGAACTGGCGGACGGGCAGACCGGGGCGTTCCTGGTGTGGGGCGACCCCGCCCTCTACGACAGCACGCTGGCCATCGTGGAGGACATCCTGTCCCGCGGCGGCGTGGAGTTCGACTACGAGGTCATCCCCGGCATCACCAGCGTGCAGGCGCTGGTCGCGAAGCACCGGACGAGCCTCAACCGGGTCGGGCGGCCCGTGCAGATCACCACCGGGCGGCGACTGGCCAAGAGATTCCCGGAGGACGTGGACGACGTGGTCGTCATGCTCGACGCGCACAACTCGTTCACCGGCGTGGACGACGACGTGGACATCTACTGGGGCGCGTACATCGGCACACCGGACGAACTGCTCATCTCGGGCCCGGTCCGCGAGGTGGGCGAGCGGATCGTCGAGACCCGTTCCGCAGCGCGGGAGCGGAAGGGCTGGATCATGGACACCTACCTGCTCCGGCGCAAGCCCTAGGCCCGTTATTCCCCCCTGGCGACCTGCTCAAACACCATTTTGTGCGCCGTTCGGCGCAGTGCGCGGCGGTTCCAGTTTCCGGGAAAATGTCAACAAGGGGTGGGATTTCCCACGAGCCCTGGACGGACTAGAGCCATAACGGCGAATTCACACTATCGTCACAAGACCGGGTCACCCCCGGCCCAGCACCAGCGCGCACCACGCTCCGCCATCCGGCCGAGTGCGCGAGCACCACGCAGTGCCTCCCGCACAACGGCGTGCGGTCATCACCACCGGTAGTCAACCGACGTTTCGCAGTACCCGGACAGGCCGTGCCCACGGCACCTCGTCGTGCTGGGCTCCGGCCACAGACGTGTGCCCGAACGACGTGAGCCCCTTTTCAGCGACTAGCCATGGGAGGGCCGCAGGCTGTGACCCACCACCAGCAGCATCCGAGTTCCACACCGGGTCTGTACGACCCGCAGTTCGAGCACGACGCGTGCGGTGTCGCGTTCGTCGCCGACCTCGCGGGACGGCGCAACCACGACATCGTGTCCAAGGCGCTGATCGCGCTGCGGAACCTGGAGCACCGGGGAGCCCGAGGAGCGGAACCGGAGACCGGTGACGGCGCGGGCATCCTGATCCAGGTCCCGCACGACTTCTACCGCGCCGTCGTGGGCTTCGCCCTGCCGGAGGCCGGTGGGTACGCCGTGGGGACGGCGTTCCTGCCCACCGACCCCGGCGAGCGCGACCAGGTCGTCGCCACCATCGCCCGGATCGCCGCGGAAGAGGACGCCGAAGTCCTCGGCTGGCGCGACCTCCCGGTCGACACCGAGCACGTCGGGCCGACCGCCGCCACGACGATGCCGCACTTCTCCCAGGTGTTCGTCGCACCGCGCAACCCAGCTGTCGAGGGGCTGGCGTTGGAGCGGTTGGCGTTCGTCGTGCGCAAGCGCGCCGAGCACGCGGCGGACGTGTACTTCCCGTCGCTGTCCGCGCGGACGATCGTCTACAAGGGCATGCTGACCGAGCCCCAGGTGGAGCGGTTCTTCCCGGACCTCACCGACGAGCGGGTCACCAGCTCCATCGGCCTGGTGCACTCCCGGTTCTCCACCAACACGTTCCCGTCGTGGCCGCTCGCGCACCCGTACCGGTACGTGGCGCACAACGGCGAGATCAACACGTTGCGGGGCAACCGGAACTGGATGGACGCCCGCGAGTCGACGCTCGCGTCCGACGTCATCGACGGCGACATCTCGCGGATCTTCCCGGTCATCACCCGCGGCGCCAGCGACTCGGCGACGTTCGACGAGGTGCTGGAGATGCTGCACCTCGGCGGCCGGTCGCTGCCGCACGCGGTGCTGATGATGATCCCGGAGGCGTGGGAGAACCACACCGAGATGGACGCCGCGCGGCGCGCGTTCTACGAGTTCCACGCCACGCTCATGGAGCCGTGGGACGGGCCGGCGCTGGTGTCGTTCACCGACGGCACGGTCATCGGCGCGGTGCTGGACCGCAACGGCCTGCGCCCGGCCCGCTACTGGGTCACCGAGGACGGGCTCGTGGTGCTCGGCTCCGAAGCCGGCGTGCTGGAGTTCGACCCGGCGACCATCGTCCGGAAGGGACGGTTGGAGCCGGGCCGCATGTTCCTCGTGGACACCGCGGCAGGCCGGATCATCGACGACGACGAGATCAAGGGTGAACTCGCCGCCGCGCACCCGTACGCGGACTGGATCGCGCAGGGCCTGGTGGCGCTCGACGACCTCCCGCTGCGCGAGCGCGAGTGGCCGTCGCACGCGTCGCTGGTGCGCAGGCAGCAGGCCTTCGGCTACACCGACGAGGAGCTGAACATCCTCCTCCGGCCGATGGCGACCTCCGGCGCGGAACCGATCGGCTCGATGGGCAACGACGCCCCGTTCGCGCCGCTCTCGGACCGGCCGCGGCAGCTGTTCGACTACTTCAGCCAGCTGTTCGCGCAGGTCACGAACCCGCCGCTGGACTCGATCCGGGAAGAGCTGATCACGTCGCTGCAGACGACGGTCGGTGCGGAGCCCAACCTGCTCCTGGCCGACGCGGACTCGTGCAGGCGCATCACGCTGCCGTTCCCGGTGCTGGACAACGACGAACTGGCCAAGATCACCCACGTCAACGACGACGGGGAGTTCCCGGAGTTCCAGGCCGTCACGGTCCGCGGCACCTACGACGTGCGCGGCGGCGGGGCGGCGCTGGTGGCCAGGCTGGACCAGATCCGCTCCGAGGTGTCGGAGGCCATCGAGGACGGCGCCCGCGTGATCGTGCTGTCCGACCGCGGCGTGACCGCGACGAAGGCGCCGATCCCGTCGCTGCTGCTGACCGGCGCGGTGCACCACCACCTGGTGCGGGAGAAGACCCGCACGCAGGTCGGGCTCATCGTGGAGTCCGGCGACGCCCGCGAGGTGCACCACATCGCGCTGCTGGTCGGCTACGGCGCCAAGGCCGTCAACCCGTACCTGGCCATGGCGACCGTGGAGGACCTGTCCGCGCGCGGCGTGCTCGGCGACACCTCCCCGCACCAGGCGACCCGGAACCTGATCAAGGCGCTGGGCAAGGGCGTGCGCAAGACGATGTCGAAGATGGGCGTCTCGACCGTCGCCTCCTACACCGGCGCGCAGATCTTCGAGGCCATCGGGCTCGGCGCAGCCGTCATCGAGAACTCCTTCACCGGCACCACGTCCCGGCTCGGCGGCGTCGACTTCGACGTGCTGGCCGAGGAGGTGGCGAGGCGGCACCGCAAGGCGTTCCCGGAGGACGGGATGCACGCCGACCACCGCGAACTGGAGGTGGGCGGCGACTACCAGTGGCGCCGCGAGGGCGAGGCGCACCTGTTCAACCCCACCACCGTGTTCAAGCTCCAGCACTCGACGCGGTCCGGGCGCTACGACATCTTCAAGGAGTACACCAAGGCGGTCGACGAGCAGTCCGAGCGGCTGCTCACGCTGCGCGGCCTGTTCGCGTTCAAGGAGGGCCTGCGGCCCGCGGTGCCGATCGAGGAGGTCGAACCGGTCTCCGAGATCGTCAAGCGGTTCGCCACCGGCGCCATCTCCTACGGCTCGATCTCCAAGGAGATGCACGAGGTCCTCGCGATCGCGATGAACCGGTTGGGCGCCAAGTCCAACACGGGTGAGGGCGGCGAGGACAACGACCGCTACACCCGCGACGCCAACGGCGACCTGCGCCGCTCGGCGATCAAGCAGGTGGCGTCCGGCCGGTTCGGCGTCACCAGCGAGTACCTGGTGAACGCGGACGACATCCAGATCAAGATGGCGCAGGGCGCGAAGCCCGGCGAGGGCGGGCAACTGCCCGGCACCAAGGTGTACCCGTGGATCGCGAAGACCCGGCACTCCACGCCGGGCGTCGGGCTCATCTCCCCGCCGCCGCACCACGACATCTACTCCATCGAAGACCTGGCCCAGCTGATCCACGACCTCAAGAACGCCAACCCGGCCGCCCGCATCCACGTGAAGTTGGTGTCCGAGGTCGGTGTGGGCACGGTCGCGGCGGGCGTCTCCAAGGCGCACGCCGACGTGGTGCTGATCTCCGGGCACGACGGCGGCACCGGCGCCTCTCCCCTGTCCTCGCTCAAGCACGCGGGCGGGCCGTGGGAGCTGGGTCTCGCCGAGACCCAGCAGACGTTGCTGGCCAACAGGTTGCGCGACCGGATCGTGGTGCAGACCGACGGCCAGCTCAAGACCGGCCGCGACGTCGTGATCGCCGCGCTGCTCGGCGCGGAGGAGTTCGGCTTCGCGACCG